>JBGAUM010000090.1:0-13918 GCA_044228625.1 Usitatibacteraceae bacterium | reverse complement strand
CTCGCGGGCCTGGAGTGCCGCAAAGACGGGCACGCCCTTGGCGAGGGTCTGCAACACCACGCAGTAGCGCTCCGTCATGGCAATCAAGCGCCGCAGTTCTTCAAGGGATGCATCTGCGTCAATGTCAAAGATCAGCCGGATTGCGGTGAATCCGACGGGTACCCCCTTGTCGACGCCCAGCGTGCCGCGAAAATCGAGGTCGCCTTCGGCGCGCACGCGGGCATCGCGCAGCGTGAGGCCCAAGGCGGTCGAGACGGCGGCGAGCGTGACGCCGGCGCAACCAGCAAGCGCCTCGAGCAGCATGTCACCCGAACAGGCCAGTGTGCCGTCGCCGCCGGCCGCCGGGTGAAGACCTGCCGGTGCATTGCCCGCATGCGTTGGCACATCGCAGGCCAGCGCGGTTTGCCGAACGCGCCCGGCCGCATGGAGGACCCATTGTGCAGAATGCGGGTCTTCTCGATATCTGGCTTTCAGCGGCGCTTGCAGTTGCTTGAGGACGTCAGCCGTGGTCGCGGGTAGGCTCATGATTGAAGTGCGCGCAGGATTTCCTGACGTTGCTGGTGGCGTGCAAGGGGATTTGTCGAGGGAAAGAAACTCAACGCGACGCTTGCCGGGCCGCCTTCGTGCGTGGACGCCAAGACGATGACGCGCTGGGCCAAGTCCAGGGCCTCGTCGGGGTCATGCGTCACAAACAGCGTCACGGTATGGTGCTCCTGCGTAAGTGTCCGCGTCAGGGCATGGAGTTTCTTGCGCGTGACGACGTCGAGGGCCGAGAAGGGCTCGTCCATCAACAGGACGGAAGGCTCGCGGACCAGCGCGCGTGCAATCGCCACCCGCTGTGCCATGCCGCCGGAAAGCGCCTTCGGATACAGGTTGGCAGCACTTGCCAAGCCTACCTCTGCCAGCGCGCGTTCAGCCAAAGACTTGGAAGCGGGAAGCTCCATGCCAAAGGCCACGTTTTCGCGGACATTCAGCCAAGGCAACAGGCGCGGTTCCTGGAAAACCATGCCGATCGGCCCCGCCTGATTGGGAGTCTCGATCGCGCCGCGAAAGTCGGCATCGAGTCCGTTGATTAACTTGAGCAGGGTGCTCTTGCCACAACCAGATGCGCCGAGCAGTGCCGTAATTTCGCCGGGAACGGCATCAATGTGCACGTTTTCCAGAATTCGACGCCCTGCAAGGTGTTTCTCGGCGAGTCGAATCGAAAGCGGTTGTGCGCGGGCCGTCATGCGATGGCTCCTGTCAGATGAATGTCCCGCCAATCAAGCCAGCGCGCCTCGATGAACGCCAACAGTGAATCGGTGACCTTTCCCAGCACCGCAAGCGTGAGGATCGACACCAGGACCAAGTCCGCGCGCCCGGTTTCACGGCCGTCGGTGAGGAGGTATCCGAGCCCTGATGTTGCGGCAATCAATTCCGCTGCGACGAGGAACATCCAGCCCAGGCCGGCGCTGGTGCGAATGCCGGTGAAGATGGCAGGGAGTGCTGCGGGAAGGTAAATGCGACGTACCAGGTTCGCCCTCGAGAAATTGAGCTGCTGGCCCACCTCGATGAGCTTGCGGTCCACATTCTTGAAGCCGCTGACCGTGGAGAGATAGGCCGGGAAAAAAGTACCGATGGCGATCAAGGCAATCTTGGGCGCCGTGTCGATCCCCAGCCACAGCAGCAGCAATGGCACCCATGCCAAAGAGGGCACCGCACGCAGGCCTTGCAGGCTCGGGTCTATAAGCTGCTCCACCACGTGGCTTTGCGCGACGATTGCGCCTAGCAACAGGGCCAGCGCAACACCGAGCGCGAATCCCGCGCCCACACGGGCCGCAGAGACCCCAATGTGGCGAAAAAGCTCGCCATTGCCGGCAAGTTCAGCAAAGGTCCGCGCAAGCTGGCTGGGCGGCGGGAGCAAGTGGGGCGCCACCCAGCCGAGCGCGGATACGATTTCCCATCCCAGCAGGACAAGAAGCGGCAAGATCCATCCCAGACCTACGACGTTTCGAAACGCCGCAAGCGACGGTGCCCCAGATTTGCGCGGCGGCTCGCCGGTCAGCTCAACGAGAGTTGATGGGGTCGATGCCATGAGATGCAATTGGTTTGTAATTTGAGTTTCAGTGAAGGGATGCAAGGATGGGGTTCACACCGGCGCTTGGCGCATAGGCCCTGAAGACCTTGTTGAGTGAGACCAAGTCGTCCACGATTTTCGGAACGTCGGTGCCGGCCTTGACCAAACCTTCTTCCAGCAAGATGGGTGACGCGGCTTTCAAAGCCACTGCGTGCTTTTGGCCCAGGGAAGATTCTTCAAAACTCGTGCGCTCCAGTTGACGCTTGGCCACCGCCAGGGAGATCTTCGCTTCCTCGGCAAGGATCTTCGCAGCGTCGTCCTGGTTCGTTCGAATCCAGTTGCGTGCGCGCTCGTAGAGGCGGATCACCCGCTCCACGGCTTCCGGCTGTTCGAGGGCGAACTTCTCGGTGGTATTGAGAAATCCATACGTATTGAAATTGACGTTGCGGTACAGGAGGCGCGTGCCTGCATCGAGTTCTGACGCAGCCATGTGCGGGTCGAGTCCAGCCCAGGCGTCCACACGGCCCTGTTCCAGTGCCGCGCGGCCATCGGCGTGTTGCAAATGCACCAGTTCCACGTCTTTCTTGTGCAATCCGCTTTGATTCAGCGTTCGCAAGGTAAACAGGAACGGGTCGGTTCCCTTGGTCGCGGCAATGCGCTTGCCCTTCAGGTCTGCCACCGACTTGATGGGAGAATCCTTCGGCACGACCAGTGCGGTCCATTCGGGTTGCGAATACACGTAAACGGCGCGGATCGGGTTGCCGTTGGCTTTGGACAACACCGCTGCCAGTCCTGCCGTGGAGCCAAAGTCCACGGCGCCTGCCGCCAGGAATTCCAGTGCGCGGTTGCTGCCGGCGGATTGTACCCAGCGTACCTGGGTGCCGGTCTTGGCGAACTCCTGTTCGGCCCAGCCGAACTTGCGGATGACCAGGGAGGAGGGCGAGTAGAACGCGTAGTCGAGGCGCACCTCCTTCAAGGCGGGGGCTTCGGCGTGCGATGCGAGGGGCGCCAGCACTGCGGCGAGAAAGATGACTGACGAGGCAAGAAACGAACGGCGGGACATGGTGGACTCCATCAACATGAATCGGGGATGGCGCCATCGTACGCTTGCCGTATATGTCATAAAACGAATAAAATAGAATTAAATATTAAAAAAACGCATAATAAAGTCTGCCTTGATCAGAACTGCCATGAACCTCCAGCAGATCCGCACCATTCGAGAAATCGTCCAGCACCGCCTCAACCTTTCCGCGGCCGCCGTGGCGATGCATACCTCGCAGCCTGGCGTCTCGCGTCAGGTCAAGGATCTGGAAATGGAACTGGGCACGACCATCTTCGTTCGGCAGGGCAAGCGCCTCACCGCGCTGACGCCGGCGGGTGAACGAGTAGTGGCAATTGCCGAGCGCCTGTTGGCGGAGGTGGAGAATCTGAAACGCGTTGGGGCCGAGTTTTCCGGTGCAAGCCATGGCGAACTCGTCATTGCCGCCACGCATATGCAAGCGGTTTACGTGTTGCCGCCCGCCATCCAGTTGTTCTCGCGCAAATACCCGGACGTCCGCCTTTCCATTCATCAGGGTAGCCCGCGCGAACTGGGCGAGCTGGTGATTGCCGGCGGTGCGGACTTGGCGGTGGCGACTGAAACCCTCGATCGTTATCCCGAACTGGTGACATTGCCGCTGTACCGCTGGCACCATTGCGTGGTCGTTCGAAAAGACCACGCGTTGGCGCGCGAGAGGCGCCTGACGCTCAAGCGGATCGCCGAGTACCCGTTGGTCACCTACGATGCGGCGTTTACCGGCCGTAGCGCCCTGGACGACACATTCCGGGACGCGGGCGTATCGATGAACGTGGTACTGACGGCCATCGACACCGACGTCATCAAAACTTATGTGCGGCAGGGGCTGGGCATCGGCATCATCGCCGGGGTGGCCTACGATCCTGATCGGGACAGCGACCTGGTCGCACTTGACGCCTCGCACCTGTTTCCGGAGCGCGTGGCCAAACTGGCGTGGCGCAAGGACGCGTTCCTGCGCGGATTTGTGCAAGACTTTATCGCCATTCTTTCTGGCGAACTGGTCAAACGCAAATGATCTCGACTCTCGAAGGCTACATCGGCAATACCCCCTTGGTGCGCCTGCAGCGCATTCCACAGCGCGACGGCATCGGAACGGGTACGAGGGTGCTCGCCAAGCTCGAAGGCAACAATCCCGCGGGGTCGGTGAAGGATCGGCCCGCGATGTCAATGATTTCGCGTGCCGAGGCGCGGGGCGATATTCGTGTCGGCGATACGCTCATTGAGGCGACCAGCGGCAATACCGGCATTGCATTGGCGATGGCCGCTGCCATCAAGGGCTACAAGATGGTGCTGGTCATGCCGGAGCACTTGTCGGTGGAGCGACGCCAGACCATGCGGGCCTTTGGCGCGGAACTCGTGCTGACGCCACAATCGATCGGCATGGAAGGCGCTCGCGACACCGCCGACCAATTGAAGCGAGAGCGGGGCGGCATCATCCTCGACCAATTTGCCAATCCGGACAATCCGCTTGCGCATTATTTGGGCACGGGGCCGGAAATCTGGCGCGACACCGACGGAAAGGTCACGCACTTCGTGGCCACCATGGGCACGACGGGTACCATCATGGGCGTGTCACGCTTCCTGAAGGAAAAGAACCCAAAGGTGCAAGTGATCGGCGTACAGCCGGCCGACGGCGCAAGCGTTCCCGGGATCCGCAAATGGCCAGACGCGTATCTTCCGGGGATCTTCGAACGGTCGCGCGTCGACCGTATTCTTGAGGTAACGCAAGCGGAAAGCGAGGAAATGACCCGGCGCCTTGCCCGCGAAGAGGGCATCTTTGCCGGGATATCGTCCGGCGGCGGGTTGACTGCGGCAATCAAGGTGGCCCGTGAAAATCCGGGCGCCGTGGTCGTACATGTGGTCTGTGACCGGGGGGACCGATACTTGTCCACGGGCGTCTTCCCGGCTTAGGGTTCAACTCGTGGGAGCCGCCGGATTTACGGCTATGATTACTCCTATGAAACCGTTTGCAATTCTTTTGCTTTTGGTCGGCAGTGTCGGGCTATGTGCATGCGCGTCAAACCGCGCCAATCATCCCATGGTGAAGGCGGCAGATCGTGTCATCGAGGAAATTACCCAAACCCCAGCGAACGGGGCGAAACCCACGACGCTCGCCGCCAAGCCCGCCACTGAAAACCCGTAGATTTCATGTTTCATCGTTTGTGTCATGTCGTATTAGCGTGGTTCCTTTTGTTCACGACCTCGTTTGCGCAAGCGCAGGAAGAGGTCAAAACCGACTCACCGTCGATCAATGCGATCAAGAGGAGTCTCTCCGATCGCTTTGCGGTGATGAAGGTCTATCTGGAGACAGGCCAAGTGGGTTTCACCCATGACGGATTTGTGGCGATGAGGGTGCCCCCGCTCGGCACTGAAGCGCGACAGGCGTTGGAGCGATTGGTCTCGGATGACAACAAGGACCGCGAAACGTTGATTCGTGAAATCGCACGGGCCAATGGCCGCACCGACTGGGAGGATGCCTTGCGGGTTACTTTTGCCGAACGCTGGCGTGCACAGGCCCAGCCGGGCTGGTGGCTGCGTGCCAAGAACGGCGAGTGGTCGCGCAAATGACCCCCATCCTGGCGTTTGACATCGAAACGATTCCGGATGTGGCTGGCATTCGGAAAACGTTTGGGCTTGACGGTACGGTCGACGATGCGGCCGTTGCGGAATTGGCATTTCAGCGGCGTCGGCAAGCCACCGGGAGTGATTTTCTCCAGCACCACCTGCATCGCGTCGTTGCCATCTCGTGCGCATTGCGTTCGGATGAAGGTTTGCGCGTGTGGACACTGGGAAAGGTCGACGACACCGAGGCCACGGTGGTGCAACGTTTTTTTGACGGCATTGAGAAATACACACCACAGATGGTTTCATGGAACGGCGGCGGCTTTGACCTGCCGGTGCTGCACTACCGTGCCATGGTGTACGGCGTGTCCGCGCCACGTTATTGGGACATGGGGGAGGACGATCGCGACTTCAAGTGGAACAACTACCTGTCGCGCTACCACACGCGGCATCTGGACCTCATGGATCTGCTGGCGTTGTATCAGCCACGCGCCGCGGTAAGCCTTGACCAGCTGGCGCAGTTGTGCGGATTTCCGGGCAAGCTCGGCATGGATGGTTCGCAAGTGTGGCCGGCATTCCAGCGCGGAGAAATCTCCTCGATTCGCGACTATTGCGAAACGGATGCGTTGAATACCTACCTCCTGTACTTGCGTTTCCAGAGGTTGCGCGGGCATTTGACCGAGAAAAGCTATGCTGCGGAAATCCAGGCCGCTCGAGAGTTTGTCTCGGCCCACCAGGATGCTGATCATTGGAAGGCGTTTCTCGCGGCGTGGGATACATCGGGCAGCACCGAGTAGACGAGTGCTAGGCAGGACGGGCGTTTCAGGACGTTTTTGCCCCAATCTCCGCGCCAGTGCTGGACTTTTTGAAGGGTGCGCTGGATTCGAGCTCTGTTTCGTAACGCTGGATTCCCGCACGTTCGCGCGCCAGGAAAGCCTCCACCACCCTCGAAAATTCGGCGTGCTTCAACCAGTGTGCGGAGTGACAGCGCACTGGCAAAAACCCGCGCGCAAGCGTGTGTTCACCTTGGGCGCCTCCTTCGATCGTGGTCAGCCGCTGTTCAACGGCGTGTTCGATGGCTTGGTAGTAGCACGCCTCGAAGTGCAGTCCGGAAATCGATGCCATGGCGCCCCAATACCGTCCGTACATGATGCCGCCGCCCACCAGGTTCAGGGCGCTCGCAATGGGCTGCCCATCGAGTTCGGCAATCACCATCCACACATGCTCCGCCATTCGCTCACCGACCAGTCCAAAGAACGTCCGATTGAGATACGGCGTGGAGCGATGCTCGCGATAGGTCTTTCGATAACACGACGCGAAGAAGTCCCATTCCGCGTCGCCAATGGCGGTACCGGCCAAGCGGCGGAAACTCACTCCCGTGTCACGCACTTTCCGGCGCTCCTGCCGAATTCGCTTGCGCTTGTCGTGCGACATCGTCGAAAGGAACTGCTCAAAAGTGGCGTAGCCCGCGTTTTGCCAATGAAATTGCACAGAATGCCGCAGCAGGAGGTCGGCATCCATCCATTCGGCACTCTCTGCTGCGGGTGGAAACAAGACGTGCAGCGAGGACACGTCTTCCTCGTTCGCGAGCGACAGTGCCGCGCGCAAAAGGACCGTTCTGTCTGCCGCCGTGACGGCGAGCAACCGCGCGCCGGTGCAAGGTGTGAACGGGACGGCCGAGACCAACTTGGGGTAATAGTCCAACCCGTGTCGTTGATAGGCCTCTGCCCATGCCCAATCAAACACATACTCGCCATAGGAGTGCCACTTGAGATACAAGGGCAGGGCACCGGTCAGCGTGCGTTTTCCAGACAAGTCTCGCCAAAGGAGCAGGAACAGCGGCCGCCAGCCAGACTCCGACGTGGTACATCCGGTATCGATCATCGACTGCAGCCACGCCCAATTCAAAGTGGGGTTGGGGCCGGCAAGCGCATTCCAGACATCCGGTGAGATGTCGGAAAGCGACTCAGAGATCGTCAGCTCGTATTCACGCATCGGTGCAAAGGAATTGGGGGACCGCACTCCTATAATAAGGCCACCTTCCCTTGTCCCTTGAGCACTTATGAAGATTGCCATCGCCCAATTCAACACCGTGCTGGGTGATTTCGAGGGCAATGTGGCGCGCATGCTGGACTATGCGGCACGCGCAAAATCCGCCGGGGCGACGTTGATGGTGACGCCGGAACTGGCGCTGACCGGTTATCCCCCGGAGGACTTGCTGTTCCGCCATGATTTCCGGCGTGCGTCAGCTGCCGCATTGCGGAAACTTGCGGCCGCCATCGAGGGCATTTCGCTCATCGTCGGTCACCCGCAGGAAGAGGGTGGCACGCTCTACAACGCGGCCTCACTCATCAAAGACCGACGTGTAGCAGGAACTTATTTCAAGCAGCGGCTTCCGAACTACCAAGTATTTGACGAGAAGCGCTATTTTCAAACAGGCGATTGTTCCTTTGTGTTTGAACACGAAGGAGTAGACATCGGCGTGCTGATTTGTGAAGACGTCTGGTTTCCGGAGCCAGTTGCCGCGTTGAAGGAAGCCGGCGCACAGCTTATTGTTGTGCCCAATGCTTCGCCCTACGATTTTCAAAAACTGGAAACCCGCTATGACGTGGTGCGATCACGGGTGATGGAATCGAACATTCCCATCCTGTATGCGCATTGGACGGGCGGTCAGGATGAGCTGGTTTTCGACGGCGCGTCCTTTGGTGTCAATGCCGATGGCGAAGTGGGGTATCAGGAGCGTGAATTCCAGGAGACCCTGGGTCTGGTGGAGTTTGCAGATGGTCGTCTGCATGGCGAGATTCACGCTGCATTGAGTACGGAGGCCAGCGTCTACAAGGCGCTGACGGTGGCACTGGCCGACTACGTCAACAAGAACGGTTTTCCGGGCGTGCTGCTGGGCTTGTCCGGCGGGGTGGATTCTGCACTGACGCTGGCCATTGCCGTCGATGCGCTGGGGAAGGACCGCGTGGAAGCGGTGATGATGCCTTCAGAATTCACGGCGCAGATTTCGCTCGACGACTCTCGGGAAATGGCGGCAATTCAAGGTGTGAAGTATCACGAAATCCCGATTTCACCAATGTTCGAGTCCTTCAAGGCAGGGCTTGCACCAGCGTTTGCCGGGTGCCCGCCGGATACCGCGGAAGAAAACATCCAGGCGCGCGTTCGGGGCACGCTGCTCATGGCGTTATCGAACAAGTTCGGCAAGATGGTGGTCACCACCGGCAACAAGAGTGAAATGGCCGTAGGCTATTCGACGCTTTACGGCGACATGGCGGGCGGGTATGCCATTCTCAAGGACGTGTCGAAAACCCTCGTCTATCGGCTGTGCCACTTCCGCAACGGCCTATCCAGGGTTATTCCGGAGCGGGTCATCACGCGCCCTCCCAGCGCTGAACTGCGACCGGACCAAAAGGACCAGGACTCGTTGCCGGATTACGCCATCCTTGACCAGATCGTGGAACTGTTCATGGAGCAGGATCGTTCCCCCTCAGAAATCGTGGCGATGGGATTTGCGCAGTCAGATGTGGCCCGGGTGACACGCTTGTTAAAGATCAACGAGTACAAGCGGCGCCAGGCTCCAGTGGGGGCAAAAATTACCCGGCGCGGATTTGGCAAGGACTGGCGCTATCCCATAACATCGCGCTACAACCCAACTTAGGGCAGGGGCGACATGAAGAAAATCGAAGCCATCATCAAGCCGTTCAAACTCGACGAGGTGCGGGAGACGCTCTCCGAGATGGGCTGCAGTGGACTGACCGTCACCGAAGTCAAGGGATTTGGCCGCCAGAAGGGGCATACCGAGCTATACCGTGGTGCCGAATACACCGTGGATTTCTTGCCAAAGGTGAAAGTCGAAGTTGTACTCGCCGACAACATGGTGGAGAAGGCCATCGATGCGATTGTCAAGGCGGCCAAGACCGGGAAAATCGGCGACGGCAAGATCTTTGTCTTTCCCGTCGACCAAGTAGTGCGCATTCGAACCGGGGAGACCGGCGAGGAAGCGGTTTAGGCGGAAGATAAGCGCTTGTCAGCGCCATTGTCGGGATGATTGTGGTAACTTAGCGCCTGTTTTCGTATGTGAGCGCCGGATGAGACCGGTACCGCATCTGCACCTCGGGGGAACCAATGCTGCTTGCCTTGTTTTACATTTTTTCGATCGCCTGCATCATTCTGTATTACACCGGCCATTTGAAGCGTTGGAACGCCGAGTGGATCCTCATCGTGTTGGCGGTGGCGGTGTTTCCGGCGGTGCTTTACCTGTAGCGCCCCAGACCAGACTGAAGAAGCCGCGCATTCGAAAGGATGCGCGGCTTTTTTTTGTGTGCGCCCGGATGGCGAGTCCCGTCACTTCTCTTCGTGATAGTCGCCTTCTGTGTTGATTTCCCAGATCTTTTGGCGGTCTTTGCGCGGATCCAGGATGCAGTCAACAGCAGCCTTGGCGCTTAGCATGGAGTGGTCCTGGTTGTTGTACCGGTGCATTCCATTTCGGCCCACCGGATACAGATTGACAAAGCCATCCAGGAATTCGCGCAATTCGGGCATCCGATCGTAGGACCCGAAATATGCGGGATATGCTTTTGGAACTCGAACCACTGTCCCCTTCAAAACAGCGTCCGGTTCGAGAAGCCCGATCTGCTGCAACTCACGTGCGGCAAATTGCACCATCTCATCGTCCTGCATGCGCCAGATCACGTCGCCTTCGTCGCAGAAATACTCCAGCCCGAGAAAGATCTTGGATGGATCCGCCACCATCGCAGGGCTCCAGTTGTTGAACACCTGCAACCTTCCCAGTTTGACGTCCGGCTCCTGGATGTAAATCCAATTGTCCGGGGGCATGCCGTTCTCATGGCGTGCGCCGGAGCCCGGCGTTTCCCGCATTCGGGTCACCAACAGCCCCACGGTCAAGAAGTCGCGATAGGGCAAGGTACCAACAATGTCCATCACATGCGCAGGCGCAGGCGGGTTCAACGCCAAAGTGAAGTCCCGAAGCGGCATGGTGGAAATCAGCGTGTCGCAGTCGACAGTGGTGTGGCTGCCGTCTGCATGGTCCAGCCCGACAGCAGTGACTCGCCCGGCCTGGTGGAGAATTTGCTTGACGCGGGTGTTCATCAGGATTGTCCCGCCTCCCTCCACGACTTGGCGAGCCACCTCTTCCCACAACTGGCCGGGGCCAAGTTTGGGGTAGAGGAATTGCTCGATCAGGCTAGTTTCCACCTTGCTGCGCGATTGCGGCTTCCACCGCCGAACAAGACGGCCCGCAGCATGTGCGAGCGCGCGGGTGATTGAAAGCCCCTTGATCCGCTGCGCTCCCCACTCCGCAGAGATTGACCGGCAATCAATGCCCCAGACTTTTTCGGTGTAATCCTTGAAAAAAGTTCGATACAGTTCGGTGCCGAACCGGTTGATCAAAAAGTCTTCCAACGTGTTTTCCGGCTTGCGCTGGAACATGCTTGACCAAAGGTAGGTCACGCCTATGCGCACCATTCGGACAGCTCCGAGGTTCAGGATTGTTCGCGCATTGAGGCTGATCGGATAGTCGAAATAGCGGCGCCGATGGAAGATTCGCGACAGCCGCGGGCGAATCAAGAGTACCTTTCCATCCAGATCTTCTCTCACCGTCCGCGCGGGATCAAAGATCAACTGGCTATTCTGGTAGGTCAGCGGAATTCCGCCGCTTGAGTCGGCCGGCAGCAATACGGGGAAGATTCCCTGCCACCACTTCATGACCCAATCGGATTTCGAAAAGAAGCGGTGGCCGCCGAGGTCCATCCGGAATCCCTCGAAGTTGACGGTTTTCGAAATGCCGCCGACCTGGCGATCAGCTTCAATCACCGTCGGGCGAATACCCGCACGGATCAATTCCAGTGCAGCCGTCAGGCCTGCCGGACCGGCGCCGACGATCACGACGTTTCTACCATCACCGGTCATGCAGTCTTCCCTCTTTGATCAGCAGCAAAATTGGTAAAAAGTGCAATCTTTCGGATGGCAAAAACGAGGATGAATGAACCAAGGATGGCCAAGGCCTTCGCCGTTAGCAATGACATTCCGGTGGAGACTCCCACATGAACGACGGCGCCACTGAAAACCGCACCCAGGATTCCCGTCAGCAGGTAGATCATCAATTCGCGTCTCCGTTGCGCGGCCAGTCGACGAAAGCCAAAAACGAATCGAATGGACAGCACGTAATGGACTGCGAGACCCGCAAAATAGGCGGCCACCGTGCTGACGGTTTCATTCCATTGCCATTGGGCGGCCCACAGATAAAGTAGCGAGGTGTCCACAACCAGGGCGACGACACTGACGCCGGCATACCGAAGCACCTCGTGCACCTGACCTTTGGGTGTTGCCCAGCCTGAGCTCATTGGATGCAGCCTCGGGCTTCGGCGTCTGCCAGGACCGTTGACCGCCAGGTAGCCACATCCTTTGAAAAGGGCCTAGGAAGCAATCCAAATCGCTTTTCGACTGGATTCCAGCAAGCGACGCCGAGGAAATCGGACATTTCGAAAGCGTGGCCCTTGAGCTTGTCAACCGTTCCGCTGCGGAAATGTTGGGCCCACTCGTCGAACTGCAGCGGGGTCATGCCAACGCCGCGCGAAGTGAAATCGGCGATCTGGGTGGGGGGCACCACAATGCCGCCTTGCGCATTTCGAAGAAATGGGATGGCTGCGAGATGATCGGGGAGCATCAGCAAGACGAATTTCTCATTCGGGACGGCAGCCATGAACAAAGGAATGCCGGCTTGGGCATCGTGCATGTTCTCAGAAGCCAGCTGCCACGCCCGCACGGACAGGGCGTGCCCTGCGAGTGAAATAGCGAGGCATGGAATTGCCGCCAGCATGGTCTTGGTATTGAGCGACGCAAGCCAACCCATCCCACACGCACCGAGGACCAGTCCGATATACAGGTTTCGCGTACCTTCGCCGGACGATCCAATGACGGGAAAAGACGTTGCAGGAGCAAGCAGGTAGCCACCCGAAAAGGCGATCAACAAGAAGGGCAGCACCCAATCCACGGGCTTGCGACCTTTGCGGCGAAGCCAAATCGCCAGAAGGGTCAAGAAGCCGATCCCCGCAACTGCCGCAACCCAGGGTGTGGCGTCCTCATAGATCGCACGAGGTGCGTTGGCCAGGGTCGCGATCCTTTCGATCGCTTCTCCAAAAGAATTGGGGAACCTGGAATCTGGATAGACCTTCCAGGCAGAGCCAAACAGCGATTGCCGCCAAATAAAGTATCCGAGGACCATGAGCACGACGGCTCCATGCACCCTGAAAGTGCGGAGAAGCGCCTTTGGGGGACTGTCTCCCAATTGAAGCCTGATCGCTATCGAGAAGGCAACACCCACCGCCATCATGGGCATGGCACTCTCCTTGGAAAGAAGTGCCAGCAAAAGGACAACTCCCATCCCCAACGATTGCCAGACTTGCGGTTCGGCTGCGCGCGTGACGCGAACAATTTGCAACAAGAAGATCAACGAAAAAAAGCAGGCGAGCAGGTCAAACCGGCCCACGGGCCAAAGCGTGGACTCCCCGGCAAAGGGGATCCATGCGGCAAACGCAATGGCTAGCATCGAAGCAACATCAGGCCGCGATTCCTCGGAGAATGACGCCGCACGAAAGACCAGAAGGCCGGCGAGGCACGCATTCAAGGCGTGAATCAATACATTGATGAGATGCCAACCCGTGGCATTGGCACCAAACACCAGGTAATCGATGGCGTAAGACGTGAAAACCACGGGCCGATAGGCGAAGTTGCCGGACGGCAGCGGGCTGATATACGTTGAGGCAACCCACGTGGCCAATTCACCTTTGGTGGCGGCGGCATGCAGCCAGTGGAAGTGAGTGAAATCGTCGCTGAGAAAGCCCCTGGCATCCGGGACAATGTGCAGTAGCACCATCGCGAGGACGGGCAGCAGCAAGTAGGCGCGCGGCAGGTTCATCAGTTAATAGAAAACACCCCGACAATCACGCGCCAGGAAGGAGCGAATTATACAAGTGCATGACCGCCCCAAGCGATCACGGAACCGTCATTCGCCAATGTCGCGACACCGGGTCCTGCCGATAAAACAGCTTGAGCTGTGCATACACTGCGGGAAACGCTTCCATTACGATTTCAGGGACCTCAAAAAAGGCCTCCGAGATGACAGCAAAGAATTCTGCAGGGCTCTCGGCGGCATAGGGGTCGAGGGGCAGCGCATCGAGCGCTGCGCCGCGGTCGTAAGGTGC
>JBGAUM010000089.1:0-14316 GCA_044228625.1 Usitatibacteraceae bacterium | reverse complement strand
ACACCTCCACAGGTATTGTCTACCTTCAAAAGTGTCCACGGAAACCGGGATAGCTCACTCTGACCCTTGGCGTGCCCGCAAGAATCGCCGCTTTGTCACGATTGCGGAATTCAGTCAGGCACGCAATGAATCTCATGAATGGGTTCGATCATCGTTTCCAGCGCTTCCGACCATGGCTGAATTCAAGTACCAGCTCCGGGGTCCTGCGGTCATGTAGCATTCTGTTCAAAATATCGGTCGAACCACCAAGAGCAATATCGGATTTGACGAATGACCAGCCCGCGGCGAAAACCCGACAAATTTACTGTCTCCTTCTTCGAGGAAGACTACCTTGTGCGCACACTTGGTCGTATTGCCCATGACCCAGAGGTCGCGCTTACCGAACTGGTTGCCAACACTTGGGACGCCGGTGCTACGATTGTTGATGTGACGATCCCGCCGTCACGCGAGCTGACGCTGACGGTCGAGGACGATGGTCATGGCATGACACCCGCGCAGTTCAGGGATCGCTGGATGCGGCTTGGCTATGACCGAATCAAGCATCAAGGTGCCGATGTCGAATTTCCCACCGAGCGCAAGCACTGGGTACGCCGCGCGTACGGCCGCAATGGCGTGGGCCGGCATGGCCTACTGTGCTTTGCTGGCAAATACGCCGTAGAGACTTGGCGCGATGGCAAAGGCTCGCACTTCGACATCGGCACGCAAAGCTTAGAGACGCCTTTTCGCATTGAGAAGGAGGCATCGTTCCTCCGCGCGGGCCATGGCACCAGGTTGTCGGTGGTTGTAGAGCGACACCTGCCCGATCCAGACAGGATTCGCGAAATTCTCTCGGCGAGATTTCTTCATGACCCGCAGTTCGTCGTGCGCGTCAACAGCGAGTCGGTTGCGCTGGCCGACCAGTCCGGCCTCATCGAGAAAGCGAACCTTGACATTCCTGGCTGCCCGACGCGTACAGGCAAGTCCACGCTCTACCAAGGCATCGCCTTTTGGGTTAACGGCCGGCTAGTAGGAACCCCCGGCTGGGTCGTGGGTACCGAGGCTGTGATCGACGGGCGCGCTCGCTTTGCCAAGCGCTACTCTATTGTCGTCAAGGCAGACGACGGCTGGATGGCTGATGTGGAACCTGACTGGTCCCGGTTCAAGGCGGGCGCGAAAGTTGATGCCTTGTTTGAGGCTGCGCGCCAATACGCGCAGAGCGTCTTTGCTGCACTATCTTCGACTCTGGTAGAGGAAAGCTCGGAAGACGCACTGGTGCGCAACCGCGAAGAGTTTAAGGAGCTGTCGCAGCTTGGTCGCGCCGAAGTTGCAACCTTCGCCCGCGAGCTAGTGAAGGCGACGCCCACGGTGTCCCCCGACGTGTTGTCCGCTGCGGTGCAGGCGTTGATCAACCTGGAGAAAGCGCGTGGCGGGGCAGCCCTGCTTGAGAAGTTGACCAAACTGGACGAGTCCGATGTCGAAGGCTTGGATAGACTGCTTAGCCAGTGGACCGTGCGCGACGCACTATCCGTGCTCGATGAAATCGACCACCGCCTGGCGGTCTTGGCCGCAATCGAGAAACTCTGCGGCGATACGGCTACCGACGAGTTGCACACTCTACATCCACTAGTGACGCAGGCCCGATGGCTCTTTGGCCCCGAATTCGATAGTAGCGAGTATGCCTCCAACATTAGCCTGCGAACCGCCGCGGAAAAGATCTTCAAGAAGCGGGTGTCACCCGAGGCGTTCATCAACCACAAGCAACGACCTGATCTTGTAATACTGGCTGACGCCACCTGCTCGGTTGTCGGTACCGAGGGCTTCGACGCTGCCGACGCGACTTTGAGTCGTATTCAAAACGTCCTAATCATCGAGCTGAAGAAGGGCAAGGCGGCCATCGGGCGTGACGAAATGAACCAAGCTGACGGCTACGTGCAGGACTTCCGCGCCAGCGGAGCGCTGGACGGCACGCCGATGTTTCGCGCCTTCGTTGTCGGTCATGAAATCGCCCCCAAGACCACAAGAGAGAAGGAACTGCGCGAAGACGGAGTACTGCACGGTCGAGTGGTTGGCACGACCTACGGCCAACTTACTAGGACCGCCCATCAGCGGTTATTTCGTTTGAAGGAGCGAATTCCAGCGCGCTATGAGGATGTATCAGGTGCGGACCTTTCTGCAAAGGTCATGCAGACCGCTTCGCAAGCAATGCTACCCCTTCCTCAACAAAAGCAGTCCTAAACCGAGAATGCCCATTTACAGTGATGAAATAGATGAACTGAAATCTAAGCGCATCTGCTGTCATTGCATTGGCGAGGAGTACTTATCCGCCGAGATTGAGCGCGAAGGCACGGTAGAGCAGTGCTCATATTGTGGGAACACTAACAAAGCCGTCTCTGTCGAAGAACTGGCGGATCGCATCGAGTCGGCGTTCGAGGACCACTACGTTCGGACCGCGGATCAGCCGAACTCATGGCAGCAAAGTCTGCTCGCTGATCGAGAGTCCGACTACAACTGGGACCGCGACGGCTATCCTGTCGTCGAGGCTATTGAGGGAGCGGCAGACATTCCCACGCAAGCTGCGGAGGATGTTCAAGCCATTCTCAACGATCGGTTTGATGACATCGAGTTAGCGAAGCTCGGCGAAGAGACCGAGTTCTCTTCTAACACGTTCTACGAAGAAAAGGGGGCCAGCACCTTTGCGTGGCAGGAAGAGTGGCAAACCTTTGTTCAATCTTTGAAGACTGAAGCGCGGTTCTTTAACCGCATCGCTGCCTCTCACCTTACCGCTGTATTTGGTGGAGTCGATGCATTGAAGACGACGGACGGCAGCCAGTTGGTAGTCGAGGCTGGACCACAGCAACTGCTCGAGCACCTCTACCGTGCTCGTGTTTTTCAGTCAAAGGACAAGCTCGAAGAGGCTCTTTGCCGCCCGGACAAGCACCTCGGCTCACCGCCGCCGCACTTGGCGAGTGCCGGCCGCATGAATGCACGGGGAATCTCAGTGTTTTATGGGGCAATTGAAGCTGAGACGGCAATTGCGGAGGTTCGCCCGCCGGTTGGCAGCAATGTCGCCACCGCGAAGTTTTTCATCGCGAGACCGCTTCGCCTCTTGAACCTGACAGCGCTTGAAAAAATACAGGATGGAGGCAGTATCTTCGATGCAACACTGAAATCCCGTCTCGAACGGGTTGCGTTCCTAAAGACCTTGGGGCAACGCATGACGCGCCCAGTTATGCCGGATGATGAGGTGTTCGAGTACCTGCCAACGCAGGCGGTTGCTGACTTCCTTGCGACGCAGAACGAGCCGCAATTTGATGGGATTATTTTCCCTTCGGTCCAGATCAAGCAGGGGCGCAATGTCGTCCTCTTCCACAAAGCGGCACGAGTTGGCGCGATGGACATCCCAGGCGGCACGGAGATCTCCGCGTTCAGCAGTCACGACACAGAAGATGGACCAGAGGTCGACTACAGCGTGTTCGAGGAAGTCTCACCTTCCTCAGAGCCATCGTCGCCCAATGCCGACGATGGCCTCCTTCCCATCGCTTATCTTGATGGCGGGCGATTCCGGCAGCAAATGGAAGATGACTACCGGAATGTCGCGCTTCGCATTGATGTGAAGTCGGTTGAGGTCCATCAAATCGATTGGGCCAACTACAACCGCACAACGTATGCAGTGCCGCGACACAGGTTCGTAAAAAGCGAACCGAAGTTCTGATAGCTCGACTTGAAGCAAGAATATTGAATGCTGGCCTTGTGTACGCGTGGCGGAGTCAGGTCTTGTAATCTCGCCGCCATTCACACGCTGAGCAGCCCTCCTTCAATTTAGTTGACGCTGCCCCCATATCGCACCCCCCACCTCCCCGGATCGCATCCATCCACCCCATCATCCGCTGCGTCTCCTCCAACGGAATCACGTCGCTTCAATTTCCCCGCGTGGATGCAGCGCATGGCTTCGTCAATCTCGTATTCAAAGCCGTTGATGCGGTGCGGCCGTTCCAGCGTGCGCGGTTCGGCGCCGGTCACGGCCAGCGTGGCGCGGGTGGCGCCCCAGAAGGGTGAGTGGATGGTGATGGTGCCGCGCTCGCCGCAGATGTGAAACGCGTTCTCCCCGTCGCTGTCGGTAGCGCACACAAATTGCGAGGTGACACCGCAGGGAAAAACCACCGTGGCAGCCAGCCGCTGGTCCACACCGGTGGGGGCCAGCACCGCGCGGGCGTGCAGGGATTCGGCTTCGGGGCTTTGGCCGATCACACATTCCATCACCCAGCGCGTGATGGTGAGGTTGTAGATGCCGATATCCAGCAGCGCGCCGCCGCCTTGGGCGGGGTCAAACAACCGTGAGGTTGGGTTGAACGGCGTGTTGAAGCAAAAGCTTGATTGCATGGCGCACACCGCGCCGATGGCGTTGGCCTGCAGCCACTGCCGCACCTCGGCGTAGATCGGCAGAAAGCGCGTCCACACGGCTTCCATCAGGAAGATGTTTCGGGAACGTGCCAGCGCGATCAGCTCGCCGGCCGTGGCGGCATCAAGCACCAGCGGCTTTTCACACAGCACTGGTTTGCCGGCCAAGAGGCACGCGCGGATGGCCTCGGCGTGGAAGGCGTGCGGGGTGGCGATGTACACGGCGTCCACGTCAGGGGCGTGCAATACGTCATTCAATTGCGTGGTGGCACAAGAATGGAGGGCACCGGGCACGGCGCGGTCGCGACTCCACTGGTCGGCAAAGGCGCTGGCGCGGTGGATGTCGCGGCCGTGGATCTTGCTGAGCGTGGCGCCGCCCATGCGCGTGACGGCATCGGCAAACTTGTGCGCAATGGGCCCGGGCCCGAGGATGGCCCAGCGGAAATCGGTCATGGTGCGGGGGGGTTGAAATTGGGACAGGTACGAGCATAGTGTACCCCGCACCCAACGCCGAAAGTCCAGCATTGGAGCGGCGTTTGAGGCAACACTGGCCCAAGCACCTCACCAGTGCTTGAGTTTGGCAATCATACTGTTGCCACATTTCAACTGGTGCAGTGGGGCGTTCAATGTTTTAATCGCCCTCGTTTCGATCTTTTGAGTCCTTATGCTTCAACCGACATTGACCGCCCTGTTTCGCACGATCGGCGTGTGCATCATCGTTGCCATTTTCGTGCTTTCACTGATGCCCGGCCCCCCGGGCGTTCCTGGCAGCGACAAGTTGCATCACTTCCTCGCTTACGGCGGCTGCATGTTTGCGTGGGCGATGGCGCTGGCGCGGCCGAAGTCCCGCCTCGTCGCGTTGCTGCTCATTTGCGCGATGGGCGTGCTCATTGAATTCCTGCAAGGCTGGACCGGCCGGCGCACCTTTGACGTCGCCGACATGGTCGCCAACACGCTCGGTGCGCTGACTGGTTGGGTGGCCGCGCGCGTCGTCACCGGCCTGCAACGCCGGTTCGGATTTGCCTCGACCTGACCTTGGTGGGCGCGACATTCGATCACTTGGTGTTGGGCTGCGCCGATCTGGAGCGCGGCACGGCGTGGTTGCAACGCTTCCTCGGTGTGACGCTCTCAGATATTGGCCGCCACGAACGCATGGGTACGATGAATCGGCTACTTTCACTGGGACCGGAGCGCTACCTTGAGTTGATTGCCATTGATCCAAGCGCACCTGCGCTGCAAGTCAAGCGCTGGTTTGGTCTGGACACTCCCGACGTGCGCGACCGCATCGCCTCGCGCCCGCGCCTGCTGGGTTGGGTGGCGCGCACCCCGGACATCGATTCGCTCGACGACAAGACCGGGGGCGTGCTGGGCCCCATCCTTCCGATGACGCGCGGCGACTTTCATTGGCGCATCACCGTGCCGGAGGATGGTTACCCCATCGAGGGTGGGCTGGTGCCCAGCCTGATTCAATGGGACGTGGACCTGCATCCCTGCCAACGTCTGCCAGATCAGGATTGCCGGCTGACTTGGATGGAAGCTGCGCATCCGAATCCGGCCAAGGTGCGCTACCTGCTCGATGAATTGGGCCTCGAGGGCGCGCTCACATTGACCCCGAGCCCGCCCTATGCCGGCATGACCATGTGTGCCTACATCCAGACCCCAGCCGGTACCAAGACGCTGATGAGTTAGACTCGGCACATGAAATCCGTACTCAAGAAAATCGCCCTCGCCATCGCGGCCATCCTCGCCATCGCCGGCCTGTTGGCGGCCATCGAATTCTTTGGAGGACAACCCATGGGACTATTTGCAGGAACGCGCCCCGGCAACCTTGGATTTGCCAACGGCAAGTTTGCGACGCCCTCCTGGAAGCCCAATTGCGTATCGTCGACCGTTGAAAAAAGCGACAAACATTACATCGAACCCATCGCATTCACGGGCGACGCCATTGCCGCGTGGACCAAACTTGCAGGCTTGGTCAAGTCGCAGGCACGCATCAGTGTGGTCAACGAGAAGCCGGGTTACCTGTATGTCGAGGCCAAGAGCGCAGGCATGGGGTTTGTCGATGATGTGGAATTTGCGCTTGACGAAAAGGCATCCGTGATTCACGTGCGTTCCGCTTCGCGGTTGGGCGTGCGCGACTTCGATGTGAATCGCAAGCGCATCGATGGGATACGCGCAGCGTTCGGGAAATAACCTTTTTTGCGTCCGGTTTCTGGGTGTCTTGGCCGCTGCGTAAGTTGACAGGGATTCAAGAATGAACTCCATTCGCGCCCTGCGCATCCTATGGGCGGCGCCCATTTCGGTTCTGGCCGTGCTCTTGGCATTTTTCAACTTGACGGCCGGCGGCAAGGTGCGCCGCCATGGCATTGCGCTCGAAGCCACCGGTGGTGCGCTGGGGCCGCTTCTCAACATGCTTGGTCCGCGCCGCTGCGTCGCCGCGATCACGCTGGGTCACGTAGTCCTTGCGCGCAACGAACACGACGCGGAACGCTGGCGAACGCACGAGCATGCGCATGTGCGGCAATACGAACGTTGGGGGATGTTGTTTCCGTTCGCCTATGGGGCGGCGAGTTTGTTCGCATGGGGCCGTGGCCGCGATGCGTATTGCGACAACGTGTTCGAGATCGAAGCGCGCGCAGCTGAAGTCAGGGTAGCAATGCAGGCACGACCAACGCCGCCGCAACCAGCGCGCACTGCCGTTCATCGTTGAAGAACGACAAGGGCTGCGCCTCCGCATCGATGATGCCGAGGGTCTTGCCTGCTTCATCGAGGATCGGCAGGCACATTTCGGACTGGACCTGGTCGTCGCACACGTAAAAGCCCGCGCCAGACGCAACGTGCTTTCCGACATCGTCGACCACCAGTGCCATGCCATCGAGGCCGACGCGGCTGTTGGTGCTTCCTCGCGCAAAGGCCTCGGTCAAAGGAAACTCGGCACGGCTCGGGCGGCCGCGGTAAGCGAGCTTGACCAACGACTCGCCTCCCCTCACGCTTTGGCGTTGATAGATGCCCACCCAATCAGCCCCCGTCATCAGGGACAGGCGTGTGACGACGATGTTGAGCAATTTGAGCTTGCGTGTGTTTGCATCCGACTCGCCGCCAAGCAAGCGGGATAAATCGTAGGGCGTCGGATCCATTTCTTCGATCAACGAGCACGCGCCGTCGTCCGACAATTTCGGCACGGGGTAGCGGTAGAGAGAATCCGCAGACACGTCCATCGGCGTGTTGAGCTGTCCGATGAGGTCGTGGATCGATTTTTCGATGACCGCCGTGTGGTCGCCCAGGCGGTCGAGCCCCGAGGCAAAAAGATAATTACGGATGCGATCGGTGCTGCTCATGCGTTCCTCGCGGAGATGAGAGCCTCGTCAAGATCGTCGATCAGGTCATCCACGTTCTCAATCCCCACCGACAGGCGCAGCAAATCGGTCGGCACGGGCGACTCGGGCCCCTCCACCGAGGCGCGGTGCTCAATGAGGCTTTCAACGCCGCCCAACGAAGTGGCCCGCTTCCAGACATTGACGTTTGCTGCCGTGGCAATCGCTGCGCCTTCGCCGCCTTTCACGCGAATCGACAGCATGCCGCCAAACCCGCCTTGCATCTGGTTGGCCGCGATGGCATGCCCCGGAAACGAGGGCAGGCCGGGATACATCACTTCAGACACCAAGGCGTGTTCGCTCAGAAATTGTGCAAGCACCTCGGCGGACCGGCATGCAGCCTGGACACGCAAAAACAATGTTCGCATCCCGCGCAGCATGAGCCATGCTTCGAAGGAACCCAGGATTCCGCCCACGTTCGCACGCACCGCCTTCACCCGCTGCCAGTAATCCGAATCGGCCTTCGCAATCAGCGCGCCGGCCACAAGGTCGGAATGGCCATTAAGGTATTTTGTCGCAGAGTGCATGACGAGGTCGGCCCCCAACGCCAACGGGCGGGTAAGCACGGGGCTTGCCACCGTGGAATCCACCGCCGTCATCGCGCCACCTGCGTGCGCGATCTCGGAAATCGCGGCGATGTCGGAAATCGTCCACAGGGGGTTGGCAGGCGTTTCCACCCAAATCAAGCGGGTTTTTCCGGGCCGCACGGCACGCTTGATTTCGTCGAGGTTTGACATGTCGACGAACTCCACCTGCAAGCCCCATAGCGTTGCGCTTTGGGCAAGCCAATTGCGCAATGCCCAATACATGACTTTCGGCGCAATCACGTGGTTGCCCGGCTTCAAGGCCATGAACGCTGCGGTGGCCGCTGCCATTCCGGAGGCGAACACAGCCGCCTCGCGACCCTTTTCGAGCGTGCATAGCAGCGCCTCCAGTTGTTCATAGGCCGGGTTCTGGTCGCGCGCATACGAACGGCCGGGGGCATTGGCGGCATTGCGCAGGAAGGTGCTGCTCATGGCAATAGGCGGTGCGATGGCCTGCGTGCCGGCATCGATCCAGCCCAGTGCTTGCGCGGCCGCGGTTTCGGGCATGACTTGCTTGTCATCCATGTCAGCTTTCCTTCTTCGGTGACTGCGCTTGCGCCGGCTGGAGGGGTGGCCGATCGATGAACTCCACCTTGAGCCCGCGCGCTTTCATCCAATCTGCCACTGCAAACCCGGTGGCGCGTGGCCAGGGCTTTAGATCCTGGGGGCGATACCGTTTGACCTCGGCAATTTCCTTGCTTAGGCGAATTTCGCCAATCGCGATCACGTGGTAGCAAAGCATGATCTCGTTCTTGCGTTCAAAAATGTAATTGCCGATCAGGTGCGATTCGACGACTTCCAGTCCAATCTCTTCCTTGACCTCACGCACCACACCGATTTTTGGATCCTCGTTCTTTTCGAGGTATCCGGTCACCAACGCAAAAAAGCCGTCCGGCCATCCAGCACCACGTGCCAGGACAATTTGGCCTTCGTGCTCGACCAGTGCACCGACAGCAGGGGTGGGATTTTGCCACTGCACGAATCCGCAGGCGTCATCCGGGCAGGCTCTTCGCGTACGCGCACCCCCGTCATCTGCGATCTCGCGATCGATCAGCAATTTCGCGCATCGTGGACAATGCTTGAAGACCTCAAACATAGGCCGCAAAACGCGGACGGCGGCCTTACTTGGCCGCCACCCACTCCTTCACACTCGCCAATGCGGCAGGAATTGCCGACGCGTCCGAACCGCCGGCCATGGCCATGTCCGGCTTGCCGCCACCTTTGCCCCCGACCAACTGGGCAACATGGTTCACCAATTCCCCCGCCTTGAAACGTGCAACGAGGTCCGCGGTGACTCCTGCGGCAAGTTGGACCTTGTCACCGTCAGCGCTGGCCAAGACAATCACGCCGGATTTCAGCTTGTTCTTGAGCTGATCCATGGTTTCGCGAAGTGCTTTGGCGTCAGCCCCTTCAAGCTTGGCGGCCAAGACCTTGACGCCGTTGACTTCCGCAGCTTGCGCGGCGAAGCCGTCACCGGCGGAGGCTGCCATCTTTGATTTTGCTGCCGCGAGTTGCCTTTCCAGGGATTTGACGTGCTCGGACAATTGCTCGACCTTGGCGGAAACCTCTTGCGGTTGCGCCTTCAGGAGTGCGGCGGCGCGCGCAAGCTGCATTTCAATCCCTTGAACAAATGCGAAGGCTACAGATCCGGCTACAGCCTCAACACGCCGGACGCCCGCCGCAACACCACCTTCTGAGACAATCTTGAACAAACCGATGTCTCCGGTTCGAGCGACATGCGTGCCGCCACAAAATTCGCGGGACGATCCAATATCGAGAACCCGCACGACATCACCGTATTTTTCACCAAACAGCATCGTGGCGCCGGTTTTCTGAGCATCCTCAATCGGCATCACACGTGCCTGCGTCGCGTTGTTTTCCAAGATTTCAGCATTGACGATCGCTTCCACCTTGGCAATTTGCTCGGCGCTCATGGGCGCGTTATGGGCGAAGTCAAATCGAGTTTTGTCCGCATCAACCAGCGAGCCCTTTTGCTGCACATGGCCCCCCAGCACTTCCTTCAGGGCTTTGTGCATCAGGTGTGTCACTGAATGGTGACGCATGGTCCGCGCACGGCGATGCATGTCGACATTGGCGGCGACAGTGTCGCCCGTTGCCAGTTCCCCCGTCTTCAGCACGCCGTAATGTCCGAATACATCTGCCTGGATCTTTTGCGTATCCGTGACCGAGAAAAGAGTGAGACAGGTGCCACCCTTGGTCAACTCCCCGTTGTCACCGACTTGGCCACCGGATTCCGCATAAAAGGGCGTCTTGTCGAGCACCACAACGCCCTCGTCTCCCGCGACAAGTCGCTCGACCTTTGCGCCACCCTTGTACAGCGCCACGATGCGGCCCTCTTCTGACAGCGACTCGTATCCCTTGAACTGCGTCTTGGCTCCGTCATAGTCAAGCACTGCATCCGCCTTGAACTTCGACCCGGCGCGCGAGCGCTCCTGCTGCTCGGACATTGCCTTTTCAAATCCCACCATGTCGACGGCAAATCCCCGCTCGCGACCAATGTCTGCGGTGAGATCGATGGGGAAACCATAGGTATCGGAAAGCTTGAATGCAGTTTCGCCATCGAGGCGTTTGGCGTCAGCCTTCAACGCGGACTCAAGTATCTCCATGCCCTTTTCAAGCGTCTCGCCGAATCGCTCCTCTTCCTGCTTCAACACCGCCATCACCCGGTCCTTCGACTGCGCGATCTCGGGAAACGCATCGCCCATGACACCCGCCAGGTCGGAAACGAGCTTGTAGAAGAAGGGCTTCTTTTGCCCGAGTTTGTAGCCATGCCGCATGGCACGTCGCGCAATTCGGCGCAGTACGTAACCCCGACCCGCGTTCTCAGGAATCACGCCGTCACAGACCAGGAAGGCACAGGCTCGGATGTGGTCGGCGATGACGCGGAGGCTGGGTGACTCAAGATCCTTCGCGCCGGTTTCGCGCGCCGCTGCCTTGATCAAGGCCTGGAACAAATCGATTTCATAGTTGGCATGCACGTGCTGCAGCACTGCGGAGAGACGTTCAAGCCCCATTCCCGTGTCAACCGCGGGCTTGGGCAGCGGGATCATGGGCCCGTCCTTCACTTCGCGGTTGAATTGCATGAATACCAGATTCCATATCTCGATATACCGGTCCCCGTCCTCTTCAGGCGATCCCGGCGGCCCACCTCGAATGTGCGGTCCATGGTCGTAAAAAATCTCGCTGCAAGGTCCACACGGACCCGTGTCGCCCATCATCCAGAAGTTGTCCGACGCGTAGCGCGCGCCCTTGTTGTCACCGATCCGGATAATTCTCTCCTTCGGTACACCAATCTTGTCAGCCCAAATGTTGTACGCCTCGTCGTCCTCGGCGTATACGGTCACCCAAAGTTTCTCTTTGGGCAGCTTGTAGACCGTGGTCAGCAATTCCCACGCATAGGCAATGGCATCGTCCTTGAAGTAGTCGCCAAAGCTGAAATTGCCCAACATCTCGAAAAACGTATGATGTCGCGCGGTGTAGCCCACGTTTTCCAGATCGTTGTGTTTGCCCCCAGCCCGCACACAACGTTGCGAGGTCACTGCACGAACATAACTTCGCCTTTCCTTGCCAAGGAAACAATCCTTGAACTGATTCATGCCGGCATTGGTGAACAGCAACGTCGGATCGTCGTGGGGCACCAATGACGACGAAGCCACGTGGGTGTGGCCCTTGGATACGAAAAAGTCGATGAAAGCCTGGCGGATGCCTGAGACAGTATTGAGGTCCATGA
The DNA here is from genome assembly GCA_044228625.1 of Usitatibacteraceae bacterium. GTDB lineage: Bacteria > Pseudomonadota > Gammaproteobacteria > Burkholderiales > Usitatibacteraceae > UKL13-2. The sequence goes on along the minus strand of JBGAUM010000089.1, from coordinate 2,230 downwards.
AATGCACGATCTTGCGGGTCAAACGTGCATTTTACCGTAGGGACCTTCCGTGCAGGCTGCACGCAACCGACTCGGCGAAGCATTTCGCCGCCTCGTACTCGGAGTCAGCTGTCTAGCTTTTTTGCACTGCTGGAAACCCGAGTCTATTGGAAACCTGGACATACTTCTGTTCCAGCTCCGCCTCAGACGCACCACCCATGTTGAGAGTGGCGTAACGGTGGCTTCCCAACCACTTCATTTCTCGCCTCAAGCCGTTTCCAGTCTTGATGAACATGGCCAGAAAGGCGTCGGGATCGAATTCCCTTAACCATTGAATGTCGTGATGCGAGGGCTTGCGTTCAACGGTGGTTCCGTCAAATTTCCGGAAGACGAAACTCGTCGCAACCGCATACTTGCCCCGCCTGGGAGTGATGTCAATTTCCTCACCGGTCGCCAACTTCAGGGCCAACTCATGCAAATTGATGCCGTCGACCTTTTCGTAAAGGTCTGAAAACTGCGCTGCCATGCGCGGGTTGACCTCAATCATTTTGCAATGTCCGGTTGCTTTGCAAATCCGCATTTCGACATTGAACAGTCCATGGCCAATTCCCAAGGCTTCAATGATTCGTTTTGCCGTGTCTCTTGCCTTATCAACGTGCCCGGGTGGCAACCGCGACGGATATTCAAATCGCATGAATTGGTCGGTACCCGGATACATGAGCGAATCCACGACACCCAACGTGTGAACCACACCATTGACCACCGCTCCGTCAACATTGATCTGGTGCCCGTCGATCAACTCTTCCGCCAGCATCCAATGCGCATCAACATGGAAATCAGTCAAGCGGCGCACGGCATCGTTGAAGGGACGCACCAGCCGCTTGATGATGTACTTTTCCCACGGATGGAACGTCATGTGTTCCTGAAGCTGGCTAAACGTATCCACCCGGCGCGCCAGCACAGAATAGGCAGCCTTTACAGGTTTGACGAAGAACGGAAATCTCAAGCCCAGTTCGGCCGGCGAACGGAAGGTATACGGAAATGCCGAATAACCTACGTTGGCCTCGGGTACGGCCTGACCAACAATCCGTCTGGCAATGTATTTGTGCTGCGCCGCAATGATCGCCTTCGGCGACGCACCGGGCAATCCGAGCTTTTCTGAAAGCAAGGCCGCAACCAGCGCGCCGAATTGTTCATTGCTGGAAGTGACACCATGCAAATGCCGGTGCTCATACTTTCGCGCCAGTTTTGCCACGAACTTGAAGATGTCAAACGTCAGCAGGCGCGCGTTGCTCGGAAAACGGAAGAGGTCAAACCCCTCGAAATAAAAGCGGTATTGGTTCCCGGACGATCGTGCGGCTTTCTCAAGCTGTTCACGGTCCCAATCGGCGTCAAACAAGACGAGGATATTTTTCAAATCGTCGGCGCAGCAAGAACGGAGATGAAGGATTCTACGGTCAATTGATCCCCATGGATTCTTGCGTCTTTAGAAGTACAAAACCCCTGCAAGTGGGGCTTTGCAGGGGTTTTGGGGGTATAGGGTCTTGGCGATGACCTACTTTCGCACGGGTAATCCGCACTATCATCGGCGCTGCGTCGTTTCACGGTCCTGTTCGGGATGGGAAGGCGTGGGGCCAACGCGCTATGGTCGCCAAGAATTGGGTGTGTTGTGCGTTCCGGCGCGTTTGATCGCGATTTGGGTGGAACGTCCAACAGCATGGGGGATGGAGAAGTAAAGGTGGGTAGTTTGTAGCGCGCTGTCTATAACGCGGTCTGTCAGTTTTTTGAATTACGAGGATCACCGACTTTCGTCTTGGTTTCCTCGTACCCAAAATCGTGTGGCTTTGCCGCCGATTTTGGACTGACTGACTCGATTGAAGCTTCGCTTCAATCGACTTACCGTTATAGAGTCAAGCTGCACGAGCAATTAGTACTGGTTAGCTTAAGGGCTCACACCCCTTCCACACCCAGCCTATCAACGTCCTGGTCTCGAACGACTCTTTAGGGAGGTTGAACCTCCAGGAAATCTAATCTTCAGGCGAGTTTCCCGCTTAGATGCTTTCAGCGGTTATCTCTTCCGTACTTAGCTACCCTGCGATGCTTCTGGCGAAACAACAGGTACACCAGCGGTACGTCCACTCCGGTCCTCTCGTACTAGGAGCAGCCCCCGTCAAATTTCCAACGCCCACGGCAGATAGGGACCAAACTGTCTCACGACGTTTTGAACCCAGCTCACGTACCACTTTAAATG
>JBGAUM010000088.1:0-14413 GCA_044228625.1 Usitatibacteraceae bacterium | reverse complement strand
GAAGTAATGCGCTTCAATGCGGGACAGGCCAATGCCACCCGGTCAGAGGCGAAATTGGCGACCAAGCCCGCAAGGATTGGGCTTCAAGGTCGAAACTGAACCCTCCGAACGTGCTCCAGGTACGGGCCGCGGGAACATGGACCGCCGGGTCCGGGTCGCTCAGCAATGCGTGATAGCGGGACAACACTTCACGCCAGTTGTCGAGGTTCACGCCATGCGGCAGCGCGGAAACAAAGCGGCGCCAGTGCTCCGGAAACACCTGGCGCATCCCCACCAGAAACCATTCGATTTCCGATGGCCGGCAAAGGAAGATGCCTCGCAGGCAAAGCGAAAGAACGCGATCTGGATGGTGTTCCGCGCGTAAGCCAAGGCGTTGAGCCCCATGAACCGCCGAAAACGGCTCCAGCGCTCGATGCCCAATTGCACCCGAAGACGCTCGATGTCTGAAATCAGCTCACCAGTGGTGTTTCCCCTCGTTTCGCCGTGCGGGATGGACCGGCCGGCACCGCGCTGATCAAAGATCACGATCCGCCAGAAGGACGGATCAAAGAATTGCCGGTGGGTTGCCGAAGCTCCCGACCCCGGGCCGCCGTGCAGGAATACGACGGGAACCCCGCGCGGGTTTCCGGATTGCTCGAAATACAACTCGTGGGGCGGCTCGACCGCCAATCGTCCACGTCTCAAAGGGCCCAATGGGGGAAACAACGTCATGGGAGTGACATTTTCTGGCATAGCAGCAGGGTTTTTGCCCATATGTGAGCGTGCGCTCACATTCAAATTGTCAAAGGTTGTATCTACTGCGAAGGAATTGCACCGATTTTGGGACGAATCGTTTAGTGTTGCACTGCACGAAAATTCGTGTAACGTCCGTGTCACAAGGCGGGCCAGCCCCGTCCGGGAGGCATCATGCTATATCAGCTTCACGAGTTTCAACGCGCCGCACTCGAGCCGTGGCGTTGGTGGGCACAAGCAAGCGCAGAAACGCTGGGCAACCCGCTGCTGCCATTTTCATATGCGCCCAACGCCAAGAAAGTCGCTGCCAGCCTCGACTTGATGTTGCGCATCACGGCGCGCTATGAACGTCCGGACTTCGACATCCAGTCGGTGGACGTCGATGGCAAGCCCGTCGAGGTGACCGAAGAAGTCTGGCTTGACCGGCCGTTCTGCCAGTTGCTGCATTTCAGGAAGGCGCGCGCCGCCAAGAACGAGCCGGTCGTGCTCGTCTTTGCGCCGTTGTCGGGCCACTTTTCCACCTTGCTCGCGACACAGTGAAATCGCTGCTGCAGCATCACAGCGTGGTGATCACCGACTGGAAGAACGCGCGCGACATTCCGTTGTCCGAGGGCCCGTTTCACTTCGACACCTATGTCGAATATGTCCAGGAGTTCATCCGCGCGGTGCGCGCGTTGGGCGGCCCATCCACGCCATGTCGGTCTGCCAGCCGACCGTGCCCGTGTTGGCCGGCGTTTCGCTGATGGCCGCGCGTGGCGAAGAATTGCCCGCGACGTTGACCATGATGGGCGGGCCCATCGACACGCGGAAGAGCCCCACCACCGTCAATGATTTCGCAACGCGGCGCCCGCTGTCCTGGTTCGAGCAACACGTGATCCAGCGCGTGCCGGTGAAATACGACGGCGCCATGCGGCGCGTGTATCCGGGCTTCATGCAATTGGCCGGTTTCATCGCCATGAATCCGGACCGGCATTTCGAATCGCACGTTGATTACTACCACCATCTCGTTGAAGGCGATGGCGACAGCGCCGATGCGCACCGTCGCTTTTACGACGAGTACAACGCGGTGATGGACCTTCCCGCCGAGTACTACCTGGAAACCATCGTGCGCGTGTTCCACGAACAACGGCTCGCGCGCGGCACCTTGGACGTGGCCGGGGAACCCGTTCAGCCGGAATCGATCAAGAAGTGCGCGCTATTCACCGTCGAAGGCGAACTCGATGACATTTCCGGCTGTGGCCAAACCCAGGCAGCCCATGATTTGTGCAAGGGACTTCCGGCCAACCGTCGCCAGCACTACACGGCACCGGCCGTCGGGCACTACGGGATTTTCAGCGGCCGCAAATTCCGCGAAACGATTTACCCGCGCATTCGCGAGTTCGTCGCCAAACACGCCTGAGCCCCACGCCACATGAGCGCAAAAACCCCGGGCGGACTGCCGGACTACTTCGAGTTGTTCCAGTCGCTGATCAATCCGGCGATGGCCAAGGGCGCAGATTCGATGAAGGCGCTCCTCGACCCTGACGAGCTGGAGAAGAAGATCAACGAGCTGCAGATCGTGATCGCCTGGCTCAAAGCCACCACCAAGGTGCTGGAGACCTCGGTGGAAGCGATGAACATGCAGAAGAATCTTCTGGAAGGACTGCGCAGCAAAGTGGCCCCCAGGGAAAAGCGCGGCCGCAAATAACGCAGCCCGCTGCCTTCAACCTGCCCGCTTCTTGATGAAGCGCATCAACGATCCCACCACGGGCAGCTGCTCGTAGAGTTCGCCCGCAGCGTCCCAATAGTCACGGTGCACGGCCACCCGGCCGTCAGGCGAGAACGTGAGGTGGGAACCTCCGTGGATCGTGCGCGTGAGCTGCGGCTTCAATGTCTTGATGCGGAAGGTGAAGTCCCATGTCAGGAAGGCCTGCTCCCCTTGCTCCACGGTGTCGAGGATCTTGAACGTGGGCGCATCCAGGCGCACGAACATGTCCTCGCAGATATGGAGAAGCTTTTCGATGCCGGTGATGTCGTTGAACGGATCTCGAAACTTCACGTCCTCGGCATAAACGCTGGCGATGCCAGTCAGCGATTCGCGTGACATGGTTTCCCAGAATGCAACCGTGCGCTGGAGTCGTGGAGAACATCGGGTGAGATTGCTCATAGCTTGGTAAATTTCTTGACTGCCTTGAAGTACAGCGGATAGGAGAGGTGCCGCATGGTCTTCAGCATGCGCGTAAACGTTTTTGGAAAGTGGATTTCAAATTCGCCCGACTCAAATCCCTTGGCAATTTCCTGCGCCGCCTCCTCGGGCTCGATCAGGAAGGGCATTTCGAATTCGTTCTGGGCGGTCATCGGCGTCTTTACAAATCCCGGATTGATGACATAGACGTCAAGCCCCTTGTCCTTCAAGTCCACGTACAACGTTTCGGCCAGGTTGATGAGCGCCGCCTTGGTGGGGCCATACACCAAAGCATTCGGAAGGCCGCGATAGCCCGCCACACTGGACACCAAGGCAATCCCGCCGGCCTTTGCGGCCATCATGCGCGGAATCACAATCGACAGGCCATTGAGAAAGCCTTCCCAGTTGATCGAAACCATCTGCCTGGCAACCTTGAGGTCGAGCTCCCAGGCGCGCATGGCGGTGTAATCGCCCGCCATGAACACCACCAGATCGTAGCCGCCCCAAGCCGTTTCGATGCGGGCGTCCGCACTGCGAATGGATTCCACGTCGGTGATGTCGAGCGGCACCGCAAGTGCACGGTCCTTGCCGAGTTCCCTGACCAGCGCATCGAGCTTGTCAGCACTGCGCGCAGAGGCAATGACCCTGGCCCCCTTCGCATGGAGCCGGCGCGCCAATGCCGCGCCGATTCCCGTGGAGGCGCCGATGATCCAAACGCGTTTTTCTTTCCAGTTCTTGATCTTGGGATTGAGGGACATGATTCGCTTTTCAAAATGGAGGCGGCCAGCGCCAGGATCCGTGCAAAGTCAAGGACTGGCGCGGCGCTTGAAGCACTTTTTGCCCAATCGCCGCACCAGTCCTGGTGTTCGTTCAGGTTTACCGCTTGCGGAAGAAGATCGTGATCTCGGCAAACGTGAGACCGAACTTCTTCATCGATGTCTTGTTGGTCAGCGTTTTCTCGTCGACCATCCACATCCAATCGTCCATCGTCATCTCGTATCCCCCCATGTCCGGCGGAAGCTTGAGGGTGTATTGCCATTGCAGTGCATTGCCGCTCGCCACACCTTGCGCCTCACCCACGACATCTCCGGCAGTCCCCACATAGCGGTCGCCGTCTTTGCGGATGCGCCAAACGCGCTTCTCGGTCTTGCCATCGGACCAGACAAAGGATTCATCGAGCACGCCTTCATTTCCCTTCCACGTGCAATCGATCTCCACCACCATGCGCCGAACAACCCTGCCCGAACGATCCTGCACCATGCCCCAGCCGTCGACCCTGCCATTGAAATAGGTGGCAAGATCGAGTGTCGGCTTCTCGGTGGCGTAGTCGGCCGGCGTGACCGAGGCACACCCCGCGAGGGTCAGGCAAAGCGCAAAAGCGGCGAGTCGTTTCATGGCGATTTTTCGATGGAAGTTGCGCGGCTGAAGAAGGGCGAACGGATCAAGGCGAATGCGGCAATCGCCTTCAAGACGCACGGCAGCAACGCGTAGATGCCGGCAAGATAGGTGAGCGCCTGCGGCGACGAGGTGACCTTGGACTGGTAGCCCAACATGGACAACGCCGGCAACGCAATGCCGGCGGCCAGCGCAAGGTTCATCTTGGTCACCAGATTCCACAGGCCAAAATACGCGCCCTCGTTGCGACCCAAGCCGGCTCTTTCATCATCGTCGATCACGTCCGCGAGAATCGACGGGGGCAACGCGAGGTCCGCGCCGAGTCCGAGGCCAGAGAGGATGCAGATCACCATGAATGGAATGGCGTCGCCGGGCCCCAGCAGGAACGCCCACACGAACGCGACGATGGACAGCCCCATGCCCACGCACCATGCGCGTCCCTTTCCCAGTGCCGCAGACAATTTGAGCCAGAGCGGCATGCCACAGGCGCCTGCAGCGAAATACGCGATCAGGAAATGGGCCGACCAATCCGGCCGGCGCACGACATCCTCGATGAAGAACAGCACAAGTGTCGCAGGAATCGACGCTGCGATGCCGTTAAAGACGAAGATCAACAGCAATCTGCGAAAGCGCAGGTTGTTGAGCGGCTTCAACATCGCGCGCCAGGCTTCGCGCGTCACCGCCTGCGTGCGCATCACGGCTTTCGGCGATCCCATCAGGGTCATCGCCGTCAACACCAGCAACAACGGGACGAACAACAATGCAAAGCTTGCGTACCCTTGTCGCGGGCCGGAAGATTGCGCGAGCATTTGCGGCAAGGCGGCGGCGAGGAAAACCCCCACCAGACCGAGTCCCTCGCGATAGGCAGTGACACGGGTGCGCTCCACCGGGTGATCGGAAATCTCCGCGCCGTAGGCCTGGTAACTGATCTGCACCATGCTGAAGGCGAGGTACACCAGCGCCAACATGCCAAGGAACCACCCGGTCAGTGCGGTAGCCTCCCAAGCGGGCGGTCGGAACAGTCCCAGCATGCCAAGCGCGAGCAGCGGCGTACCGACCGCCACCCAAATCATGCGCCCGCCCCTGCGATCCCGCGTGAGATCGCTCCAATAGCCGAGCAAAGGATCCTGCACCGCGTCAAAGACACGGGCCAGGAGCAACAATCCGCCAATGGCCATCAGGTTCAGGCCCATGACATCGGCATAGAACTTCGGGACGTGCACGTAAATGGGCAATGCCGCCATGGCCAGGGGCATGGCCGTCGCGCCATAGGCTACAAGCCGCCAAGCGGGGATGGAGGTCGCGGACCCCGCGGCGGTCACGCGCTACTTTCCGTCGGTGCCGAGCAACTTTGCGCGGACCCGGGGTTCGGTGGTCGACTCGGCCAGCCAAATATCGAAGAAGGCCTTCGCAAACTCTGCGTCCGGGACAGCCGCGATGAATCTGTCGCGGGTATAGAAACGTGCTTCCTTGCCCGGAATGGACACGCCGATCAACGTGTCGCCCTTCTTGATGTCCGGAAACACCTTGGCCATCGTTTCGCCCCAGCGTTTGAGCTTGGCTTCGTCTTTCTGGCCCTGGTCACGAATCAGGTCCACGCTTTTGTCGGCGATGTCCTTGCCTGAAAGGTTCATGTCATAGATCAGTTCCAACGCAAAAGGCTCGGCATGCGAAAACTTCTTCGCCAACGTCCAGAGGCGAATGTCATACACCTTGAGACCAAACCAGCGCATCGTGCCGTCGCCCTGGAGCGTGAGCATCGGGGCATCCATCAGTACCGCGGCCGGCAACATTTGGGCGTTGGCAACGTTCATCGTCAGGAACAACGCAGCAAGAATCCATTTGCGCATGTTTCACCCCTCAAGGCTTGATCAATTCGATCTGCAGCACGTCGGTGCGGCCCGCACGAAAGCCCGCCTCACAATAACTCAAATAGAAGCGCCAGAGTTGCAGGAACTTTTCATCAAAGCCCAGCGGCTTGATGGTTTCCGACGCGGCATTGACACGATCGCGCCACCAGGCCAGCGTCGCTGCATAGTCGAGTCCGAAACAAAACGGTTCACGCGCATCAAGCCCGGCCGCCTTTGCATCGTTGATAAAACGCGCAATCGGCGCCAGCATGCCCCCGGGGAAAATGTATTCGCGGATGAAATCACTGGTCGCGCGATACCTGGGAAACGCGGCGTCATCGATGGTGATGGCCTGGATCACCGCCCGCCCGCCCGGCTTGAGACGATCATGGACGGTCTTGAAATACACCGGCCAGTATCGCTCGCCCACCGCTTCGAACATTTCGATCGACACGATGTAATCGAATTGCCCTTCGACGTCGCGGTAGTCGATGTACTCAAGGCTTACACGATCAGCAAGGCCCTTCTTGGCCATCCGCGCGCGTGCAAAGCCCAGTTGCGCCTTGGACAGGGTGATGCCGTGCACCTGCACGTCGCGCGTCGAGGCGGCATGCTCGGCAAACCCCCCCCAGCCACAACCGATTTCCAGGATACGCGCGCCGGGTTGCGGATCCAGCACCTGGAGAATGCGCTCGTACTTGGCGGTTTGCGCCTCCTCCATGGGCCGTTGCGCATTGCCAGCGAACAGTGCGCTGGAATACGTCATCGTGCCGTCAAGCCATTGCGCGTAAAAATCGTTCGACAGGTCGTAGTGCGCGTGGATGTTCTTTTTCGAATTCGTGCGCGTGTTGCTTCGCAGGAAGTGCTTGAAGCGCAGCCACAAGGCCACCAGCGGCTTGCCGTAGAACACTTTTTCCAATGCCGCCTGGTTGGCCGCGCACAACATCAGGAATGCCGTGAGGTCGCTGGTATGCAAGCGTCCGTCGCGATAGCACTCGGCCAGTCCGATTTCGGCGGAACGAATCGCAGCACCGGCCACGTCCCAGTCGTCAAACCGCAAATCGGCGGCCGGGCCCGGGTGCACGCCACGGAACTTGGTGACGGTGCCATCCGGCGCGGTAAAGGTCAGCGTCCCGGTGTCGAGGCGCGCCAGCAACGCCAGCAACAGGCGTCCGGCGCGCGGGATGGCTCGCTGGCGTGAAATGGAAAGCGGGAAGTTGGAAGCAGGTGTGCTCATGGTCAATCGGTGGAGTTAACGAGTGGTTTCAATTGAAGGAGGTGCCGGCTTGGAAAAGAAGGGCACGCGCCTGATCCAGAGTTTCAACGCCTGCCAATGGATGCGCGCGACCACGGCGAAAGTCATCAGCGGATGTCTCAAGACAGCGCTTGTGGTTGCACGCGCATCGGCCACCCCGGGCGTCCCGTGAATCGTGGTGACGAGAAGCTTGCCAGACTCTGTCGCGTCATCGTAGTAGTCGATTTGGGCAAACGCGCGACCCGCACGCTGTTCAAAACGGAACCGGTAATGGCCGCGGACCTCGCAGAAGGGCGAGACATGAAACACCTTTTGCGCAAGGATCCAGTCTCCTGGCGCAATGGGCCGTTGGTCGGCGTGCGCAACCACGTAGTTGTGCCGCTCCCCAAACGTGTTGTTGACCTCCGCAATCGCCGCGCGGAGCTTGCCCTCGCGGTCGTGGCAGTACCAGACACTGATCGGATTGAACACAAACCCGAACAGGCGTGGAAACGTTTGCAACACAATGGGCCCGTCGGCGCGATCCACGCCGTGCGCCTCCAACAGACTGCGGGCCCAGGATTCCAGATCACTGCCATCGCGCGGACCGTAGTCGCGCCGATGCAGGGACACGACATTGAAGCGATCCAGCGATAGCCAGCGATTGGCCGATGCCGACCAAGATGCCAGCGGCACGCGCAGGAAAAACACGCGGTACGAAAAGGCGTGCTCGAATGGCTTCAGGCGCTTGTGGAATACGCGGCCCGTGCAAATTTCCGGGCGCGCCTCGGTGGGCCATGTGCTCACGCGTCGACTCCCGGATACGGCGAGCCCAGATCATTCGCCGCCGGCACATCGGTCGCCCAGGGGATGGCCGCTCCTAGCGCCTTTGCCACCGCAACACCGGACATGACACCGTCTTCATGAAAGCCATAGCGCGTCCATGCGCCGGCCAGCCAGAGATTTTCCTTTCCCTGCACACGCCGCACCGCGCGTTGGGTGTCCACGCTTTGCTTCAGGAACAATGGATGATCGTATTCAATTGTTTTCAACACGGTCTCTGGTCTCGGCTCAATCAGCGGGTTCATGGTGACGATCACCGGCGACTGAAACGGCAGCGGCTGCAACTTGTTGATCAGGTAGGACAATGATACGGGGGCACCCTGAAGCGCGCTGCGCCGCGCGGCGCTGGCCGTAGCATGCCACCCAAGGTAGTTCCAGGCGCCCCAGGCCCGTGGCCGGTCCGGGAGCAATCGGCGGTCGGTGTGTACGATCGCGGCATTCGACTGATATGTGATTCCCGACAGCGCGGCGCACTGGTCCGGGAAATTGCCTGCAAGAATGTGTGCGGCCTGATCGGTATGGCAGGCCAGCACCACATGATCGAACTGCTCGGCACCCCGGCCCGTGCTCACCTCGAGCTGGCGACCCGTTGACGTCACCCGTGTGACGGCAGCATGGGTGCGCACATCCGGCAGTTGCGCGGCAATCGCCTCGACATACTGACGCGCGCCCCTTCTCACGGTGCGCCACTTGGGCCGGTTGTTCACGGAAATCAGTCCGTGGTTCCTGCAGAACACCAGGAATTTTTCCAGGGGAAAACCGGTCACGCGCTCAAGCGGGGTGGACCAGATGCAGGCCGCCATCGGCTCCAGGTACCACGACCGGAATGCCTGCCCATATCCGTGTTGGTCAAGAAAATCGCCCAGCGTTCCCGTTAACGCGGACGTGTTGCCGGCGGTGAGGTGCTGCGCCTGCCGATTGAAACGCAACAGATCCTTCAACATGCCGATGAATGCAGGCTTGAGTAGGTTGGAGGGCTGCGCCCACACCGTCGACACGTTGTCGGAGCCGCACCATTCCAACCGCCCCCGTCCGGCATCGTCCATCATCTTGATCGAGAACGACATGTCGGAGGGTGCCGTTTCGATTTGCAGTTGGCTGAACAGCGCAATCAAGTTGGGATACGTCCAGTCGTTGTAGACCAGGAACCCCGTATCCACCGGATGGGTCGTGCCGTCCACGGTCACATCGACCGTATGGGTATGCCCGCCCAGCCGTCCCTCCTTTTCGAACAGGGTGACCTGATGCGCGCCTCCGGAGTGGCGGGCCAGCAGCCAGGCTGCGGACAGTCCGGCAATGCCGGAACCCACCACGGCGATCTTCAAAGTGACCCCAGTGCCGCCGACCCAGCCGCCCCGGTTTTCAGGGGCGGCTCGATTTCGATCAGCACCTCATTGCGCCGCAGGAACCAAGGGACGATGGGCGCGTCGTATCGCGCAAACTCTGCCGGACCGCGCGCGCGCCATCCAGCCGCCGCAATTTTTTCGCGCAAGCGCTTTTCATATTCGCCAAACTTGGCGTCCGCACCCCACGTGGCATATCGCAGCGCGGCCACGGTGCGTGCGGGCACCTCGCGCAACATGAGACTCGGGTCGGTCGGTACGGGCGCAGGCATGTTGCGGTAACGGGCCGGCAACGCAAAGCTCACCACATACGCCTCGTTCTGGCCGCTGATTGGCGTCTGCAACACAGGCGCCGTCATCTCGATCTTTTCGCCGGGCACGTTTCCGCTTGCCGCTGCATCGGGACCTTCTGTCGGCCGCTGCGCGACGGGTGCCGTCATTTCAATTTTTTCCTGCGCGCGATTGGCCCCTGAAATGTAGTTGAACAAGGAACGGAATGCGCGATTGCCGGCATCCACGAATCTCGCCTCCACACGGCGCTCCACAACCCAGAATGGTTCATACGCGCGCACCTCAACGCCATTGGACGCTGCGACGATCTGAAATGCCGGCTCTTCTATTGCCATGGCTTTTCCAGCCAACGCATTCATGAACAATACCGCGCAGATCACGCTCGTTTTGGGAAATTCACATCCAAGGAGCCATTTCACGTCGGTGCGCATGGTCTTCATTTCCGGTCTCGTTGCGTATTTGAAGTTCCCAGACTTGGAATTCCGGTCCATTCGTGGCAAACTTCATTAACTTTCAGGTCACATTATGACTTATTAGTCACGTTTTGTACTAATGAGTTCTCCGCAGAAAGGTTTCGCCGTGCTTGGTTTGAAAATTCCTTTTAAGAAACAACAGTTTGAAGCGCGAGAGGAAGCCATTCTCGATGCGGTCAATCATCTGTTGTCCAAAAAGGGCTTCGATTTGATGACCATGGACGACGTGGCTGAAGCGGTCGGAATCGCCAAGGGAAGCCTTTACAAGCATTTCAGCTCCAAGGAAAAGCTGGCAGCAGCAGCGATGGTGCGTTTGCTTACGCAGACGCTCGATGTGTTGGATGCAATGCCGGAATCATGGAGCGCAATTGAGCGGCTGGAGGGAATGCTTCGCTGGTCGCTCGAACACCGGCTGAAGGGCGGTGTGCCGCACCTGCCCTCCACACGCGGGGCGTTCCAGCGCTCACTGCTGATGAATCTGGACTACGTCGCGGCGGCGATGAAGCTCAACAAGCGCGTTTACGCCCTGATCGATGACGCCAAGCGCGATGGCGACATCCCAAACGAGATGCCCAACGATGTGGTGGCCTTTACGCTTTACGCACGCTCTTGCGACCCGACCGTGGACTTTCTCAGGCAGGCCAAGACACTGACCGACGCTGAAATCGTCGATGCGCTGGCCGATACCACCTTGCGCGGGCTGACCGGCGCGCGGCGCGGTGCAGGCGCGCAATCTGAAGCACATCCATCGACAGATACCCCCCGTAGTTTTGCAAAGTCTCAATAACCTTCATTCCCGAGTTCACACGGCCATGATTTATCCCGACTTGTTTCGCGATCTCGAAAAATCCCGCTGGAACATGGCGTCCGACATCCCGTGGGATGCGTACGACGCGAGCAAGCTCTCCGACGAGCAGGCCATGACCATCAAGATGAATGCCATCACCGAGTGGTCCGCCCTGCCCGCCACCGAGATGTTCCTGCGTGACAACCAGCACGACAGCGACTTCTCCGCTTTCATGTCGATCTGGTTTTACGAGGAACAAAAGCACTCGCTGGTGCTGATCGATTATTTGAAGCGATTCCGGCCCGACATGGTGCCGACCGAGCAGGAACTCCATGCCGTGCGTTTTCCGTTTGACCCGGCACCGGCACTGGAAACGCTGATGCTGCATTTCTGCGGCGAGATCCGCTTGACCCAATGGTACCGCCGCGCGGCCGAGTGGCATACCGAGCCCGTCATCAAGAAAATCTACGACACGATTTCCAAGGACGAGGCGCGCCATGCCGGCGCGTATTTCCGCTACATGAAACGCGCCGTGGAAAAGATGGGCAACGAAGCCAAGGTGGCGTTTGCCAAGATCGGGGTGCTGATGGCTTCGAGCGGCAAATCCGGCAAGCCCCTGCACCCCACCAACCTGCATGTGAACAAGGAACTTTTCCCTCAAGACACCGTGCAGTCCAAGCTGCCCGACCCGGAATGGCTTGAGCGGTGGCTCGACACGCAAATCCGCTTCGACAAGATGTGGGAATCGCGCGTCGCCAACGGCATCCTCAAGCAATTGTCGTCGCTGTTCGATCGCACCTTCGAGTCGGTGACGGATTTGAACCGCTTCCGCAAGGAAATGATCGCCACGCTGGGTGCACCCGCGAGCCCTGCAGCCGCGTGACACTGGATGGTGTGGCGTTGCGCAGCGACGCGCCCCATTAGAATGCGGGCATGACCCCCGCATTCGAATCGAAGTTCTGCGCGCCGGACGCCCTCGCCACACGCGCGGCCCAATTGCCGAAGAAGGTGGTGTTCACCAACGGCGTGTTTGACCTCCTGCATCGCGGCCATGTCACCTACCTCGCGGAAGCGCGCGCACTGGGATCCTCGCTGATCGTGGCGCTCAATACCGATGCCTCCGTCAAGCGGCTCGGCAAGGGAGACGACCGGCCGCTGAACATGTTGCAGGACCGCATGGCCGTGGTCGCCGCACTGGAGTGCGTCTCGCTGGTGACCTGGTTTGACGAGGACACGCCGATCGCACGCATCCTCGCAGCGCGGCCGGATGTTCTCGTGAAGGGGGGCGACTGGAGCGTGGACAAGATTGTCGGCGCGCCGGAAGTCAAAGGCTGGGGCGGCACGGTGCACTCGATTGCGTTCCGGCACGAGCGCTCGACGACGGCACTGCTCAAGAAGATTCGCGCGCCATGAGCGAGGAGATCACATCCGCGTTGTTGCCGCGGCTCGAAGCCATCGTCGGTTCGAAGCATCTGCTGACGCGCATGGAAGATGCCGCGCCCTACGTGGTGGATTGGCGCAAGAACTACACCGGCCGCGCATTGGCCGTCGTACAACCGGGCAATACCGAGGAACTTGCCGCCATCGTGTCCCGTTGCGTCGCAACGCGCACCCCCATCGTGCCGCAGGGGGGCAACACCGGCCTGGTCGGCGGCGGCACGCCCGATGCGACGGGCCGTGCCATCGTGCTGTCCACGCGCCGCCTCAACCGCATTCGCGCGGTGGATCCGTCCAACAACACGTTGACGGCGGAAGCCGGATGCATCCTGCAACACGTGCAGGAGGCCGCACGCGAGTCGCAGCGCCTGTTTCCGCTGTCGCTGGCGGCGGAAGGCAGCTGCACGCTCGGCGGCAATCTCTCCACCAACGCAGGCGGCACCAACGTGCTGCGCTATGGCAATGCGCGTGACCTGGTCCTCGGCATCGAGGCGGTCATGCCGGACGGCCGCATCTGGCATGGGTTGAAAGGATTGCGGAAGGACAACACCGGCTACGATTTGAAGCACCTGCTCATGGGCGCGGAAGGTACCTTGGGCATCATCACCGCCGCCACGGTGAAATTGTTTCCCTTGCCGCAAGCGACATTGACGGCTTTCGTCGCCACGGCCACGCCGGAACATGCGGTGCAGGCATTGGCCGCGCTGCGGGCAGAACTCGGCGACCGCATCACCGGATTCGAATTGATGTCACGTCTTTGCCTCGACTGGGTGGTCAAGCACTTCCCGGACACGGCCGAACCATTCGCGGATCGCCATCCTTGGCAGGTGCTGGTGCAGATCGAGGACACCTGGCGCGACGCGCCCCTTGAGAACTTGTTTGAACGCGCATTGGCGCCCGCCATCGAGAACGGCCTTGTCCTCGACGCCGTGATTTGCCAGAACGTCGCGCAGTCGCGCGCATTGTGGGCCGTGCGCGAGCGCATTCCCGAGGCGGAGCGGCTGACGGGCAAGAGCGTCAAGCACGACATCAGTGTGCCGGTATCGCGAATTGCGGAGTTCATTGCCCGCGCAGACACCGCGTTGGCCAATGCGTTCCCGGATGCGTCCGTCGTTTGCTTCGGCCACCTTGGGGACGGCAACCTGCACTACAACCTGTCCTTCCCATCCGCACCGCCGACGCCCGAACAATCGACGCGCGCCAATGCCATCGTGTACAACTTGGTCGATCAACTCGAAGGCTCCATCAGTGCGGAGCATGGCCTCGGGCAATTGAAGCGCGACGAAATCACCCGGCACAAAAGCGCCGTGGCGCTGGACGCGATGCGCACGATCAAGAACGCCCTGGACCCGCACGGCATCATGAACCCCGGGAAGGTGATCCCCGCATAGCGCCGCCAAACCCCAGCATGGGCGCGCCTTCCATGGCAATAATGCCCCGAACGCCGCATCCTGATTGCACTTTGCGATTCACCCCTCCCGCCCCTCCACTTTCGATCACGAGATTGCAACCATGAAGACCAAAGCCGCCATCGCCTGGAAATCCGGCGAACCCCTCACCATCGAATCAGTGGAGTTGCAAGGCCCGAAGGCGGGCGAAGTGCTGGTGGAAGTCAAAGCCACGGGCGTGTGCCATACCGACTACTACACGCTCTCCGGCGCCGATCCCGAGGGCCTCTTCCCTTCCATCCTCGGCCACGAGGGTGCGGGCGTGGTGGTGGAAACGGGTCCGGGTGTGACCACGCTCAAGGCCGGCGACCACGTGATCCCGCTCTACACGCCGGAGTGCCGGCAATGCAAGTTCTGCCTTTCGCGCAAAACCAATCTTTGTCAGGCCATCCGCGCCACGCAGGGCAAGGGCCTGA
>JBGAUM010000087.1:11341-15834 GCA_044228625.1 Usitatibacteraceae bacterium | reverse complement strand
GCCACCCTCACGTACTGCGGCGTTAATCCTTGCAATCCACAACGCACGGAACACCCGTTTTTTGTTGCGACGGTCGCGGTACGCGTACTGCCCCGCCTTCATTACCGCTTCTTTCGCAATGCGATACGCCGAACTGCGGCGGCCGCGGTACCCCTTGGCGGCTTCTAATACTTTTTTGTGACGGGCGCGAGCAGTTACACCACGTTTGACTCTTGGCATGGTCTCGCTCCTTTATGCGTACGGCAACATGGCGCGAACGTGGCCCATGTTGGTCGAATGGATTTCGGCAGTACCGCGAAGATGACGTTTGTTCTTTGTCGTCTTCTTGGTCAGGATATGGCGCTTAAACGCCATTGAGCGCTTGATCGAACCGCTAGCTCGCGCCTTAAAGCGCTTTGCGGCTCCGCTCTTGGTCTTCATCTTGGGCATGTTTGATACTCATTTGATGACCGCAGCAGGTGATGGAACCTTTCCATGCTTTGAACCTGAAGACGGCTTGTTAGCATCGCTTTAGAAACCGGGCCGATGAACCCTTCCAGCAAAAATCGACTTGTCAGTGCTTTTTCTTTGGGCCGACCATCATGATCATTTGCCGGCCTTCCATCTTTGGAAACTGTTCGACTTGTCCGTACTCTGCCAAATCGGCCTCAACGCGTTTAAGCAATGCAACCCCCAGCTCTTGGTGCGCCATTTCACGGCCCCGAAACCGAAGCGTTATTTTGGTCTTGTCGCCCTCTTCCAAAAAACGCCGAAGGTTGCGAACCTTGATGTTGTAATCGCCATCGTCTGTTCCGGGGCGGAACTTCACCTCTTTGACCTGGATTTGCTTCTGCTTGAGCTTGGCCTCGTGAGCCTTCTTTGCTTCGCGATACTTGAACTTGCCAAAGTCCATGATCCGGCAAACAGGAGGTTTTGCAGTTGGCGCAATTTCCACCAAATCCAATTCCAATTCTTCTGCCTGCCGATTCGCGTCGGTCAATGCAACGATTCCAATTTGCTCGCCTTCGGGGCCTAGCAGCCGAACTTCGGTGAGTCCTACAATTTCACCGTTAATCCGGACGGATTTTTCAGTAGCTATAACGCGCTCCCAATCATCAATAAATACTTGGGTGGCCGCATCGCCGCCACCTCAAGGCCTGAAATCCTTCCGTGCTATCGCTTGGCGGCAACTTCGCCACGCAAATGCAAAACGAACTCGTCCAAGGACATCGGCGGAAGATTGAAACCGCCGCCTTTGCCATCCCGGATTCGAGCCGTCACGGACTTTGCCTGCGCCTCCTTTTCCCCCAAAACTAGCTGGAAAGGCACTTTTTGCAAGCTATGTTCCCGAATTTTATAGGAAATTTTCTCATTTCGCAAATCCGATTGGACACGAAATCCTTGGGAATTCAATGGACACGAAATCCTTGGGAATTCAAGGCCTTGACGACCTCTCCCACGTAGGCAGCCTGGTCTGATGTCACGTTCATCGCAACTGCTTGCACCGGGGAAAGCCAAACCGGTAACGCTCCAGCGTGGTTTTCGATCAGGATTCCGATGAACCGCTCGAGTGAACCAACGATTGCACGATGCAGCATGACCGGCGTCCTTCTTGCACTATGCTCATCGACATATTCCGCTCCCAAACGACCCGGCATGAAAAAGTCGACCTGCATCGTGCCGCATTGCCAGGTCCGTCCGATGGAGTCTTTCATGTGGTATTCGATCTTTGGTCCGTAGAAAGCCCCCTCCCCCGGCAACTCGATCCACTGGGCCTCGCAGGCACGAAGCGCTTCGCGAAGCGCCTCTTCTGCCTTGTCCCATGCCTCTTCGGAGCCGATCCGCTTATCCGGCCGAAGCGCAATCTTGATCGCGATGTCTTTGAAACCAAAATCGTCGTAAACGGACATCGCCAGCTTATTGAAAGAGACGCATTCGTCCTTTATTTGTTCTTCACGGCAAAAGACATGGCCGTCATCTTGAACAAATCCGCGAACGCGCATGATGCCGTGCAATGCTCCAGATGGCTCGTTGCGATGGCATGCTCCAAACTCGCCATAACGAAGTGGCAAGTCGCGGTATGAGCGCAAGTCAGAATTGAAGACTTGGATATGCCCGGGACAATTCATCGGCTTGATTGCGAAATCGTGTTTCTCCGATTCCGTCGTGAACATGTTGTCTTTGTAGTTTTCCCAGTGCCCGGAGCGGATCCATAGTGATTTATCAAGAATTTGCGGACATCGAATTTCCTGGTATCCATTGTCCTGATAGACCTTGCGCATGTATTGCTCGACTTGTTGCCAAAGTGCCCAACCTTTGGGATGCCAAAAAACCATGCCTGGAGCTTCGTCTTGCAAATGAAACAAGTCCAATTGCTTGCTTTGCCCATGCTGTGCCGTAAATTCGCTGCAGCATTTCATTTTTCGAATCCCCACGCCAATAGGCCCCGGCCACCTTCATCAACTTGAACACTTTCAGTTTTCCGGTCGACGGAACGTGCGGGCCGCGGCAAAGGTCCGTGAAGTCTCCCTCTGAATAAAGTGATACGTCTTCGTCAGATGGAATGGAGGCGATGATCTCGGCCTTGTATTTCTCACCAATACCATTGAAAAACGCGACTGCCTCGTCGCGAGGGACAATTTTGCGTTGGACCTGTAGATCACGCTTTGCAAGCTCTGCCATCTTCATCTCAATTGCGGCGAGATCTTCCGGCGTAAATGGCCGCTTGTAGGAGAAATCATAGTAGAAGCCATTCTCGATGACGGGGCCGATTGTCACTTGGGCCTCAGGGAACAACTCCTTCACGGCATAAGCCAATAAGTGGGTCGTAGAATGTCGGATGATTTCAAGGCCTTCCGTATCACGATCAGTGACAACCGCGACGTTTGAATCCGCATGGATGACAAAACTTAGATCGACGAGTCGGCCGTCAACTTTTCCGGCCAAAGCGGCCTTTGCTAACCCCGTACCAATGGAGGCTGCAATTTCGCGAACTGTTACCGGGCCTGGGAACTGACGTGTGGATTGATCGGGAAGGGTAATCAAAATTGGCATTCTCATGGCAGTACCTTGAAAACTGCGAAAAAAAAGCGCGGATCGACCGCGCTTCTTTCGTAGGCAAAAGTCAATCCTCAGGCGTGCAATCCAGCCTTGCTCGGGGAATAAATAGCTTTTGGGCAAGTTGGCGGTTTCATAACCGGTCCGGCACTGCGGTTCATTCGGGCCGCCTTTGCAAGTTAGGTCAGAATCAATCAATTGGCCAATATTCTGGCCAGCCTTACCAATGTACCACATTGTGCGGCGCACCAATTGTCAATTGGGCGCCTGCGTCGACGAACCCAAGCTCAGGTTAGATAAATGTGTCGAAAAAATTTACAGAATTTGGGCTCGCAACGAGGAAACGCTGTTGTTTTCATTGCATTACCGCCGAAATTGGATCATGCCTAGGCCTTTCCGCCAGTGGTCCGTCGGAAAAGATTACAGAACCGCCCGTCAATTGTCTTAATGAGAGTCGGCATGATAATAAGTAATTGAATAAAAATAGAAAAAACTTGTTGGCACCGCGATTGCTTATAATCACTCGGGTAATGGTATTTGTTGTTTGAGACGCACACAACACTAAGGAGTCAACCATGAAAATGCTAAAGCGTGTCATTGCACTTTCTGCATTTGGCTTGGTTTTTGGAATCGCGTTTCCTGCACAGGCTGCATTAATCCTTAAGTTGGACGCCGGTGGAGGCAACTCCGTGACGATTACCGATGGCGGAGTAGGCGATTTGGATTCTTCTTCTGGCTCTGTGTCTTGGATGGGATCTCTGGGTTCTTGGATTTTCAATTTCACAGCCGGCATTTCGAACAGCCCCGCATTGACTGGTCCTGCAATATTGAATTTGGTCTCATTCAATGCAACGTCGCGTCGCGGTGGCACTTTGACAATTTCCCTAATCGAAACTGGATTAAGCCAGCCTTCCGGCCCTAACATGGTCGCGACAACTTCGGTTACCGGTAGCACAAGCGGGACGGCTCAGTTCTCATCGCTCTTTAACAATACGCCGTCCGGCACCTTCGGTCCCTTTACAGGCGCATTCAATGGCAGCACGAACACGACGGTTGATACCACAGGCGGCTTCACATTGACTCAAGTCGCGACAATCACGCACTCCGGGGCGGGCGCGACAGGCTTCAGCATGGTCACCAATGTTCCGGAGCCTGGTACGTTGGCCCTCTTCGGATTTGGGTTAATCGCGATAGGTTGGGCAGCGCGGAAAAAGGGTCAAAGATAGAGCGTTCCCCTCATTTGATTCGCCGAAAGCCCCGCAAACGCGGGGCTTTCGCTTTTTTGGGGTCCAATGGCGCTGCGCCGTGGTTCTTCGCATTCGGCAGTTGACCGCCACTCAAAATTTGGCCCGAATTGGACCCAACTGCCCCGATAATGGCGGCTCGTTTTGCCAATCTGTGCAACTGCAACTCCCTAAGAAATGCAAGTTCCGACTCAATTGCCGGCTTTCTGGTGC
>JBGAUM010000087.1:0-11280 GCA_044228625.1 Usitatibacteraceae bacterium | reverse complement strand
GCCTTTGCCAGCGCACTTTTCGCATGTATTGCCGCGGCCTCGGTCGTGCGAAAGACAGGCGGCACAGGAAACTGGTTGCACGTGGCGACTTCAGCTATTTCCGGACTTTGGGCCGCGGTAGCCGCATGGCTTGCTTATATGCCCGAGCCAGCACTGGTCAGTTGGCATTGGCGATTGGATATCTTGCGGCTATCAAGCTGGCTTTTGTTTGCCAGCGCATTGCTTCGGGCTCGATCTGGAACAGAAGTCACCGGCAAACGCCCTATTATTGGGCTTGGCCATATATCCATTCTGCTTCTGGTCGCATTGCTTGCTGGAGTCATGCAACCCTCCGAGCAAGTGCTCGCTGGGTACTATTTGGCGATCGGTTTGACGATCGCCGGCTTGGTACTAACTGAGCAATTTGTCGCGCAAGCGGGAACCCCTCGGTGGTGGGTAATCAAGCCCTTTGTGCTTGGGCTTGGAGCTCTTTTTGTTTTTGACCTGATCTATTACTCGAGCGGAGTCCTGTTTCGCGAGCCGGATTCGCATTTGTGGAGCGCGCGTGGGATCGTCCATTCGATTGCCGCCCTCGTTATTGCCATTTCGGCGGCGCGATCACGGGGGTGGCGCGATGAGCTTCACCTATCGCACGATGCCGCGTTTCGGGTGACATCAATTGTCCTTGCGGGCACCTACCTGATGCTTATTTCGGTCGGCGCATATTGGGTGGCGCACTTTGGTGGAGATTGGGGGGGGACTCTCAAGGTTGCGTTTGTATTCGCTGCGATCTTGGTTCTCGCCGGCATTGCGCTTTCGGGGCAATGGCGCGCGGCGCTGCGCGTCTCTATTGCCAAGAACCTCTTTTCATATCGGTACGATTACCGCACAGAATGGTCGCGGTTCACAGAACAGTTGGCCAGTCGTTCAATGGGAGACACGGATCACCAACGCATGATTCGCGCCATGGCATCGCTGGTCGAAAGTCCTGGAGGCCAATTGTGGATACGCGCAGACCGTGATTTTCGCGCAATTGACGTCCTTGAGGCCCCGCAAACGGACGACAAGGAGCGTTCAGATTCCTCCCTGGTGCAATTTCTGGATCGCACCCATTGGGTTATCAATCTTGACGACGCACGAGCACGGGATTCTCGTTACCAAGGTCTTGAATTACCTGTTTGGCTTAAACAATATGCCGATGCGTGGCTGGTGGTACCGCTGGCCACGGGTAGCGAATTGACTGGATTCATGGTGTTGAATCGTGCGCTCGCGCACCTGGATTTGAATTGGGAGGTGCGTGACATTCTCAAGATGGCGGGCACGCAACTTGCCGTGCACTTATCGGAACTTC
This sequence comes from Usitatibacteraceae bacterium, assembly GCA_044228625.1. GTDB lineage: Bacteria > Pseudomonadota > Gammaproteobacteria > Burkholderiales > Usitatibacteraceae > UKL13-2. The sequence goes on along the minus strand of JBGAUM010000087.1, from coordinate 9,950 downwards.
GCGCCAAAGCCCAGCTTGTGGAGTCGGAGCGATTTGACGCCTTCAATCGCATGTCTGCCTATGTGGTTCACGACCTCAAAAATCTGGTCGCCCAGCTGGATTTGCTGGTACGCAATGCGGAACGCCACAAAGACAATCCGGAATTTCAGGCAGATATGCTTGAAACGGTGCAACATGCGGTTTCGCGCATGCAACAGTTAATGTTGCAGTTGCGCAGCGGATCGATCCCTGCCGACCCACCCAAGCGCCTAGAGTTCTCGGCACTGTTGCAAAAGGTTGTCGATGGAAAAACGGCGATTGGTGCGGAGATTGAGACGGTGATTGAGCCATCGGTTGTTGTTGCCGGTCATGCAGACAGGCTCGAGCGCGTTGCAGGACATTTGATTCAAAATGCCATGGAAGCATCATCGACTCACTCCACTAAAATCGGCGTGCGACTTGGCAAGTTGAATGCGAACGCCGTGCTGGAGGTTTCGGACAGCGGCGTTGGCATGAGTGAAACGTTCATTCGCGAAAAGTTGTTTCACCCTTTTCAAACGACAAAGCCCAATGGCATGGGAATTGGAATGTATGAGAGCGCTCAGTATTTGAAATCGATCGGCGGTCGAATCGATGTCCAGAGCGTCCCTTTTGTTTACTCCACATTTCGTGTCGAGTTGCCGCTCTTAAACGCAAGTGACGCCAAGGCATGACTTCCAGCCCTTCTCCAAAACTCTTGATCATTGAAGACGACCCAGCATTGCAAAAGCAAATGCGATGGGCTTTTGATGCGATCGAGACCGTTACCGCGCAAGATTCGGAAAGCGCCATTGCACAGATTCGCCGGCATGAACCTGCCGTTATCACGTTGGACTTGGGTTTGCCCCCAAGGCCAGATGATTCTGACGAGGGTTTTCGACTTTTGAAGGCGATTCTTGAATTGACGCCTCATGCAAAAGTCATCGTTCTTACCGGTCAAAGTGATCGGACCAATGCATTGAAGGCGATTGCCTTGGGTGCCTTCGATTTTCATGCCAAACCCTTCGAGCCAGAGTTGCTTCGAGTCATCATTGATCGCGCATTCAGGATGCATGCATTGCAGGAAGAGAATCGCCGGTTTCGTGAGTTGAGCACGTCGCAAGAAAGAATCTCCGGCCTGATCACCCAAGATCCGGCGACGATGCGGGCGTGCGCAGTCGCTGAGAAAGTGGCGCCCTCAGATGTGACGGTGATGATTCTTGGGGAATCAGGTACTGGAAAAGAATTGGTCGCACGAGCTTGCCATCGGCTGTCACCGCGCGCTGATGGACGGTTTGTTGCAATCAACTGTGCAGCAATCCCCGAAAACCTGCTCGAAAGCGAGCTGTTTGGATTTGAAAAAGGGGCATTTACAGGAGCCACGCGACAGACGCCCGGCAAGATTGAGACGGCGAATCGAGGAACTCTTTTTCTTGATGAGATCGGTGACATGCCATTGCCCCTGCAGGCAAAACTGTTGCGATTTCTCCAGGAACGAGTGATCGAAAGGGTTGGCGGACGCGAAGAGATTCCGGTGGACGTGCGAGTAGTCTGTGCGACCCACCGTGATCTGAAGAACATGATTACGCGAAGCGAATTCCGTGAAGACCTTTATTTCCGCCTTGCGGAGATCATCATTGCGATTCCGCCCTTGCGGGATCGTCCAGGAGATGCCGCGTTGATTGCCCAGGCACTGATTCGCCGGTTGTCCGGCGAGTTGCGTGTCCCCCAGAGGAAACTTGGAGCGGACGCATTGGCGGCGATTGAACGCCAGCCCTGGACAGGAAACGTTCGGGAATTGGAAAGTACGCTTCGACGCGCAATGATCATGGCGGATGAAGAGTACATTAGTGCGGCACATTTGGGCTTTGCGCCTGAAGAAAACGTTGGCAAGGTCTTGAATTTGAGGCAAGTTCGCGACGAAGCTGAACGCGAAGCAGTGGGTCGTGCAGTGGCAATTTCCGGTGGCAATCTTAGCCGCGCTGCAGAAACGCTGGGAATCAGCCGGCCCACGCTTTACGAACTATTGGAGCGATTCGGGATGCGCAAGTGAGACGTTCCGGGTTCTATTTCGCCATTGGGGCGTGTATGTTTTGCACATACACCCTATGGGGCTGTAGTGGGCAGCGCAGCTCGGAATCGTCGTTGACGATGGCCAGGGAGTCTGTGGCGCGTCAGGACTACGCCAGCGCGGTTGTTGAACTTAAGAACGTATTGCAGCAAGGAGAGCGTACCGAGGCGCACGAGTTGCTCGCGGTGTCCTTGTTGGAAATCGGCCAGTTCACCGCCGCGGAAACTCATGCACGGCGCGCGCTCGCCTCCGGTGGCTCGCAATCCCGGCTTTTGCCTGTCGTTGCCGCATGCTTGCAAGCAACGGGACATTCAAAGCGATTGGTAGAAGAGTTCGGAAAAGCGGTGCCGGAAGACCCTGTCGCGCGGGCAGATTTCCGCGCGTACCTGGCAGAAGCGTATATCGCGCTTGGGCAACCCGGGGACGCACAACGCATCTTGGATTTGGCGCGTAAGGACCAGCCGGACTCTGCACGAGTTCAAGTCATGGACGCGCGAGTGCTCGCCGCCACGGGTAAATGGGATGAGGCCTCCGCTGCCAATGACGCCGTCTTGGCGTCGAGGCCCGGCTACGCACCTGCATTGGCGCTTCGGGGCGATCTGCTCGTACATGCCGGAAAGGTCAAAGAAGCGAGGACCAGTTTTGCGAGTCTGGTTGAGCGTGAACCTCGCAATGCACATGCCAGATTTGCATGGATCACGTTGTTGATGGCCTCCAATGACCTTCAAGAGGCGGCAAAGGCGATCTCCGCGATCAAGAAAACAGCATCAGGCGACGTGCGCTGGCTCTATTTGGACGCTGTACTCGCCTTTCGCAATTCAGATCCCGCACGCGCACAGGAAGCGGTTCAACAAGTTCTGCGTGTCGTCCCAGACCACGCGCCATCGATGTTGCTTGCCGGCGCCACCGCATATTCCCTTGGCGCGTATTCCACGGCCGAAGACTACCTGCGTCGGGTGATCAAGCTGTTTCCGAACAGTCTGTATGCCCGAAACATGTTGGTCGCCACCTATTTGCGAAAAGGCCAGCCTGCAAAGGCCGAGGACGTATTGGCGCCGGCGCTGCAATCCGCGCCAAACGACCCGGTCGTGTTGCGAAGTGCCGGAGAGGTTGCATTTGCGAATCAACAAATTGCCGAAGCGGCGCGCTACTACGAAAAGGCACTTGCGCTTGAGAAGGACAGTGTTGCGACGCGTACCAGGTTGGCCCAAATTCGATTGGCAGGTGGCGAAGCTTCCCGCGCCATCGAGGACCTGGAAAAGGCTTCCGGCCTCGACGCAAAACAGATCCATGCAGATCTTGCATTGGTGGCAACCCTTATCGGTCAACGTGCTTACGACAAAGCGTTAAAGGCGACGGACCAACTCGAAAAGAAGCAGCCAGATAGCCCGCTTGTCCACACGGTACGTGCAACCATTCTGGTTGCGCAGAACGATACGTTGAAGGCACGTCTCAGTCTTGACAAGGCTGTGGGTTTGCAATTCAACTACCTGCCCGCCGTGCGCATTCTTGCCAACCTTGACCTTGCCGATCGCAAGCCTGAAAACGCGCGCGCTCGATATGACGCCATCGTTGCGCGCGAGCCGGGAAACGACGCGGCACTCGTGGCATACGCCGATTTCCTTTCTTCCATCGGGGCGGTTTCACGCGACATCGTTTCTTTGATCGACAGGGCAATCAAAGCGAATCCATCGTCGGTGGCGGCGCATATTGCACTTGTGAAGTTTCATACACGTGCAAAGGACCCCAAGGCAGCATTGACGGCAGCCTTGGCCGCCGCGCAAGCGATTCCCAATGATTTGCGCATCATCGATACCGTGGGACTGGCCCAAATGGCCGTTGGCGAAACGGACAAGGCTATCGAAACTTACAAGCGCATGGCGGAGGCACAACCCGACTCTCCGGTTCCGCTGATGCGCCTTGCATCCGCACAATATGCGGCCAAGCAAGTCGATGCACCCATTCAAGCGTTGCGAAAGGCACTGAGCTTGAATCCCGATCTGCTGGACGCCCACCGAGACATTGTTGCCGTCCAGGTTGCTGCGGGACGTCCCGACGAAGCCATCAAGGAGTCGCGTGCGGTGCAGAAGTCGCATCCCAGAAGTGCCGCAGGGTACGTATTGGAAGGTGAAGTGTTGGCCTCGCAAAAGAAGTTTGCGGAAGCGGCGGCAGCCTATGCGGAGGGGCTTAAGCGGCAAGGCGAACCTCAATTGGCGATCAAACAGCACCAGTTGTTGATGGCTGCGGGAAAACCGGCAGACGCGAGTGCCCTCGCCAATCGGTGGTTGAAAGAGCATCCGAAGGACAGCGAGTTTCGTTTTTACATGGCCAACGAACTCGCGCAAGGGAAGGACTATCCGGCAGCTGCCTCTCGTTTCAAGGAGCTTCTCGCGCAGCAGCCCGACAATCTCGCCTTGTTGAATAACACCGCTTGGGTCTTGGCTGAAGCCAAGGACCCATCCGCCATCAAATACGCTGAGCGGGCATTTCAGCAGGCACCCACCATGCCGGAAGTATTGGACACCTATGGTTGGCTCCTTGTGCAGGGGGGTGAGGCCAAGCGAGGCTTGGATTTGCTCAAGCAGGCCGCGTCCCAGGCGCCCGGCGCTGCGGACATCAGGCTTCGGTTGGCCAAAGCGCTGATCGAATCTGGTGACAAGGTATTGCGGCGGCCGGGCGGAATTGGAAGCAGCGCTCAAGTCGGCCAGTGGTGCAACGCGGGCGGAAATTGAGCAACTGCTTCGCGCTGCCCAGTGAATGCGCCGATCGGAAATGACAAAGTCAATAACTGGCGCGGCAATCCGGACATTTTTGTTCTGAAAACCCCGCCAACCCTAGAGTTTCCAGATGTGTGGCATTAGCGGCTTTATCGATTTTGCGGAAGTGGCGAAGGATCTGACCGCGCCATCCGGCAGATGAATCGTACCCTGGCACACCGCGGGCCGGACGCGGAAGATACTTCGAGGCTGCGCCCGCCTACTTTGGCCATCGGCGGTTGTCAGTGATCGACATTGCATCGAGCCTGCAACCGATGTCGACTACAGACACGCGGTTTACGCTGGTCTTCAACGGCGAGATTTACAATTTTCGCGCGTTACGAGCCGAACTCGAAGCAGCTGGCAGGACGTTTCGCACCCGTGGCGACACGGAAGTCGTCTTGCAGGCTTATGCGGAGTGGGGGGAAGCCGCATTGAATCGGCTCCAAGGCATGTTTGCCTTCGCCTGTTGGGATCGAGTGAACCAAGTCTTGTTTGTGGCGCGGGACCAACTTGGCGTCAAACCACTTTACTACTTCCATCGCGGCCAGACCTTTGCGTTTGCCTCCGAACTCAAGGCAATCGTGCCCCATCCCGAAGTCTCGCGTTCCATCAATCTCGACGCGCTCGGGACCTTCTTGGAGTGCCAATACATTCCGGGTCCCTACTCCATCTATCGCGATGTGTTGAAACTTGAACCGGGCCACAGTCTGCGTTTTTCTCGCGATGGATTGGCGGTTTGGCGCTTTTGGCAACTTGACTACCAACGAAAATCTCGCAAATCCGAGGCGGAACAGATTGACGCGCTGGATCACGCGCTCCGGAAAAGTGTCGAGTCCATGTTGGTTGCGGATGTGCCCTTGGGGGCGTTTGTCAGCGGTGGAATCGACTCATCACTTGTCGCGGCAATCATGACGGATGTCGGTCGAAAGCCGGTCGAGACCTTCAACCTCGGTTTTGCGAATGATCGGACGCAAAGCGAACATGAATATGCCAACCGTGTTGCGAAGCATCTGGGGTCAAACCATCATGCGCTGATGGTCAGCCCTGAAAACGTATTGTCCGCATTCGACAATTGGGTGGAGATTTTTGACGAACCTTTTGGCGACCAGGCCGCGCTTCCTACCCTGTTGCTCTCTCAGCTTACACGGCGGCATGTCACCGTTGTCTTGACTGGAGAAGGCGCCGATGAAGTATTTTCGGGATACTCGAACTATCGCAAACGAGTTGCCGAAGAAAAAATCACCCGCATCCTGGGGCATCAAGTGTCTCCGTTTCGCTGGCTTTCAGGCTACCTTCCGCCAGCGCTGGCCAAAGACCGCATTCTTCGCGCAGCAGCGCTGCCGTTGGCGGAACGATATGCCACGATTCCCATGCTGTTTGACCGGCTGCTGCATCCCGGCTTGTTCTCCCAAGAAATGTTGCAGGGACAAATGCAGTCCATTAAAGACCATGCGCGACGTTTTTTTGAAGAATGCAATGCGTCGGACTACCACGAGAAGATCATGGACGTTGATTTGCGTTTGTGGTTGCCAGATGACCTGTTGACCAAAGTCGACCGCGCAACCATGGCGCATTCGCTGGAGGCCCGTGTCCCCTACCTCGACCATCGGTTTGTCGAGTTTGCGGCAACGCTGCCGGTTTCACTCAAGCAGAAGGGTCTTGAGACCAAATACCTCTTGAAAAAAGTTGCAGAGCGATACCTGCCCAAAGAGATCATTTATCGGAACAAGCAGGGATTTGTCATGCCCTTGAGCGATTGGTTGGCGGGTGGGCTGCGCCCGGCGATGGACGCCGCCATGGCGTCTGCAGCGCTCCCCGCGCGAAATCTATTTCAACCTCGCGCAATCGAACGCATCCTTCATGAACACCGAACCGGCAGGAGAAACCATGCCGGCCGACTTTGGGCACTTACGGTGCTGGAGCGGTGGTTTTCACGTTACGCGCCGGAATTTCGACTGTAGAGCTCAGCTGCTGCCTCGCCAGCGTATCGCGCACGATTTCAAGATATCGAAATCCGTAGCGCTCGTCTGGTTCGAGATACGTGCCTTCTGCCCACTCATTCCAAGCATTCAGGATGATGTACCTTTCATTCACGGGCCTCGTCGCCGTGGCGTCGACCAGTTTGGTAAACCAATATCGAAAGCGTTCCGGTGATGCACCTCGAAATAGGCGTGCCCGTTTTCCGTAACGGGGCGTGTTGTCCCAGTCGACAAAGGCGCCTGGGAAAGTGACTAGTCCGTAATCATTCTCGACTTTGATGATCTGATTCCAGACCGAGTCGTAGTCCCATATTAGTAGCTTCGGTTCACGGCGAGCGGCAAGCGCGCGAAGACGTTCTCGCAAAGACTGCGAAAGCAGCGCAAAGGCCTTTCGTGGCAAGACCAAGAGGAACTGGACCAATTGCCACTTGACGAGTCCAACAAAATGGCGAATCGGCATTGGCAGTCTGCGCCACAGCAATCGGAGGAATCCTGGCTCTGTCAGGGGCGGCGCCGCTATGGCGTCATTGTTGTCTATTGTGGAAACGCTGCCTTCCTGCTTTTCCACAGTCGGCAATGGCCTGTAGTCTGGAGACGCCATGGCCTCGAAAGGTTGGAAATGCATGGAACCATGAAAGTGTTTCAAGAGTTCAGGCTTGGGATACTCGTATTGGCGCATGGCGACGAAAAAAACCCCAGGCAGGCCGCTTTCCTTTGCGCGCTGCGTCCAATAGTCCAGCATCTTCCCGATTTCCTTCACGAGGTGCGGCCGATAATGTTTCTCCCAATGCTGAACCTCCGGCGTATGGGTTTGCGCGATCAGAATGTCCTCTTCCCGCCCATCCCATCGTCTTGACCATGTCTCGTTGGCCCATGCAAGGCAAAACGGAAAATCAATCTCGGGATGCTCAAGCATGAGGTTCGTCGGTGCCTCAAGAAGTTGCTTGCCTTCAAACCAATAGTGGTAATGGCAAAAGCCATAAACGCCGTGGGATTTTGCAAGTTCGACCTGCCAGCGAATCGTCTCAAGCTTTGATTGATCGTAATAGCGTCCTCCCAGAGGCACCCGGGGCTGATTGTGCCCGTGAAACTGCGGCGCAGCCTTCTTGACGTTTGTCCAATCTGTGAAGCCCTTGCCCCACCACTCGTCGTTCTCGGGAATTGCGTGAAACTGAGGGAAGTACAACGCAACCAATTTGACTTTGTCTATCTCGGTCATTCGAAATCCAGAATCGAAGAAACTCGCGGCGGATCATTTCTTACCCAAGACAGGGCCGCAGAACAGTATGAACAAACTATGCGGGCCTTACAGGTCGAGGATTTCCTGAAGGACGGCCTTTGCCTGATTTGGCGAAAAATGCTTGCGGATATTTTCCAATCCGCCCTCCCGTAGTGATTGCCAAAGGTGCTCATCGTCATTCAGCGCAAGAATTGCCTCGGCAAATGAATGGGATTCCGAGGCCACAAACACGTTTTCCCGGTCATGCAAATGCATTCCTTCAATGGAGCACGGGGTGGCGACTACGGGGACACCATATTGCATTGCAAGGTTTACCTTTCCCTTGACGCCGGCGCCATATCGAAGAGGCGAGATCGCAATCCTTGCTGAGTTGAAAACGGGTTTTGCATCCGGTAGGTAGCCTGCGAATACGAGGTCTGTTGATGCAAGCTTGAGCAATTGATCTGGCGCATCTCCGCCGATCACCGTCGTTATCAACCCTGGGCATCGCTGGCGGAGGATTGGCAGTACTTCGGTCGCATACCATTTCACCGCGTCCACATTGGGCGGATGCAAAAAGCCGCCGATGAACACGACGCCGGCTCGGTCTTTGAACGTGGCGTGTCCCGGGTCCGGTTCGTGGATATTGCTCAAAACATGAACCCTTGCGCGTGGCGCCTCCCTTTCCAAAAGCGCCCTCTCAAACGAGCTCACTACAAGGGTTGCATCCGCTTGCGCCATCAGAGACAACTCAGTTGCCTTCATTTGCGCCGCGGCAGCGGCTTCAAGCGCGTTACCAGAGACTTCAGCTTCTCGCTGCATGCGAAGAAAGTGGAGGTCCACTGTGTCGTACACAAACTTTGCGTGCGGCATGTGCTCCCGCAGCAAGGCGGCATACTTCGACGCCACGGACGCGCGGGAAAGGATCACCACCTCGAATTCCCCGGACTGCTTCACGATTGCGTTACTCAGCGGATCAACGAACGGGGCGTGCAGCACCTCCACGCCAAGCGATTGCAGGTTTCGCAAATATGATTCCGGAAGGTACCCATTGTCGGGTACAAAACTGACGCGGCAACCCAAAGCGCGCATGGCCTTCAGCATCTCAAACATTCGCAGGGAGCCAGAATCCCGGTCAGGCCTGGGAATGCAAACGTCATACACCAATACCCTTCGAGTCGCCCCGCGATCTCGTTCGCGCTGAGGCGCAATCCCGTGCGTGCGATGCGTTGCAAGCGTTCGGCGCCACCTTTCCTCAAACACCTGCTGATTGGTCACCTGATGGCGCTTGATACCCAGCGAGAGATCAGTCCCTGACGTCTGCCCCTCGAAATGAACGACGACTGCGTGCGGCTGGTAGATAACCTTAAAACCCGCTTCACGAACTCGAAAAGCGAGATCAGTGTCTTCGTAATAGGCCGGAAAATAGCGGAGATCGAATCCTCCAAGTTCCTTCCAAAGATTTGCAGGGAGCATGACGCACGCCCCGGAGCAATAGTCCACTTCTCGGCGGTAGTTGAACTCCGGGCGACGGGGATCCAAACCCCGACCATAGTTTGAAGCCGACCCATCACGCCATACGATGCCGCCGGCTTCTTGAAGCTTCCCATCCGGAAACAGCAGTTTTGCGCCAACCAATCCCGCGTTCGGATCCTCATCGAATACAGCGGCCAACTCAGAGAGCCAATTTCCAGTGACAACCGTGTCATTGTTCAGCAACACGATATATTTGCCGCGAAGCTGCGGGGCGGTCTGATTGCATGACTGCAGGAACCCCAAGTTCTCGGGATGCCTGACGACTCGAATGCCTGAGACCATCGACAGCGCCTCGCTGGCGGGTTCGGGCGACGCATCATCGGCAACGACGACTTCAATCTGCATTCCGCTGCAAGTCTCGGCAATGCTTCTGAGGCAGTTATAGGTCA
>JBGAUM010000086.1:0-15557 GCA_044228625.1 Usitatibacteraceae bacterium | reverse complement strand
ACATCAAGGGCGTGTCCGGCCAAGTGTATGACTGGCCGAAGTCCACGTACATCGCCGAGCCGTTCTTCGGCAGCGACTTCGGCATGGGCGCCGGCACGGCCGCCGACGTGAAGGGTGCGAAGGCGCTCGGCATCTTTGGCGATTCCGTCACCACCGACCACATCTCCCCCGCTGGCTCCATCAAGGACACCTCGCCCGCCGGCAAGTACCTCATCGGCAACAACGTGATGAAGGCGGATTTCAACAGCTACGGCGCGCGGCGCGGCAACCATGAAGTGATGATGCGCGGCACCTTCGCCAACGTGCGCATCAAGAACCTGATGCTGCCGCCGAAGGCCGACGGCTCACGCGGAAGGCGGGGTCACGATCGCGAACGGCGAACAATTGCCGATCTATGACGCCGCGATGAAGTACATCGCCGCCGGCACGCCGACGGTGATCTTCGGCGGCGAATACGGCACGGGGTCGTCGCGCGACTGGGCGGCCAAGGGCACGCAACTGCTCGGCGTGAAGGCCGTGGTGGCGAAATCCTTCGAGCGCATCCACCGTTCGAACCTTGTTGGCATGGGCGTGCTGCCCTGCCAGTTCAAGAACGGCGAATCGGCCGAGTCGCTCGGCATCAAGGGGGACGAGACCTTCGACATCACCGGGCTGGAGAATGGCGTGAAGCCCCAGATGGACGTGACGCTGACCATCACCGGCAAGGACGGCTCCAAGAAGTCCACGCAGGTGCTGCTCCGTATCGACACGCCGATCGAGGTCGATTACTACCTGCACGGCGGCATCCTGCCGTATGTGCTGCGGGAATTGATTTCGAAGGCGGCCTAAGCGGCCAGCGTACGCAGGTTGCAAAAAGAATGGCCCCTTTTTGGGGCCATTCTTCATTGATGCTTCAAGTCGCCACGCCGCAAGGGGAAACTTTTCGTGGCTCAGTTCTGCAGGATCTTTGCCGGATCCAACGGCTTTCCATTCTTGCGAATTTCAAAGTGCAGCTTGACCTGGTCGGCGTCTGAGTCCCCCATCTCGGCGATTTTGTCGCCTTTCTTCACGGTGGCTCCCTCTTCCACGAGGATCTTGTCGTTGTGCGCATACGCGGACGACCAGTCGGCGGTATGGCGGATGATCACGAGCCGGCCATACCCCCGGATATGGGAGCCGGTGTAGATCACCTTGCCGGCAGCGGCTGCGCGCACGGGCGTCCCCTTGCTTCCGGCAATGCCCATGCCCTTGGAAAGCTCCGTGTAGGGAATGAGTTGCTTCGCTTGGGGCGCGGGTTGAATGGGCCAAGACCAGTCGACGCGATCCGCGGAAGGTGGTGTTGCCGCAACGGCGGGTGTCGGGGCGATGGCAGGACCGGCCGCCGTCGTCGCGGGCAGCAACGGCGTACCGGTGATCGGCGTCGCCGCTTCGGCGTTGGCCTTGGCCAGTGCCGCATCGCTGTACGGAACGCGGGTGGCCTTGGGCTCGACTTTGAGTTTGTCGCTATTGACGGTGGCGCCACTCACGCTGGGTGCAGGCGTGATGACCAACGGGGCCACGACTGGTTCACCGGGCTTGGGCGTCGCGCCGGGTGCGGGCACACTTGCGGGCGCACCCGGCGGCGTGAGGCGCAGCGTATCGCCCAGCTTGATGACGTTGGGATTTTCGATGTTGTTCCACAGCGCAAGTTCACGGTAGTCCAGGCCGTTCTGAAAAGCGATGGAAATCAGGGTGTCGCCTTTCTGGACCACATGGGTTTTGCCGGGATCACCAGCTTTATCGCCTGAAGGAGCGGCAGCTGGTGCGGCAGGCGTCGACGAGGACGTAATCGGCGCGGGTGTGCCGGGCAGCGGCGTGCGCGTATCCACCACCGGAGCGGGACGCGGGGCGCTGCATGCCGCCAGCAGCATCGCGAGGATGGCTGACAGGGGGACGAAACGATTCAACATGGCCTGACCTCGAATTCTTGGATTTTTTGGGGACACTGTCCCGCCTCGGCGTTAAACCACACCATTCAATAACGGCACAAAGCGCACATCGTGGACGACACGCTGCGTGAACCCGGACTCGGTCCGGTCGATCACCACCAGCTGCTGGTTGCCGCCATCGCGCCCCACCGGAAGCAACATGCGGCCGCCCACGGCCAACTGCGCCTTCAATTCTTCGGGGACATGCGTGGCAGCGGCCGTCATCAGGATGCCGTCGTACGGCGCCGCATCCGCATACCCGAAATGGCCATCGGCATGCTTGAAGATCACGTTGATGACCCGCAGGTTTCGCAACACGCGGCGTGCACCATCCATCAATGCGGCAATGCGCTCCACCGTGAACACTTCCTTGGCGATGCGCGACAGGACGGCGGTTTGGTAACCGCACCCAGTACCGATTTCCAGCACTTTTTTCGGGGGGCCGTTCTCGCATAAGAGCTCGGTCATGATCGCCACGATTTCCGGCGTGGAAATTGTCTGCCCGTGCCCGATGGGCAGGGCCTTGTCCACTTCGTACGCACGCTCCTGCAGCGCTTCATCGACAAAGACATGCCGCGGCACCAACCCCATGGCCGTGAGCACCGCCTCGTTCTTGACGCCGCGCTGGCGCAACGACTCGACCATGCGCGCGCGGGTTCGGTCCGGCGTCATCCCGAGGCCCTGATACTTGCCCGTGTTGGAGGCCACACATTTCATCAAGACCCCAGCCAGTTCGCGGCGGTTTTCATCTGCTGATAATTGGTGAGGTCAATTTGCAACGGCGTGACGGGAGACGCGCTGGTTCTGGATGGCATGGAAATCCGTGCCGGGCCCGGCATCCGCGACCGCCCCTGCGGCGCCGATCCAATACACCGTTTCACCTCGGGGATTCCTGGCCTTCACGACCGGTTCCGCCTTGTGGCGCTTGCCCAGCCGGGTGACTTCAAATCCCTGCAACTGCGCGGGGCACGTCCGGCACATTCACATTGAGCAATACGGGTTCGCCAAACGGCTGGCGCGCAATACGCTGCACCAGTTCGCCGGCCACCCAGGCGGCGGTCTCGTAGTTTTTGGATTCGTGGCCGGCCAGCGACATGGCAATCGACGGCAAGCCGAGCAGAAATCCCTCGGTGGCGGCCGCCACGGTTCCTGAATAAATGGTGTCATCGCCCATGTTGGAACTGGAGTTGATGCCCGACACCACCATGTCCGGCACGAAATCCACCATGCCGGTTACCGCCATGTGCACGCAATCGGTGGGGGTGCCATCGACAAAATAGAACCCGGACGGCGCGCGCCGCAAGGACAACGGTCGATCCAGGGTCAGCGAATTGGAGGCCCCGCTTTTGTCCCGTTCCGGTGCCACGACCGTGACTTCGGCAAATTGGGACAACACGTGGTGCAAGGCGATCAGGCCGGGGGCGAAGTAGCCGTCGTCGTTGGAAAGAAGGATGCGCATGAGAAATGGGATTTGCTTTGCAAAATTATCTCACGCGTCCCACTCTGTCCTGCACAACGCCATCAGCGCTTGATGACCAGTCCTGTCCAGTGGGCAGCGGGGTCACCCGATACCCCGGGCATCCAGCCAGGCATCTTCGGCGATTTTTTGCACGCGGTAGATCCCCGCCCACTCGTAATCATCAAAGATCACGATGCCGCCCGGCACCACGCGATCGAACAAGTGGTCCAGTACCGAAATTTCCGCCGGTGCATGGTTGAGGTCGATATGCAGATACGCCAGCCGGTCGGGCACGCCCGCTGCAAAGACCTCCGGGATCAGGCCTTTGACGAGTTTCACATTGGAATAGTCGGAAAACCGCGCGGCAACCTGCTCATGGAAACCGGCGGCCTGCCCCTCAAACGCGTGGCCTTCCACCGGGTTGTAGTCAAACGTGTCAAAGGCCCAGAACGTTTTGGGAAATGCCGGCCCGCCCAGGTAATCCATGACGGTCTTGACGCCGGTGCCTGCGTAAACACCGCATTCCACAAAGTCGCCCTCAAGTTGCACGGCATGGTGCGCCATCGTCGCAAGGATGTAGCGCCGCCAGACGATGGCGCGGTCTGATTCGTTGATGCAATTCGACTCCCACGCCCGGCGGAAGGCCAAATCGTCGAACATCGAGTTGTTGCGGCCCCAAGTGAACAGGTCTGCCGAGTGGAAACCGCCCTCCACCAGACTGCTCGCCTCCTTCATCAACACCATGAATCGCGCAGGATCGCGCACCATCCAGGACACCGACGTCGCAAAGTTGGACAACCGGAGAGGATCTGCCGGGGAAAGCGGCGGCAAATGCGGATGAGGCGGCGTGGCCGGCGGGTCGGTCGAGTTCATGCGACGATTTTCACACGCGGCGCGACAGCGCCTGTGTGAGTGCCAGAAAGCACATCCCGCAGGCGGCCGCGCCCAATGCTATTTGCCGCCTCAACCCTTCTTGCCGAACTCCAGGAAGCGACCTGCCTTACGCTGACATTGACGGTATCCTTCGCCGCAAATTTTCCTCGAGGATGGCCTTTGCCAACGGGTTTTCGATTTGCTGCTGGATCGCGCGCTTCAACGGCCGAGCGCCATACACCGGATCGAATCCGCCTTGGCAATTTCGGCAATCGCCGCCTCGTCGGTGACGCTCAAACCGATCTCCATGCCGGCCAAACGCTTTTCGAGACGCTTCAGCTGGATTCTGGCGATGGAGGCAATCTTTTCACCCAAGCCGTGGAACACCACGACTTCGTCGATGCGGTTGATGAACTCGGGGCGGAAATGCGTCTTCACTTCGGCCATGACCGCGAGCTTGATCACGCCGTAGTCGGAGCCGGCCATCGACTGGATTTCCTGCGAACCCAGGTTGCTGGTCATCACCATGACGGTTCTTGAAAATCCACGGTGCGCCCTTGACCGTCGGTCATGCGGCCATCGTCGAGCGCCTGCAACAGGACGTTGAACACATCCGGTGCGCCTTCTCGACCTCGTCGAACAGGATGACCGCATACGGCTTGCGGCGCACTGCTTCCGTCAGATACCCGCCTTCGTCATACCCCACATAGCCGGGCGGCGCGCCGATCAGCCGCGCGACGGAATGCTTTTCCATGAATTCGCTCATGTCGATGCGGATGAGGTGCTCCTCCGAATCGAACATGAACTCGGCCAGCGCCTTGCAAAGCTCAGTCTTGCCCACGCCGGTGGGGCCGAGGAACAAGAACGAGCCGTAGGGCTTGTTGGGATCGGCGAGCCCGGCACGCGAACGGCGGATCGCATCGGAGACCAGACGCACGGCCTCGTCCTGCCCCACCACGCGCTTGTGCAGGTTGTCTTCCATCTTGATGAGCTTTTCCCGCTCGCCCTGCATCATCTTGGAGACGGGAATTCCGGTCGCCCGCGAGACCACCTCGGCAATTTCCTCGGCGCCCACCTGGGTGCGGACAAGCTTCTTCTTGGCGTCCTTGCCCTCGGTCTTTTCGGCCTGTTTCAACTGCGCTTCCAGCTGGGGCAGCTTGCCGTATTGCAGCTCGGCAAGCTTGTCGAACTGGCCCTTGCGTTGCAAGTCGGCAATTTGCCCGCGGAGCTTTTCAATCTCTTCCTTGATGTGCTGTGTGCCCTGCACCTGGGCCTTTTCGGCTTTCCAGATTTCCTCGAGATCCGAGTACTCCTTCTCCAGGCGACGGATTTCATCTTCGATCAGCGCCATGCGCTTCTTGGATGCATCGTCTTTTTCCTTTTTGACCGCCTCGCGTTCGATCTTCAATTGGATCAGCCGGCGGTCGAGGATGTCCATCGACTCCGGCTTGGAATCGATTTCCATTTTGATGCGCGCGGCCGCCTCGTCGATCAGATCAATCGCCTTGTCCGGAAGGAAGCGGTCGGTGATGTACCGGTGTGATAGCTCTGCCGCAGCGACGATGGCGGGATCGGTGATGTCCACGCCATGGTGCACTTCATACCGCTCCTGGAGGCCGCGGAGGATGGCAATGGTGGCTTCGACACTCGGTTCACCGACCAGTACTTTCTGGAATCGGCGCTCCAGCGCGGCATCCTTTTCCACGTACTTGCGATATTCGTCCAGCGTGGTGGCGCCAATGCAGTGCAACTCGCCGCGCGCCAGAGCGGGCTTCAACATGTTGCCGGCATCCATGGCGCCTTCTGCCTTGCCGGCGCCGACCATGGTGTGCAGTTCGTCGATGAAGACAATGGTTTTGCCCGCATCCTGCTCAAGTTCCTTCAGCACCGCCTTCAGGCGTTCTTCGAATTCGCCGCGGTACTTGGCGCCTGCCAGGAGCGCGGCCATGTCCAGCGAAAGGACGCGCTTGTCCTTGAGGGTCTCGGGTACTTCGCCGTTGACGATGCGCTGGGCCAAGCCCTCCACGATGGCGGTCTTTCCCACACCGGGCTCGCCAATCAAAACAGGGTTGTTTTTGGTGCGCCGCTGCAAGACCTGGATGGCGCGGCGAATTTCATCATCACGGCCGATCACCGGATCCAGCTTGCCGTTGCGGGCCCGCTCGGTGAGATCCATCGTGTATTTCTTCAATGCCTCACGCTGCCCCTCGGCTTCCTGGGAGTTGACCGACTCGCTGCCGCGCACCGCCAGGATGGCGGCTTCAACCGCTTTGCGGGTGGCGCCGTGCTCCTTGAACAGCCGGCCCGTCTCGCCCTTGTCGTCGGTGAGCGCAAGCAGGAAAAGTTCGCTGGCGATGAACTGGTCACCGCGCTTGGTAGCTTCCTTGTCAGTCAGGTTGAGGAGATTGGACAAATCACGCGAAACCGAAATTTCGCCGCCTTGACCCTGCACTTTCGGCAGATTTTTGACGGCCTTTTCGAGTGCCACCTTGAGCTTGGGCGTCGCCACGCCAGCGCGCGCCAGCAAACTTGCGGTGCCGCCGTCCGCCTGGTTCAACAGCGCGAGAAGAAGGTGCGGCGGCTCGATGAAGCCGCAATCATTGGCCAAAGCCATGCTTTGGGCGTCAGCCAAGGCCTCTTGAAACTTGGTGGTGAGTTTGTCGATTCTCATGATCTTCCCCATGGGCGCGTGAGCGCCGGAATGATTTCTTCATTCCTAAATGGGGGCATTCGGAAAAACTTACAACCCTTGAACGCAAAACGACGGAAAAATTTACAGTCGCGTCATTTTCGCGTGAACTCATGAGCAATTCATCAATTAACTATTTGTTTTATATACATTTAACTAATTAGGCATAGGGATTGCTTATTTTGGGACAGTCAGACTTAACCCAACCAGGAAAAACAATGATCGCAAAGACAAGAAACGCAATGATCGCCTTGGGAGTGGCATTGTCGGCAGCCGCATTGCCCGCAGCCGCAGATCCTTTCACCGTGACCGCATGGGCACCGGCAGGCAGTGGCCGGGTGCACATTTCCAAATCGGATGCGCCCTCGACCAACTACAACGGGTACGGCGGTGGATTCATCATGTCGCCGTCGCCAACCGGAACTGGTCCTTCATTCATTTCATGGTGTATCGATATCTTCCAGAACACCCCTGGAAGCACGGGCAATTACACCGTCAATCTGGGTGGCACCAACCTTAGCGCGACAACGCGCAATGAATTGGGCCGCTTGGCAACCTTGGCATTGGGCGCCGCAACCGCCACCGGGCCCAACTCAGGCAACATCGCCGCAGCCTTCCAGCTGGCGATTTGGGAAATCCTGTATGACACGTCTGGATCGTGGAGCTTGGGCTCTGGCAACTTTCAAGCGTTGCTGCCAAACACGAATTCTTCCGCATTTAATATTGCAAATGGCTGGTTGAACACGCTTTCTACCAACCACAGCATGACCAGCAGCTACACGCTGAACACCTACATCAGTGGTTCGTATCAAGACCAAGTCACGTTTACCAACGTGCCGGAACCGGCGACGCTTGGCTTGATGGGGTTGGGATTGATGGGATTGGCCCTTGCCCGCCGCCGCAAGGACGCGAAACAGTCATAGTCCAAATCGTCTCAAAAAAACCCCGCTCGGCGGGGTTTTTTTTTGGTCAAATCGTGAACTCCAGCACGACTCCTTGCCCCCGGCTAATCCCACTTTATCTTCCGGTTCTCATTCAATGTCCTCTTCGTCGCGTGCCTTTGCCCTACTTTGCAGCCATTTCGCACAAGCTTGGAGCGCAGCTGCGCTGTTGACTCTTTTGTCCGCCTGCGGGGGCGAAGAGCCAGCCAGTCTTTTGGCGTCCGCGCGCGAGGCGCTGGCCCGCAACGACACCAGGACAGCCGTGGTCCACGCCAAGAACGCCCTGAGTGCCAGCGACACCGGTGAAATACGGTTTGTACTTGGCAAAGCGCTTTTGGCGGCAGGTGACACGCAGGCCGCATTGGTTCACTTGCAACAGTCACGTGCTGCGAAGTATTCGCCGGAAGAAGTGGAACCCGAAATGTCCCGCGCCCTGCTCGTGCGCGGTGACTACAAGCGGTTGGTCGCCGAAATTGGGAGCGTGGAATTGCCCAAGCCCGAGGCACACGCATCGATCAAATGCGACTTGGGCGAGGCGCTTCTCGCATTGGGCCAGAAGGCGGACGCACAACGCGCATTTTCGGCTGCGCTGGCCAAAGTGCCCGGCGATGATCGCGCACGCTCAGGCGAGGGCCGTGTGCTTGCCCTCAATGGCGACTTTGCAGGCGCGCGTGCCGTGGTAGATCAAGTGCTGGCCGCCAAACCGCAATCCCCCCACGCCCTGAGCCTTCTGGCAGATCTGTATGCTGCAGAGGGCAAACAGGCTGAGGCCGTGGCAACCCTTCAGAAGCTGGTCAGCGCCGTGCCATCCAATGTTTCTGTTCGCGTCAATCTTGCGCAGTTGCTCATCGCGCAGGGAAGGTTGGACGACGCCCAGGCAGAAGTCGACCGATTGAAGAAAGACGCGCCGAAAGACGTACGTACGTTGCATGTTGCCGGTGCGCTCGCTTTGCGCCGGGGCGACGCCGCGCGCGCGCGCGATGCCGCCATGGTGGCATTGAATGGCGCGCCAGACTATGAGCCTGCCCTGTTGCTGGCTGGCGCCGCAGAATTTCAGCTGGGCGCGCACGCTACGGCGGCGAACCACCTGAAGAAAGTCGTCGCCAAGCAACCGAACAATTTTCATGCGCGCAATTTGCTCACGGCGGTTTACTTGCGGCAAGGGCAGCCTGAGAAGGCAGAGGAAGTGCTGGCCCAGGCATTGGCGAAAAACCCGAATGACCCGGCAGTGCTGCGGGCGGCCGGCGAAGTGGCAGTCGCGTCCAACCGGCTGAAGGATGCGGCGCGATTTTATGAGCGGGCGCTTGCCGTTGACAAGGACCAATCCCACTCGCGCACACGGCTGGCGCAGATCCGCCTGGCCGCAGGTGAAACGGAGCGCGCCCTGGCGGATTTGGAAATCGGTGCTGCATCGGGAAATGAGCAACTGCAGGCCACCTTGTCCTTGGTCTCAACGCATCTCTCGCGGGGAGACACGGCGAAAGCCGATGCCGCAGTCACCACGCTGATGAAAGACTTGCCGAACCATCCCTTGCCGCACGCCCTTCGGGCCAGCGTGGCGCTTTCCAAGAAAGACGTCAATACCGCACGCAACGCATTGGAGAAATCGCTGACGGCGCAATTCGACTACATCCCCGCTGCGCGCATCCTGGCTGAACTTGACCTGGCGAACAAAAACGTGCCCGCCGCGATGGGAAGGCTGGAATCGATACTGGTAAAGAGTCCAGCCCATGAAGGCGCGTGGCTCGCGTTGGCCAATGTGCAGTTGGTGGCTGGCAAGCCCCGGAATGAAGTGGCAGCCACCTTCGAACGCGCGATCCAGGCCAATCCTTCCTCGGTCATGATTCGCTTGGCGCAGGGCCGATTTCTCTCCGACGGGCGCGAAACATCTGCTGCACTAGCTGCGGCGAAGGCGGCAAAGGCTGCCATTCCCAATGATGCCCGCGTGGCCGATCTGTTGGGCTTGGCGCAAATGGCCTCAGGGGACGCGATAGCAGCCATCGAGACGTATAACGCCATGGCACGCATTGCGCCCGATTCGCCGGTGCCACACTTGAGATTGGCTGCAGCCCACTATCGGGCGAACCGCCCCGGTGCACCGATCGAGTCCCTGCGCAAGGCCCTGGCACTGCAGCCTGATTTGGCCGAGGCGCAACGCGGAATCGTCACGTTGTTGCTGGAGTCCGGCAAGATCGAGGAAGCCATGAAGGAGGCCAAGGCCGTGCAGCAATCACGCGCCAACGACGCGACAGGATATGCCATGGAGGGTGACGTCCTTGAAAAGCAGGGTCGCCCCGCTGAGGCTGCGCGGGCATATGAAGAAGGATTGCGTCGACAGTCTTCGCCGGAACTGCTTGTAAAGCAAATCGATAATCTTAATGCGGCGGGCCAAAAGGCCGAGGCAAACGCATTGGCGGCACGTTGGATCAAACAGAATCCGGACGATCCGATCGTTCGCTACCATGCTGCCACCACATCAATGCTTCGCAAGGATTACGATGAGGCTGCCGCGCACTATCGCGAAATCTTGAAGCGCCACCCCAATCATGCGGAATCCCTCAACAATCTGGCTTGGGTGCTGGGCGAACTGAAGGATCCTGGTGCACTTGCGATGGCGGAGCGGGCGTATCAAGCAGCACCGGGAGACCCGAACATTCTTGACACGTATGGGTGGTTGTTGGCACAACGCGGCGAGGTCAAGAAAGGCATCGAGCTGCTGACCCAAGCCACTACGGCGGATAGCAAGGGCTTGTCGGCACGGCTGCATTTGGCGCAGGCGCTGATCAAGGACGGCAACAAAGTCCGCGCGCGCAAGGAACTGGAAGAGGCGGCCGTATTGGCCGGCACTTCGCCTGTGCGGGCGGACATCGACGCCCTGCTGAAATCGTTGTAGCGGTGCGCGCCACGCGGCGGCCTGAAATCGCGCCTAAAATGACTGCATGTCTGACCAAATGCACGATTTGGAAACCATCATCACCGAAGATGTCACGCGCGCCCTGGCAGAGGATGTCCGGGGGGGCGACCTGACGGCTTCGCTCGTCCCGGAAAAGACGCGCGGACACGCGCGAGTCGTTTCACGAGAGGCGGGCGTCGTGGCGGGCTGCGAATGGTTCGAGCGCTGCTTTACCGAGTTGGACCCGGACGTCGAGATCTTCTGGCACGTCAAGGACGGTGACCGCGTCATCGCTGGCTCGCAATTGTGCGAGATCAGCGGGAATGCACGCGCCATGTTGACGGCTGAACGTTCGGCGCTGAATTTCCTGCAATTGCTCTCGGCAGTGGCCACCAAGACACGAACCTTTGTGGACCTCGTGCGCGGAACCTCCGCGCGAATTCTGGATACCCGGAAAACCCTGCCGGGCCTGCGGCTAGCGCAGAAATATGCGGTGCGCGTGGGGGGCGGCCACAATCATCGCATCGGCCTCTATGACGGCATATTGATCAAGGAAAATCATATCGTCGCAGCCGGTGGCATTGGGCCTGCCTTGAAAGCTGCTTTTGCCTTGGTTCAGCACCAGGCGCCACGTGAGACGACGATTGAAATTGAAGTCGAGGGATTGGATCAACTGAATGAAGCGCTGATGGCAGGCGCGCGGTTGATCCTCCTTGACAACATGGACAATGCGACGATGTCAAAAGCCGTTGCCTTGGCGCAACAGCACACGGGCGTGGAACTTGAAGCGTCCGGCGGAGTCAATCTCAAGACCGTGCGCGCCATCGCCGAGACGGGCGTGCATCGCATTTCCGTGGGCAGCTTGACCAAGGATATCGACGCCATGGATTTGTCCATGCGCTTCTCGATGCACTGATTTCTTGCGCAGCGTAACAGGTGCACCAACCTCCTCTGATTCACCCCGAAAATCTCACATGACCCCCCGAACCCTGTTCGCCGTTGCCCTTGCATGCCTGCTGTCGGCATGCGCTTCCACCAATGCCCCCATAGCGGACCCCTTGGAAGGGCTGAATCGCGCCACGTATGCGTTCAACGATGCAGCCGACCGCGCCGTGCTGAAGCCTGTGGCCGAAGGCTACAAGAAGGTCATGCCTGATTTTGTTCGCGCCGGGATCACGAATGTCTTTTCAAACCTCGGGGATGTCGCTGTCAGCCTCAACAACTTTCTGCAGGGCAAGCCGACGCAAGGCGGGTCTGACGCCGGGAGGTTCCTCGTCAACTCCACGCTCGGTGTGCTGGGGCTGTTCGACGTGGCAACCCCGATGGGACTGGAGAAACATGAAGAGGACTTCGGCCAGACGCTCGGAAAATGGGGGGTTGGACCGGGCCCGTACCTCGTCATCCCGTTGATGGGACCCTCCACCTTGCGTGATGTGGTGGGGCGCGGCGTCGACTCGCAGGCGGGTTGGGCAAAGCAAGTGGACCATGTCCGGACGCGTGGCGCAGGCATCGGCGTTGAACTGATCAATGTTCGTGCCTCTCTGTTGGGTGCCGGCGAGACCCTTGACCAAGCTGCCTTGGACAAGTACCAGTTCCTGCGCGACGCGTATTTGCAGCGACGGTTGCGCCTCGTAAACGACGGCAAGGTCTCGCAACAGCAGCTCGACCAACTCGACGATGATTTGTCGCCCCCGGCCAAACCCAAGGACGGCTCACCCGCCAAATGAGCGCCGCGCTCATCGCCATCCTGTTGGTATTTGTGGGCCTCATGGCGGGGGTGCTGTATGTCAGCCTGCGCGGGCGCCGCAAAGCGACGTCAACCATTCCGAGTGCAGACGCAGAGGAGGTGGACGACAATCGCGTCGCCGTAATGTTCTTTGTTGCCATCCTGGTCGGCGCCGGGTTGGCCATCGCAGCAGCCCTGCTGCTCTTCTTCCTTCCAAAGTAGCTTAACGCCGGAAGATCCTTTCGGGCAGAAGGGATCACCGCACCATGCGGCTGGTCGACGCTCAACGCCTGCGACTGTTGGCCTTGGATCCTTGCCTGGTGGTGGACGTCGATTGCGAATCGACCAGCAGCAGATCGCGAATCACATTGGCAAAGGAGATGTAACAAGTTGATGGGGCTCTCGCCGAGCGCATCGGGGCAGCAGGTGGTGGTTCAATTTGAATCAACACCCCATGTTCGCCCCGACCGTCGCCGCGCTGATGAACCGTTTCCGCACAACGAACATGTTGAAGTGAAACACTCAATCATCAGAGTCTGCGGGCCATCTGACTGCGCGTATTGGCGGCGCCCTCAGGGCAATTGAGTGCCGGCCTTGCCTTTGATCAGGCTGATGTCGGTCGCATTGATGGTCCCGCTGCCATCGATGTCGTAGGCATAAAACTGTGTGCTGGCCGCGCTGCCTGATTTTGACTTGGCCGCCGCGATGTCCGCAGCGCTGGTGATTCCCGATGAATTGATGTCCCCCACGAGGAAAGCCATCGACAATTCCGCAGTAACGGTGCCGTTCAGTCCCGTCAGCAAGACGTGAATGCGCGAACCGTGCGTGATGCCGGAAAGCGTGACGAAGACATCCTGTCCGCTGGGCGCCGCCGTCGCTGAACCGACAGGCTGCATGAGATGGTCCTCCAGACTGGTGGAGCCCACGCTGGAAACGGTGGTATTGAAACGCAACCGAAGGGTTTGTGTCGTTCCCAGCTGTCGCGACTCGATGCTCACCGCGCCCGTCACCGGCCTCGTGATGTCAATGCGCCGCTCGAACGTGCCTGCACCCCCGTGTGTCTTGAGTGAAAACGCTTCGACCAGCATGAGCGGCGGATTGATTTGCGGGGTGATCAGCATCACGTTGGATGCCCGGCCATTGCCAAACTGGTTGTTGGCTGTGATGTAGCAGGCATATGTGTTTCCATTCACCAGGCCGGACAAGGTCATGGGGGAGTTGATGCCGCTTGCCGATACCGCGCCGCCGTTGCAAAACACCGTGTAGCCGGTGATGGGGCTGCCGCCATCGCCGTTGGGCGGATCGAAATAGAACACCGCTTGCGCGTTGCCGGAGATGGCGGCGTTGAGCACCGGCGCCGGCGTCGGCTGGATGATCTTCCACACGGTCATGGAGGGCGGCGCGCCGTTGACCGAGGCCATGCCCGCCACGTGCACGCTGCGGTCGGCCGCAACACGCATCGCGGGGGGCACGGTGCCCCCCACGTCGGCGGTGGGAAACTCCATGCGCCAGGCGTAGAGGCCGGCCGCGCTGGTCTTGGTGACCACATATTGCGCCTGCGGGTCCATGCTGTTGCGGCTTGCCGTATACACGGCGTTTTGCACGTCGGTGCCCAAGGCATACACGACGTTGTTGGCGTCTTCCACACCATAGACCGCCGTGCGCCACATTTCGGTGCCGCTGGCATCGTACTTCACGATGGCGCCGTTGGAGCCGGCCACGATCACGTTGCCAGCGGAATCCACCGCAGCGGCCTGGGCCACGATGCCGGGGTTGACGCGCCACTGCTCGATGCCCCCCAGTGAAAACTTGATCAGCACATCGCCAGCCACGTACAGCGCCCCGCCATTGTCCAGCGCCATCGCGCGCACGATGCGCGTCGCGCCCACCGGCGGGTCGATCACCACTTGCCATGGGGCCAGGCCGTATTTCACGATGCGCATGGACTCCACGCCCGCGTTGCTGCTGCTGCCGGCCACATACACGTTGTTCGAGGCATCGCGCACCATGGCCACCGGGATGTCGGGCCCGCCATTCGTGCCATCGGTGAATTGCCCGATGGTATTCGTGGACACGCCGTTCACGTAGGTCGTGAAGAAATCCACGTTGCCGCCGACCTGCGTGGTACCGGCCACGAACACGTCGCCGCTGCCATCGGCCAGCACCGCCTTCACGCCATCCTGTGTACTGCCCGCATTGCTGATCGTGCGCCGCCAGGTCTCGTTGCCCGCGTTGTCGTACTTGATGAGCAACTGGCGAATCGCGCCGGCCTCCGTGGTCTCACCCGCCACATAGGCGCCGCCACCAAAGGGAGACACCGAGATTCCTTGATCGAAGCCGTTCCCCACACCATTGGCGGTGCGCTGCCATTGCACGGTGCCGTCCGCGGCAAGGGCCGCGGAAACGACATTCGCCGCCAGGCCGTTTCCGCCCCGCCCGGTGACAAACGCGGTGCCCGTGCCGTCCACGCCCAGCGCGCCCCCATGGGTGAGCCCACCTGCGAAGGTCGTGGCCAGACCGGTGGCGTTGCCTTCGTTGGCGGTCCAGTTGCCGCCCATGGAAAACACCTTTGCCACCACGAAGTCGCCGTTGCCGTTGGGAGAGATAAAGCCCGCGGCCACCACCTCGTTGGAGGCCAGCGCCCGCGCCGCGACCAGCGCCGCGCCGTTCAGGGCGGACAAGCCAGCCAGCGGTGCCGTCGCCAGCGTATTGCCGTTTGCCGGATCGAGCTTGAATAGCGTCGGCACATAGATGCCCGCGTTGCCCGCATAAGCGCCGAGGATCACGTTGCCCGCGCCGTCGACCGTGAGCGCGCTGGCGAATTCATTGCCGGTGCCGGAGCCTTCAAAACTCTTGCTCCACGCGAAGCTGCCATCCGTCAGGTATTTCACCACGGTGTAAGCCGGATTGTTGACGCCCGGCACCTGGTTGAAATCTCGGTCCGTGGTGCCCAGCACAAAGACGTTTCCCGACGCATCGATGGCAATGGCTTGGGCGCTGTCCTGAAGGTCTTGCCCACCGTTGAAAGGA
>JBGAUM010000085.1:0-15912 GCA_044228625.1 Usitatibacteraceae bacterium | reverse complement strand
CGAAGATCTTTTCCGGTTCGCCCACCGCGTTTGGCGCGGCACCCAATACCCAAGCCAACGCCGTCGATCTGGCCCTGCCCGGGACTTTGCCCGTATTGAACAAGGGCGCGGTCGAGGCGGCCATCAAATTCGGCTTGGCGGTGAACGGCGGATCGGACCAGCACATTGCGCCGCGCTCGGTGTTTGCCCGCAAGAACTACTTCTACCCGGATTTGCCCAAGGGCTACCAGATTTCCCAATACGAGCTGCCGATCGTGACCGGCGGTCAGATCGAGATCGAAGTCGCGGGTGCGAGGAAAACCGTGACACTGACCCGCGCGCATCTGGAAGAAGATGCCGGCAAGTCAATGCACGAGGGGTTGGAAACGCCGGGCGTGTCCGGCATCGACCTCAACCGCGCCGGCACGCCCTTGTTGGAAATCGTCACCGACCCGGTGATGACCTCGCCCGAGGAAGCCGTGGCCTACGCCAAGGCGCTACATGGGCTGGTGACGTGGATCGGCATTTGCGATGGCAATATGCAGGAAGGCTCTTTCCGCTGCGACGCCAACGTGTCGGTGCGGCGCGCAGGCGATGCCAAGCTCGGTACGCGGGCGGAAATCAAGAACGTGAACTCGTTCCGCTTTCTGGAAAAAGCCATCGAGTACGAAATCCGCCGGCAAATTGAAGTGGTCGAGGATGGCGGCGCGGTGATGCAGGAAACCCGCCTCTACGATGCCGAGCGCAATGAGACACGGTCCATGCGCTCCAAAGAAGACGCGATGGACTACCGGTATTTTCCGGACCCGGATTTGTTGCCGGTGGGGGTGTCGCGGGAATGGGTGGGGGAGATTCGGCGGACGATGGGAGAAACCCCGAATCAACGATTGCTACGCTTTGCCTCCGAGGCTCGAGCACAGCAGGATGAGCAGCAAGCCCAGCTAGAACAGGCAATCGACGAAACCGTTGAGACTGTCTTCCGGGAAATCAAATATGGACTTCCTGAAAGCGATGCCAGGCAAATTGTTAGATCCAAAGGACTCGCCGACTACTTTGAAAAGACGGTTGCGCGATTGGGTTTGGCGCATTCGCGCCTAGTCGCCAGTTGGCTTTTGGGTGAGGTTAGCGCCAGACTGAACCGCGACGATATTGAAATTGAGCAGGCGCAACTGCAACCCAAAGAGCTGGCGGATTTGCTTTCCCGCGTTTCGGATGGCACGATTTCCGGAAATGCCGCCAAGATAGTGCTGGATGATCTGTGGCGGGGACACGGGAATGTCGACGCCATCATCGACGCCAAGGGCCTTAAACAAGTTTCCGATTCCTCCGCCATCGAAAAGCTGGTGGACGAAGCCCTCGCCGCCAACCCCAAAGCCATCGAGGAATACCGCGCCGGCAAGGAAAAAGCTCTCAATGCGCTGTTCGGTCAAGTGATGAAGGCGTCCAACAAGACGGCGAATCCGGTGCAGGTGACCGATCTGCTGAAAAAGAAACTGGCGCCCTGACCTTCAATCGCCCAAGTCGGGCTCGCGATGGCCAGTCGACGGTCGGGTGCGCACCCGACCATGACACCATGCGTGCGTCAGGTACCTGGCACGCCCCAGCACCCTCGGCCTATTCGTCGTCATCGTCCGCTTCGACCGCCGTTCCCTTCTGCACGTAAAGCCAGCAGATTCGTTTCGCCTCCGGGCCCGAAAGCCGGTCGCCCATCAGCCCGCATCGGTAGGCGCGCGCGTTGAAAGGCGTTCGAAGTGCTGGCACCCGTGGCAGGTGCCAAACGCGCGCCCCTCGTTGTCTTCCTGAAAGGTCGTGAGGGTCTCGCGCAGGGCCGACACGGCGTTGCGGATCCGGTTGGGGCTGATGTTCCGGGTCGCATGCTGCCAGGCGAGCTGGGGTTGGGACTCGGCGATGAACGCGTCGCCGGACTGCGAAAGCCGGAGGCGCACGACGCGGCGATCCAGGTCATCCTGGTAGCGCTCGATCAAACCGCGCCGGTCCAATAGCAACAGCGATTGCGACATCGTGCCCTTGGTCAGTCCGAGATATTCAGCCATCGCCTGCGGGGTATTAGAGTAACGATTGGCGCGCGCGAGGTAGGTCAGCGCCTGCACGTGCACCGGCTGGAGTTGCTCGTCGCTGGAGACGCGGCGGAATTCAGCGCGCATGAGATTGCCCAAACGCTCGACGAGTTCCAGCAGGACTTGCGGGCTCTTATCCATGCTCAGGAAGGCTCACACCTTGCCGCGTGTGCGTTCGTGCCTTGTGGCGCGACGTGGCGATCGGGCGGAATTTTGGTAGCGGGTCGATACCGGTGCAGGGCACGATTTTGGCGTGTTGATTTGGTATTGACCCGATACTAAACCGGCGAGGGTTTGATTGCAAGGGGAGTTTTTCGTGCCCCGTGCGCGCGCGTCCTCTTGATGCGGCCTTCAAATTGTGATGCCGATCACTTTCCCGCTTTGCGCCTGCAACGCCACGTTCAGCACTTCAACGAATGGCGCGTTGCTGCGCGTGTCGCGCCACTCTCCGTCGGACCATCGAAAGTGAAAGCCGCCGCCTTTCGCCGCCAGCCAGATTTCGCGCATCGGCGTCTGGCGGTTGACGATGATCTTGCTGCCGTCCGCACACTCAATGGTGAGGATGCCGCCGTTGATGTCGCACTCGATGCCCGCCTCATCGGCAGCATCGGAATCGAGGATCGCTGCGTCGATGGCGGCCATGAGTTGGTCTGCGTGCTGGTGGAATGTGCTTTCGGTCATGGTCGATGGTGGGGTTTGCAGGGTGGTACGAACCAGTGAAGCAAGGCGTGCGTGATAGCATCCACGCGCCTCAAAATTCTCTCGTTCACGGGTGTATTTTCCATGTTACGCATTCTGATTTTGCTTGTCGCGTGTGTGTTGATTCTGCCGGCCTGCGGTCAAAAGGGGCCGCTGAAGCTGCCTCCGGAGACTCCCAAGTCCGTGACCGGAGCCGCACGATGAGCCGCGATCTTTCCGTATTCAATGTCGCCCGCGATGCCGGCGGCGCCCTCACGATGGAGGGCGTGAAGCTTGCCGACGTTGCGCGCGAGTTCGGCACGCCTTGTTATGTGTATTCCGAGGCGGCGCTGGCCGCCGCCTTCAAACGCCTGGATGGCGCATTGAAAGCGGCGCGCGGTGGCCGGCCGTACTTGATTTGCTATGCAGTCAAGGCCAATTCCAATCTCGCGGTATTGAGCCTGTTCGCCAAGCTGGGCGCGGGGTTCGACATCGTCTCCGGTGGGGAATTGCGGCGCGTGTTGGCCGCGGGCGGGGACGCGGGCAAAGTCGTGTTCTCGGGCCTGGGCAAAACAGCGGACGAGATGGCGTTTGCGCTTGAGGCCGGCATCAAGTGCTTCAATGTGGAAAGCGAGCCGGAGTTGGAGCGGCTGGATGCCGTTGCCGGCAAGCTCGGCAAGATTGCGCCGGTGAGCCTGCGGGTGAATCCGGACGTGGACGCGAAGACCCACCCGTACATTTCCACGGGTCTGAAAAACAACAAGTTCGGCGTGGCGTTCGAGCGGGCACGCGAAGTCTATGCCCGTGCTGCGGCGCTGCCGAACATTTCCGTTGCCGGTGTCGACTGCCACATCGGTTCGCAATTGACCGACGCCGCCCCGCTCACCGAGGCGATGGGCAAGATCGTGGCGCTGGCCGATGACTTGCGTGCCGCCGGGATTCCGGTGCACCACATCTGTCCTGGCGGTGGCATCGGCATCACATACCAGAGTGAGGCCACCATCGACTTGAACGCCTATGCGGCGGCACTTCAAGCCGCGCTGGGCGATCGGGACGTGCAATTGCTGCTAGAGCCCGGCCGCGTGCTCACGGGCAATGCCGGCGTGTTGCTCACGCGCGTCGAGTACGTGAAGACCACGCCGGCCAAAAACTTCCTCATCGTCGATGCCGCCATGAACGACCTGATCCGCCCGGCGCTCTACCAAGCGCATCACGAGGTGGCCAACACCATCGTGTCCGATGCGCCGCCGATGGCGTGCGACGTGGTGGGCCCGGTGTGCGAAAGCTCGGATGTGCTGGCGTACAACCGCACGCTCGCCGCGCGCGAGGGCGACGTGCTGGCGCTGCTGTCGGCAGGCGCGTACGGCTTCGTGATGGCGTCGAACTACAACACGCGCAGCCGCGCCGCCGAAGTGATGGTGAGCGGCGGAAACGTGCGCGTGGTACGAAAGCGCGAATCGTTCGAGGATCTCGTTGCACACGAGCGCCCGTGAGTTCGAGGTTGAAAAATCAGCGCATCGGCATGCGGCGCGCAATTTATCGGTAGCGACTCGATACCATTTGCAAACACTTGTGTGCAAATAATCGCGCTTGACAACACGCGACACTGGCGTTCAAAAAAACTTTCGTTCTAGAATCCGCCTCACCAAGTGCCCGTGCTGTTGCAGTCCACTTGCTCCAATTTTCATTGAGTGTGCTTCGGCGGCCGGGTTGAGTGAGGCCGCATCGCCACTGCAATTCCAGCGTTGTTTGCCGCCACTCCAAACGTTCGTTTTGAACGGAAAGCTTGGTAGGAACCGGGACACCGGTTTCTGCTGAACAGCAATTCGGTCCAACCATCGAAAGGAGTAGAACATGGCAACAGCCAAGAAAAAGCCGGCAGCAAAGAAAGCTGCAAAGAAGCCGGCAGCAAAGAAACCCGCCGCCAAAAAAGCGGTGAAGAAGCCAGCCGCCAAGAAGCCAGCCGCGAAGAAGAAGCCGGCTGCCAAGAAGGCTGCTAAGAAGCCTGCTGCGAAAAAGAAACCCGCAGCGAAAAAGGTAGCGAAGAAGAAGCCCGCTGCCAAGAAGAAGCCTGCTGCGAAGAAGAAGCCCGCAGCAAAGAAGAAGCCTGCGAAGAAGAAGGCTGCTGCGAAACCTGCCGCTGCCCCGATGGTCACCCCCGTGATCACGCCGCTCATCAAGCCGATGGGCTAGTAGGCCAAATCGATCCGTTTCGCGGGGTCTGGCAATACCGGCCCCACGAAGCGGATCATTTCCATCCGTGTTCCAAGCTCCCCCTATTCAAGCGCAACGGCGCTCGAGTTCGCGACCCAGAAACATCCCGCGCTCGCGCCACGAACGCCCCAAGCGTTAAGCGCACATTCCGACGACAGGCAGCGCCGCATTTGCGGCTATTTGCGTTTCTCGGCGAACTGTTTGCGGAGCATCAGCCCGGCGACGGCTGTCATGACGTAGAGGATCGGAACCAACACCAGCAAGTCGTACCGAATACTCGTTTTGGCAAAGGCGGTCGCCGCGATTTGCCACTCGTATGCATTGAAGATCATCCAAAGCAAACCGGCAAACACGGCCGCTTCCCGAAAGAAAGCCAAAGTGAACCGCACCCCCCGGAATTGATAAAGCCAGACTTCCATGCCAACCAGCGCGGCGCCGAGTAGAAATCCGGCATGGGGCCAGGCCGCGATCAGCTTGGCGGGGCCAAAGAAAATCCAAGTCACGAGTTCCACTGGGCTTTCCTGGGAAAGGTGGGGGTAAGAACGATGTTGCCCATTATGGAAGTTGCGCACGCGGCATGCGCTCGAGGATGATTTGCGTTTTTTTCAGTAGCCACGGCGCGTTGCGATTGCGGTCGTAAAAACGCGGGCGTGGCACCATCGCCGCAAGCTTGGCGGATTGCTCGGCGGTGAGCCGGCTGGCGCTGGTGGCGTAATAGTGCTGCGCGGCAGCCTCTGCACCGAACACACCATCCCCCCACTCGATCACATTGAGATAGATCTCCAGGATGCGCTCCTTGTCCATGATGCTTTCCATCATGACCGTAATGATGGCTTCTTCGCCTTTGCGGATCAGGCTCCTGTCCCCCGACAAGAACAGGTTTTTGGCCAGCTGCTGGCTGATGGTAGAGCCCCCCGCGACGACTTTTCCCTTTTTCTCATTCTTTTCCAACGCCTTCTGGATACCTTCCCAGTCAAACCCTTCATGGTCCACAAACTTGTCATCCTCGGACACGAGAATGGCACGCTTGAGGTGCGTGGAGATCTTTTGGTAAGGGACCCACTGATGTTTGAGTTTGGCCTCCGGCTTCTTTTCACGGAGCGTTGAAAGCCGGGCATTCATGAACGCTGTCGTGGTTGGGTTGTGGTCCACCCACCACCAAAGGCGTAACGCGACATAGCCCTGGTAGGCGAGAAACATTGCCACAACTAATCCGACAGCGATGAGTAGCCATCGGAATATTCTGCGAATCATGCGGCCAACTGCTGACGAATGGCGGCAATCACGGGCAGGGTCGCCGGACGAACGCCATGCCAACCCCAAAACGCCTCCGCTGCTTGTTCCACCAGCATGCCCAAGCCGTCCGACACACGTGCCTGCAAGCTGGCAGCATGGTCCATGAAAGCCGAGGGTACTGCGCCGTACATCATGTCGTATGCCATGGTCGTGCTTGCGAAGCAGCGCTCAGGGACTGCGGGCACATCGCCCAGCAGGCTCGCCGAGGTCGCATTGATGATGAGGTCAAATGCGCCGGATAGGTCTTCAAATCTCTGCGCGTGGGTCCGGCCCGCAATGGGATCCTGCCCGGCCAGCTCCGATGCCCGATCAAAGGTGCGATTGCTGATGACGACTTCTTTGGGCGTGAATTCCAACAAGGGATGCAGCACGCCGCGCGCCGCACCGCCTGCACCCAAGAGCAAAACGCGCCGCCCCTCCAAGTTCACCCCCAGATTTTGCTCAAGGTCTCGAAGCAACCCGGCGCCATCGGTATTGTCTCCAGCAATTCGTCCGTCCTGAAAGCTCAGCGTGTTCACGGCCCCAGCCTTCTGCGCGCGATCGGTAAGTCGACCGGCCAATCTCCAAGCCTCTTCTTTAAACGGGAGGGTCACATTCGCGCCGCGAAATCCTTGCCCTTGGAGCTTCCTGACAGTGTCGCCAAAGCAACCCGGCTCAACCAAGACGCGGTCGTATGAAAGTGCAATCCCTGCCTGTTCTGCGAAGAGCGCATGAATCTCTGGGGAGCGTGAATGCGCAATAGGGTTGCCGAGAACGGCGAAGCGAAGGGTCATATGCATATATATTATGGTGGTGTGTCAGCATGGCTGGTTGCACCAAGTTAGTGCAAACCGACCAATGGCGCACAATAATGGTGCAATCGCAAAACTTTGGCGCGCTTTTTTGTTTATAAATCAATAAATTAAGAAGCCATCAGGCGTGGCATAGTTCCTGCTGTTTTCCTCACTCCAAATTTAAACCCGACTCCCAGGAGAATCGCATGTCCGTTTCAAACGTGATGAAAATGGTCAAGGAGAACGAAGTCAAGTTCGTCGACTTCAGGTTCACCGACACCAAGGGCAAGGAACAGCACGTCTCTGTGCCCGTGAAGGCCTTTGGTGAAGAAAAATTCACCGAGGGACACGCTTTTGATGGCTCGTCCATCGCCGGGTGGAAGGGCATCGAAGCCTCCGATATGTTGCTGATGCCCGATACATCCACCGCATTTGTCGATCCGTTCTTCGACGAACCCACGCTGGTGTTGACTTGTGACGTCATCGAACCATCCACCGGAAAAGGATACGACCGCGACCCGCGTTCATTGGCCCGCCGCGCCGAAGCCTATTTGAAGTCGAGTGGCATTGGTGACACCGCGTACTTCGGTCCGGAACCCGAGTTCTTCATTTTTGATTCCGTCGAATGGAATGTCGACATGTCGGGCAGCTCTTGCAAGGTATTCTCCGAAGAAGCCGCCTGGTCCACGGGTGAGAAGTTCGAAGGCGGCAACCTGGGCCATCGCCCCCTGGTCAAGGGTGGATATTTTCCGGTGCCTCCAGTCGACCAGCTGCAGGACATTCGCTCCGCGATGGTGTTGGCGCTGGAGGACATGGGGGTTGAAGTGGAAGTCCACCACCACGAGGTCGCTACGGCAGGCCAATGCGAAATCGGCACCAAATTCGCGCCGCTCGTGCAACGCGCAGATTGGTTGCAGCGCCTGAAATACTGCGTGCTCAACGTGGCGCACAGCTATGGCAAGACGGCGACCTTCATGCCCAAGCCCATCGTCGGCGACAACGGCTCCGGCATGCACGTCCACCAGTCCGTCTGGAAGGACGGCAAGAACCTGTTCGCCGGCAATGGTTACGCGGGCTTGTCCGATTTCGCGCTTTATTACATCGGCGGCATCATCAAGCACGCTCGTGCGCTGAACGCGATCACCAATTCGACCACGAACTCCTACAAGCGTCTGGTGCCTGGCTTCGAAGCGCCGGTGAAGCTTGCATACTCTGCTCGCAATCGTTCCGCATCGATTCGCGTGCCGTATGTACAGTCGGACAAGGCCCGCCGAATTGAAGTTCGTTTCCCGGATCCCCTTTCCAATCCGTACTTGGCCTTCGCGGCCATGATGATGGCGGGCCTGGATGGCGTTCAGAACAAGATTCATCCCGGGGATCCTGCCGACAAGAATCTCTACGATTTGCCGCCGGAAGAGGACGCCAAGATCCCGACCGTTTGCTCCTCGCTCGATCAAGCGCTGGAATACCTGGACAAGGATCGCGAGTTCCTGACGCGCGGCGGAGTGTTCAGCAATGAGATGATCGATGCATACATCGAACTCAAGATGGCTGACGTCACGCGCTTCCGCATGACCACGCATCCAGTGGAATACGACATGTATTACTCGGCGTAATCCACCCGTCGCAATTGCAGTTTAGAAAAGGGGCTGGGCCGCAAGGCCTCGCCCCTTTTTGCATGGGCGCATCACTTTGATCGCAAATTGACCTTCGAATGGGCCTCCTCAGGCGCCCGAATTAGAAGCAGGTTCGGTGTGTCACTGGGTCGAAATTGGCTGAAATGCGCCTGCGCCAACCCTTCGATTCGCACCAAAAACTACCTATGGTGTTTCAGCCCCCCATTTCATACAACTCCTTGAGTTGAAAAAGAATTTTCCGCGCCGTATGCTGTTTGACCCTGCAGGTTTGCGATTTCCTCCCTCGAGAAAGCAGCTGATTGGCCATGATGCGCGCATTGAAATGCCTGGCTGGAATCCTTGTGTGTGCAAGCGCACATGCGCAGGGCAGTGCGCCAACCGTGCCCGCGCCCAGCAGTACCGTCATCTACAAGCACGTGGATGAAAATGGGCGCGTGACCTACGCCAATTCGCCGATCAAGGGCGGGGCGCGCGTGGAACTCGATCCAATCACGGTCATCCCGTCAACACCCTCTGGTTCGCTCGGACAGGTGCAGCCTCCGGCAGTTCCGGCACCCACCGCACTGCCCGTTCCCGTTGCACCACTGCCACGTGAAGCCCAAGCCCCGGCAACATCGTCATTGGCAGTGCCCGTTGCGCGCGTTGTCCCCATGGGCTTTCGCGCACCGAATGAAAAAATTGCCGTGAAGGCATCGGCGCGTGAGAGCAACAATGAGGCCGATGACACACCGCGCCCGCTGGGGACGCGGTCCCCGGGACTCGCTCACGCCTCCGCGAATGTTTCGGTATCACCCGCCCCGACTTGGCCGGCTACCGACGATGCCTCCGCCGCTTCAATCGATACGGTGGCCAAGGCAGCCAAGGTTCCCAACATCGAGCCGGCGGTGACGCAGTCCGTTTCCAGTTCACGTGCCACGCGTCCCATGATCATGACTGCTTCGCTTTCGCCCGAAGCTGCGCAGAAGATCACCGAACAACGACGCGCGGAAACGCGCAAGCGTCTTCTTGAGGGTGAACTGCAATCCGAAGAGCAATTGCTCAATCACGCCAAGCTGGCATTGACGGAAGAGCAGCGGCTGACGCCAAGCGTTCGTGCCATGCGCGCGTCCTTTGCCGCCTCCAGTGAAGCAGGGGTGCAACCGCCCACCAAGGAACAGCGCGAAACCATTGAGCGCCACTTCGAACGCGTCCGCAATTTGCAGGATCAGGTTTCGATGCATGAAACCCACTTGAAAGGCCTCAAGGAGCAGCTCGCAGCGCTTAAATGATTTGTCTCCTTTCGATCGGGATGCCGATCGAATTTTTGACGCCGGAAGCTCAACCGCTCCCGGCGTTTTTTTTCGCCGCAGGCCGTTCGCACCAAATCGCTTTCGGATTGCACCATTCTGGTGCATGATGGTGCCTGCCTGTACCCGCTGTCTGAGATTTCCCCAGTGAGGCCGCCAAAATCGCGGTTGGCGCAGGAATTGCTACCCTACTGACGTTGAATGAATGTCGACCAAGCGCCTTGTGACTCCACCTTTGCCTGCCTACGCCGGACTGGAATTGATCTCTGCGGCGGTGCTCGTCCTCGGCCAGCGCGGCGTCCTGCAATACCTGAATACTGCCGCCGAGGATTTGTTCGCGGCAAGCGCCAAGAGTGTGGTGGGACAAGCCCTTCAGCGTTTGCTGCCCGCCTCCCCTGCTGGAAACCAGGCGCTATTCCAGTTGCTCGAATCCGCTGCTTCAGAGGCCAAGGCGATCAGCGGCAGCGAATTGAACCTCGAGTCCGCCACGGGGGGGCATCTACATTGCTCTGCGTCTGTCACACCGCTGGAAGATGGGCGTCTGGTGATCGAACTTGTCGCGCGCGACCAGGCGTGGCGTATTGCCCGCGAAGAGCGCATTCTTGAACGGCAGGAATTGAATCGCGAGTTGTTGCGCAACCTTGCACATGAAATCAAGAACCCGCTCGGTGGAATCCGGGGCGCCGCACAACTCCTGGCCCGCGAACTGGCCAGCGTCCCGTCGGACGCAAGTTTGCAGGAGTACACCGACGTCATTGTCAAGGAGGCGGGGCGCCTGCAGGCGCTGATGGACCGGCTCTTGACGCCCCACCGACGGCTCAAATTCGAACGCATCAACGTGCACGAAGTGGTGGAGCACGTGCGGACCCTTTTGCTGGCCGAGTTTCCCGCCGGCCTGCATGTGGTGCGCGACTACGATGCCAGCCTTCCCGATTTCATCGCCGACAGGGAAAGCTTGATCCAGGCAGTCCTCAACATTGCGCGAAATGCCGCCCAGGCGCTGAACGGTCACGGGCAAATCCAGCTCGTCACTCGCATCGCGCGACAAGTAACGCTTGCAAAAAAGCGCTATCGACATGCGATCGTTGTCCAGATCATCGACAACGGACCCGGCGTGCCACCTGACTTGGCTGGAAAGATCTTTTTTCCGCTGGTGACTGGTCGCACCGGGGGAACTGGGCTCGGCCTTTCACTGGCGCAGCAGCTGGTCAACCAGCATCAGGGCCTGATCGAATTTGAGTCAGAGCCGGGCCGCACGTGCTTTTCCGTCTTGCTGCCCATGCGGGAAGTCGATGCCGTCGCACAGGCGCCGGCCCCCACCGACGCGCAATTGCGCGCATTTCACTAGTCGCGGAAGCCTTTCATGCGCCCTGTCTGGATCATCGACGACGACCAATCGATTCGCTGGGTCATCGAGAAAGCGCTGGCGCGCGAGGGCATCGATTACGAATCGTTCAGTTCGGCGCAGGCCGGCCTCGACGCGCTGGGGCGCCAAGGCGGATCCCGCGAGCCGCAGGTCGTGATCTCGGACATTCGCATGCCCGGGGTCTCCGGGCTCGATTTCATGCAACAGCTCAAGGCGCGGATGCCGACGACGCCCGTCATCATCATGACCGCATATTCGGACCTCGACAGCGCCGTCGCCGCATTTCAAGGGGGTGCTTTCGAGTATTTGCCGAAGCCGTTTGATATTGACCAAGCCATCGAATTGATCCGGCGCGCACTGGCCGAGTCGCAATCTGCGCCCGGGAGAGCGGATGCCCCGGCAGGAGACGCGGAAATCCTCGGTTCTGCCCCGGCGATGCATGAAGTGTTTCGTGCCATTGGCCGGCTGTCGCACTCGCATGCCACCGTTCTCATCAATGGCGAGTCCGGGACGGGCAAGGAGCTTGTGGCGCGCGCACTGCACCGGCACAGTCCGCGCAAAAACGCGCCGTTCGTGGCCATCAACACGGCGGCCATTCCGAAAGATCTGCTGGAAAGCGAATTGTTCGGACACGAACGCGGCGCATTCACTGGCGCGCAGGCCTTGCGTCGCGGACGTTTTGAGCAGGCAGAGAACGGCACGCTGTTTCTCGACGAGATTGGCGACATGCCCGCAGATTTGCAGACCCGGCTGTTGCGCGTCTTGTCGGACGGCCAGTTCTACCGGATTGGTGGGCACACTCCGCTGACCGCCAACGTGCGCGTGATCGCCGCCACGCACCAGGACCTGGAGAAGCGTGTGGAGTTGGGGCTGTTCCGCGAGGACTTGTACCACCGTCTCAACGTGATTCGCCTCAAGCTGCCTCCCCTGCGAGAGCGGCGCGAGGACATTCCGCTGCTCGCCCAACATTTCCTCGCCAAAAGCGCGCGCGAACTCGATGTGGAACCCAAGCGGTTGTCTGACGCGGCGCTGGAGTTCCTGTCCCGCCAGAGTTTTCCAGGCAACGTCCGCCAATTGGAAAACCTTTGCCACTGGATCAATGTCATGGCCCCCGCACAGTCCGTGGAGGTCGCCGACTTGCCGCCTGACATTCGCGGCGGATCTTCGGTTGCGCTCCAAGGATCAACTGCCGCGCTCACCGACTGGCGCGTTGCACTGGAGCGTGAAGTGGAGGCCGCACTGGCGCGCGGCGACTCGTCTGTTTATGAACGTTTGAACCGGGTCTTTGAGACTGCCCTCATCACCAAGGCGCTGGAGCATACGGCTGGCCGGCGCATCGAAGCGGCCACATTGCTTGGCATCGGCCGCAACACGCTTACGCGCAAGGTGCAGGAACTGGGCATCGACCGCGAGTAGGCAGCGAAGGTTCGCCGAGGCTACGGCGCGCTGAGCCAAAGATCGCACGCATGCACCACTCTTGTTCCCACCCTTCTCCCGAACGGGCTCTCCAGGCCATCCAGAAGTTTGAGACGGATTTCAGCCGCTCGGCGGATGCGCACTGCATCCCTCTATCGTTGCCGGCGTTTCCCGGCATCGCACGCTACCTCCAGCATCAATCGGCGCCGCTTACCGGAAGCCTCGTGCACCGCGTGGCCCGCGATGGAACGCCCGAGTGGTGCACTCAGGTTCCGCCAAGTTCCGCGAGCAATTGCAGGGCCGGGGCATACGATGGATGGATGGCCAGCGCCTCCTGGCAGCGTTGGCGCGCAATGGCGCGGCGGTTGCGCTGCACCTCGTGTCGCGCAAGCATGACCAGCTCTGCGGCACCTACCGGAAATGAGGGCGTGCCCGTCATGCGCAATACGTCCGGTGGTTGGGTTTGACGTTCAAGGAAGACCATCGAATCGTAGAAATGAACGCCGTTGCACATGCGCTTCAATTGGCCAGGCGTGTGTGCAGGATCCTCCGCGAAGCCGGCATGCAGATCATCAACAAATCGTTTGCAATATTCGATGAACGTCCCAGAGTGGCGAAGACCACCTCCCCAATGCCGCCAATAACTGGTGTGTGTGTCCTCCACGGCATAGATCCCACCCTCCCTGACGGCGGGAAACAATTCTTCAAAGGTCGCGATTTGCTGGCCCATCCGGTGCCCGCCGTCGTCGAGAACAATGTCAAAAGGCCCATGCTTGTCGCGCAGCATCTTGAGAAACTTGCGGTCCTCCTGATCGCCAATTTCCACCGCGATGCCGGGCTCGCCAAACGCGGCGCAGGCAGAGTTGATATCCACGCCCGTGATGCGTGCCTGCGGCCCGAAGTAGTGTCTCCACATTTGCAGTGAGCCTCCATGAGATACACCGATTTCGAGCATGTTCACGGGGTGACCTCGAAACTTGGCGAAGTGCCGCTCATAAAAGGCGAAATAGTGCATCCACTTGTCGATCATCCGGCCAGGGTTGGAATCAAAATAGCGGTAGAGGTCGCTCATGGATTCGTCCAATCGTTGATTTTGCGATGGCCTTGCGCCGTCATTCGGTTGCGGTCTCGGCCTGCTTCGGCCGC
Organism: Usitatibacteraceae bacterium; assembly: GCA_044228625.1. Classification (GTDB taxonomy): domain Bacteria; phylum Pseudomonadota; class Gammaproteobacteria; order Burkholderiales; family Usitatibacteraceae; genus UKL13-2. The sequence goes on along the minus strand of JBGAUM010000085.1, from coordinate 2,043 downwards.
CACTTGAGCAGCCTGTTTTCCGCAATGGTCACCATCGCGTCCAGCATCAACGCGAACAGCGTCAACACCAGGATGCCCGCGAACACCGTGTTGATATCAAAGGTTCCTTCGGCCTGGTGAATCAGATAGCCCACCCCCTTGGCGCTGCCGAGGTACTCGCCGACCACCGCGCCGACAAACGCCATGCCCACTGACGTGTGCAGGCTGGAGAACACCCATGAGGTCGCCGAGGGCAAGTACACATGGCGCAGCAGTTGCGTTCGATTCGCCCCCAGCATGCGTACGTTGTTCAACACGACTGGAGAGACTTCCTTCACGCCCTGGTACACGTTGAAGAACACGATGAAAAACACCAGCGTGACGCCGAGGGCCACCTTTGACCAGATGCCCAAGCCAAACCACACCATGAAAATCGGCGCCAGAATCACCCGCGGCATCGCGTTCAGCCCCTTGATGAACGGGTCCGCCACGGCGGACGCAAACGGTGACAGGCCGAGCCAGAGCCCCACGGCCAATCCCAGCAGCGTACCAATTACAAATGCCAGCGCCGTCTCTTGCAGGGTGACCCAGAGATGCGCGTAGATTTCACCGCCGGTGAACCACGCCCAGACCACATGAAAAATCTTTGCCGGTTCGCCAAAGAAAAACGCCGCCTTGTTCTCATTGTCGAAGAACAAGGGAGGGACGAGGCCCGGCGCGGTCATCACGTGCCAGAGGGAGAAGATCGCAATCAGGAGCCCGGCCTGCCAAAGTCGAATCCGGTTCATGTCAACCCGTCATCCGATTTTTCGTCTGATGATAGCCCTTCAGCACCTCATCTTTCATTGCGTGCCAGATCTGCTCGTGCAGTTGCAGGAAGCGCGGTGTGAGGCGAATCTCGGCTACATCGCGGGGCCGGGGCAGGTCAATGGCAAAGTCACCGATCGGCTGGGTGGCCGGGCCCGCGGAGAGCACCACCACGCGATCCGACATCGAGATGGCTTCTTCCAGGTCGTGGGTGATGAAGAGCACCGATTTCCTGTCGGCTTGCCAGAGGTCCAGCAACTCGTTTTCCATCAATTGCCGAGTTTGAATATCGAGCGCGGAGAACGGCTCATCCATCAACAGGATTTTCGGATCGAGGATCAGCATTTGCGCCAGCGCGCAGCGCTTGCGCATGCCGCCGGACATTTCGTGCGGATATCGGTCCCCGAAGCCTGCAAGGCCGACGCGGGAAAGCCATGCTTCCCCTCGCTCTGCGGCTTCCTTGGCATCGACGCCGCGAAACTGCAAGCCCGCCGTCACGTTGGCCAACGCCGAGCGCCACGGCATCAGGGATTCGGCCTGAAACATGTAGCCGGCTTGCGCGTTGAGTCCCTCGAGCGGTTTGCCGAAGATTTCCACCGACCCCGCAGAGGGCCTTAACAATCCCGCAGCGACATTGAGCAAGGTCGATTTGCCGCAACCCGTGGGGCCGACGATGGAAACGAACTCGCCGTCGGCGATGGAGAGCGACGTATCGGCGACAGCCGTGTAGGGCGTGCCGCCAGGCTTGGCGGCGAAGGTGACCGCTAGATGATCGAAATGCAGCGCATCAGCCGACACGTTCAGACGCTGACGACTAGATCCATGATGCACACAACGTCAAACCCAAGCACCGGCGCGCCTCTCATGGCATTTCTGCCCCAATCGCCGCACCATTCCTTGTGTTTTGCCCCCGTCTTCACTTGATCTTCGTCGCCGCCTTCTTTGCAAAGGAATTGTCAAACGTCGCTGCAAGGTTGATCGAGTCCCCCGCTGCGATCACGGAGGGCTCGAACTGCTTGACCACCTTGTACACATTCTGCACGGCCGCCATGCTCATCTGGCCATCCTGCGAATAGCCGATCATGTTCTTCAGCAGTGCCGCCTTGTAGAGCGAGCGGTTCCCCGACATGTAGGCTTCCGGCACCACGGCCATGACTTGCTCCGGAGTGGCCTTGGCCAGCCACTTCAAGGCTTTCACCATCGCATTGACCACGGCTTGCGTAGTATTGGGGTTCTTCTTGATGAATTCTTCCGGGG
>JBGAUM010000084.1:0-15747 GCA_044228625.1 Usitatibacteraceae bacterium | reverse complement strand
GCTTGCTGGTCACGTAGTACGTTGGCATTTAATTTCTTGCGCCAAAACGCCTTGTTTGAACTCGGCCATTTAAAGGCCGAACAACGATGCCGATGCCAAAAGCACCCGTGAACAAAGATTACCGCCTTGTACTTGGGCAACACAATATCCGGCTTCCCCGGCAAATCTCTGCGATGCAAGCTGAAACGGAATCCTTGCGCATGCAAAATTTTGCGAAGCTGCACCTCAGGCCGTGTGTCCCACCCCCGGATCCCCGCCATCATCCTGCTTCGGACTGCCGGGCTAACAACATCCATAGTTAGGTTTCGTCACCTACTCGCAGCAACCGCATTGACGAAGTACAAGCGGCTTCATAAACCACTTCTCCGTGCAGCGCAAACAACTGGTCTATGACGCCTCGCAGTTGCATGACCTCGACTGCATTGAACATCGCTCTTCCGTTTACGATTCGCACGATTTCTTCCGGATCGTCGTCCGGATGAAAGAGCAGGCCAGCGGTTCCCATCATGTCAAACCAGTTGTACATTCCTTTCATTGTGAGATCCGCGCACTGCGGAATACGAGTAGGCATGTTCATGTGCACCCCTATGCAGCCACAGCAAGATTTGCGAACGCAAGCTGCGTGTCGTCCTGATTGATGAATTGCACCATCAAACGGGCGGCCGCTTTCATTACCGGCACAGCGACACTATTGCCAAACTGCTGATATGCCCTCGTATCAGACACCACTATCTTGAAATCGTTCGGCATGCCCATGAGCCTTGCGCATTCCCGAGGTGTGAGCCTTCGCGGATTTTTTCCGCGCTGGCGAACAAGGATTTCCGAACCGTCCTTGTGATACCGCGCAGACAATGTCCGCGAGACATCTTTCGGGCCGACCAAGCCAAAACCGAAGCCATTCCCTTTTGCCCTGTGCTTTGCAGCGTAATTTTGCAAATAAGTCCACAAATGATCAGATAGTGTGTACTTGGGATTCACTCGTTTCTTCTTGTGGTCGAAGTAGCGATCTTCATCCCATGGAATCACTGGCTCTTCGCCATTTGTCTTGTGAAGAATTGAGTCGAGTGTGACTTCACCCTTTTGTGGAAGGTCCAATGCCGCCCAATCAAATCCTGATTCTTCCCGAAAGCCAGCAATCAGGATTCGCTCACGATGTTGTGGAAGAAAGTGGGCAGCATCAACGACTCTCGCCTTGACGTGATACCCCAGCTCTTCGCGAAGAGTCCGCATGATGATGTCAAAGGTTCTACCCTTGTCATGGGAAGCCAGATTTTTGACGTTCTCAAGAAGGAAAGCCTTGGGCTGCTTTTCCTTGATGATTCGCGCCACGTCGAAAAAGAGCGTGCCCTGCGTTTCATCCTCAAACCCGTGTCTGCGCCCCAGTGCATTCTTTTTGGAAACTCCAGCGATGGAAAACGGCTGACATGGAAATCCTGCGAGCAGAACGTCATGGTCAGGGATGTCCTTCGCATCAATTTCCGTGATATCGCCTTCGATTGGGTGGTGCGTACCAAAATTCATCGCATAAGTACGCTGTGCGTGCTTGTCCCATTCGCTAGTGAAAACGCATTGCCCGCCAACATCCTCAAAAGCGCGACGGATTCCGCCGATGCCTGCGAAGAGATCGATGAAAGTGAACGCATGGTTGCTTGGTTCAACAACATGCAGCCCGAGAGAAATCTGGCGCAACATCTCAATGGTGCTTTTCGGCGGCTCGCTCTCCTTGGCTTCCCATCGCCGGATTGTCCGGACGTTATGTCCAAGAAGCCTGCTAATCTCGAATTGAGTGTGATGCTTCCGTGCGGCAGCAAGGTACGTGTGAAAAGCAGTTTCCGCTGAAGCCGTCGTCAAGACCTTGGCCATAGTCGTCCTTATCTTTCTGGGAATAAAACCGGACATTACGCCCGCTTTTCCACCCAGTCAAGAAATTTCGCTGTATTTTTATTCAGACCCGAAGATTCTTTTATCCGCGGGCCTCTCGAGACATTTTTGCCCTAAACGCCGCGCCAGGACTAGCGATTTGCGTCCGTAAAGGAAAAAATGGCGCACGTCGGTGCAAGTGAGTAGCTCAGCTAGACCCGAGCACCCCACCCGTAAAATGGCGGCATGTCCCACGCCCATTCGCACTCCTCCGACGATTCGCCCCCCACCACTGCCGCAAAAGGAACCCCGGTCCCAAAAAGCGATTGGTCCGTCATCCGCTCGCTGCTGCCTTACCTCTGGGAGTTCCGCTGGCGCGTGGCGCTGGCGCTTCTCTTCCTGGTCACCGCCAAGCTCGCCAACATCGGCGTGCCGCTGCTGCTGAAAGAGATCGTCGATTCGCTGGACAAGTCCAAGGCGGTGCTGGTGGTGCCGATTGCCCTGCTGGCCGGCTATGGCCTGTTGCGGCTCTCCTCCACGTTCTTCGGCGAGCTGCGCGACATCGTGTTTGTGAAGGTCACGCAGCGCGCCATGCGGCGCATTGCGCTGAACGTGTTCCGCCACCTGCACGCCTTGTCGCTGCGTTTCCATCTGGAGCGCCAGACCGGCGGCGTCACGCGCGACATCGAACGCGGCACGCGCGGCATTTCCACGCTGCTGTCGTTCATGCTGTTCTCGGTGATCCCCATCCTGTTGGAGATGACGCTGGTCACCGTGCTGCTGGCCAAGAAGTTCGACATCTGGTTCGTGGTGATCACCATTTCGGCGATTGTCATTTACATCGGCACCACCATTGCCATCACCGAGTGGCGCACCGCGCACCGGCGGCAGATGAACGAGATGGATTCCAAGGCCAACACGCGCGCCATCGATTCGCTGCTCAATTACGAGACGGTGAAATATTTCGGCAACGAGGAATTCGAGGCCGGCCGGTACGACAAAAATTTGCAGAAGTACGAGGCCGCGGCCACCAAGAGCGAGACCTCGCTGGGCATCCTGAATTCCGCGCAAAGCTTGGTGATTGCCACGGCGGTGACGTTGCTGATGTGGCGTGCGGCGGATGGCATTGTGAACGGCCCGCTCACCTTGGGTGACCTGGTGATGGTCAATGCCTTGCTGATCCAGCTCTACATTCCGCTCAATTTCCTGGGCGTGATGTACCGCGAGATCAAGCAGGCGCTGACGGACATGGAAAAAATGTTCCGCCTGATGGCTGAAAACCAGGAGATCGCCGACAAGCCCGGCGCAAAGGCGTTGCAGATAAACGGCGCGTCGATCGCGTTTGAAAACGTCGACTTTTCATACGAGACCAAGCGGCAGATCCTGCACGGCGTGAGTTTCAACGTGCCCGCTGGCAAGACGGTGGCGGTGGTGGGCAGCAGCGGTGCAGGCAAGTCCACGCTGTCGCGCTTGCTGTTTCGTTTCTATGATGTGAATGGCGGGCGCATCACCATCGATGGACAGGACATCCGCGACGTCACGCAGGCCTCGGTGCGTGCCTCGCTCGGCATCGTGCCGCAGGACACCGTGCTGTTCAATGACACCATCCGCTACAACATCGCCTACGGCCGGCCGGGGGCCAGCGATGCGGAAATCGAGGACGCTGCGCGCCGCGCCCACGTCATGGAATTCATCGAACGATTGCCGGACAAATGGGAGTCGATGGTCGGCGAGCGCGGCTTGAAGCTCTCCGGCGGCGAGAAGCAGCGCGTGGCCATTGCGCGCACGTTGCTCAAGAACCCGGCCATTCTCATCTTCGATGAAGCCACGTCTGCGCTCGATTCGGCGACCGAGAAAAACATCCAGGCGGAGTTGCGGGAGATCGCCAAGGACCGTACCACCCTGGTCATCGCGCACCGGCTCTCCACGATTATCGATGCGGATGAAATCCTTGTGATGCAGGATGGGCGCATCGTCGAGCGCGGCGCATTCCGCGATCTGATCGACCGTGCGGGCGTGTTTGCCGAAATGTGGCGCCTGCAGCAGCAGGAAGAGCGCGACGCGTAAACACCTCGCTGTATGGGACACAGCAGCAGCCAAGAGGCCTAACAGACTTGTTCATGTGCCCATGTGTAACGGCGCGAAAATTGAGCCTGCCGGTCTTGAATTTCGCATCCCGCGCCCCGAAATGAAGGATTGTGTGAACGCGAATACCCCATTGCGCGTCACTTTCATGGCCGCGCCATTCGCACGGCCTGATTCGTTCAATCCCATAAGGAGCAACATGAAGAAGACCCCCTATGCTGTCCTGGCCACTCTGGCGCTGGCGACCATTGCTGTGCCGGCCTCGGCTGCGGATTCCCCTTGGTACGCACACATCCAGGCCGGCCAAAGCAAGTACGACCTGGATGGTTTGTCGGGCGACAACAAGGATCGTTACGCGGTAATCGGCTTGGGCTACAAACTTTCGCCGCAGATTTCCGTGGAAGGCGGCTACGCCGATTTTGGCAAGGTGAAGTTCCTTGGCGCCACCGGTGAAGCCAAGAGCATCTATGCCGCGGCCATCCTGTCCGCGCCGGTGAGCGACGTGTTCTCCGTGTACGGCCGACTCGGCGTTGCCAACACGGACCGCAAGGCCTCGATTTTCGGTTTCAGCGACAGCGACCGCAAGACCGAAGGCATTTTTGGTGCCGGACTTTCATACGCGTTCACCAAGAACGTGGCGGGCACCCTGGAGTACACCAAGCTCTCCGACTCCGATGTGGCGGGCTATGCGCTGGGCATCAAAGTCGGCTTCTGATCACCAAGGCCGCATCAAAAAAACGCGCCTCCGTGGCGCGTTTTTCATTTTGGAGTGGGCAACGACTCATTCAGGCGGTATGCACGCACCAGGCCACGATTCTTGGGTCTCGCGCCCGGCACGATGCGCGCGAGGATCAAGGCTGACGCGCGAAGGGTATCGCTACACTCGGCGTCAACGACGTTCGCGCACAAGGCACTTCGCGCAAAGGTGCGGGTATTGTCGAGTTCTATCTCACGCTGGGTATAGGCGGCCAGCGCAGCATTGAACATGTAGGCGCGGCGTGGGGTGATGCCCTCCACGCAGGCGTCTGTACGTGATTCAGGCGATGCGGCCAGGCATTTGGCGCCGGCCTTGAAACGCTCCTGGTTGCGGCCCCAGGTTTCGTCCAGATCCACCACGAATGCGCCACTGCGAATGCGCATCTCGATCAACAGCGCGGGCGCCTCGGCGGGGCTGTTGATGGCATTGTTCTCCAGCAAGTCGTACACATCGGAAAACAGTCCCTGGTCGTGCGCACAGCCGATCTTGTGGGTGCCCTCACACTCGTCACCGGCATGAACATCGCCCACGTAGATGAGCCGTTTGCCGGCATCCGAATCCGTCCACGCAAAGACCTTGTCGAGGACGCACCGCCAAGTTTTCTTCTCCGGGTTGTCGGACAGGCAGTCGTCTCGTACGAAGAGATGGCCGTCCCTGGTTCCCGTCACCGCCTTTTGACGCGCAATCGCTTCGGCGGCCGTGCCGCGCTGGAACACCTGGAATCGAAACGCCTGATTGCGGTCCAGGACTTCAATGGCCAGCGCGGTGACTCCGGCATCAATGCGCCCATCCTTTTGAGCTTCCGCCGTCACGCGAACGGGCGAATCAAGCAGTGTGACCGGTTGCGCAGAAACTGCCTGCGCCACACACGCGAAAAGGAAACCAGCAAGCCGCCTCACGCGACAAAGGCCCGCAGGTGATCGGTCGTGGTCGCCGGCGCCTCTTGCATCAAGGCATGGCCGCAATCCGGGACCGTGACAAATCGCGCATGGGGCAATTGCTTGGCCAGTGCAGCCCCGGCCTTCGGCGGCGTCAAAAGATCGCGCGTGCCGGTGAGCAACAAAATGGGCATGGTGACGGCCGCCAGGCGATCCGCATCGGGCAAATAGGCTGCGCAGGCCGCGAGGTCGTTGGCGAGAAGGCCTGGCGCACTTTTTTCAAGAAGCCGTTTGTAGGCCATGAGCGACGACGTTCCGGGAGACGGATTCCGTCCCCACTTCAATTGCGGGGCATGGCCCCAAAGGTTCAACATGTCGTAGGCGTCATTTGGCCGATGCCGTGCCGCGTCCATCAAGGCATCTGACACTGCCATCGGCACACCGCCACCGATCAATGCGGCCTTCGACACGCGGGGCGCATGGCGCGCCGCGCAATCAAGAACCGCCAGGGAACCCATGCTATGGCCCACCAGCACGGCGCGTTCGATTCCCCCATTGTCAAGCAGGTTGGCGATCCAATCGGCAATGGCCTCGATGCTCGATTTCGGCGCTCCAAAACTTCGTCCATGACCGGGGAGGTCCGGGGCCAACGCATTCCAACCGTGGTGCGCAAAGTAGCGCGCCTGCCAAGTCCACACGCTGTGGTCGTTGGCCGAGCCGTGAATGAACACCATGGTGGGCTTGGCTGCGTCGAACGGCCGGCCACCCGTGTAAACAAACGCAGGCTGTTGTTGGACGAGGAAATTCATGGATCTACAGAATCGCGGGGCATGCTCAGGCCGCCTTTTCCGCGGCGGCCAATGCGCGCGACAGGTCCTCGAGCAAATCGTCCGCGCCCTCGATGCCGATCGAAAGGCGAATGGTGCCTTCGCCAATTCCCGCCGCCTTCAAGGCTGCCGCATCCATGCGGAAGTGCGTGGTGGAGGCGGGATGTATCACGAGTGATTTTGCGTCGCCGATGTTGGCCAAATGCGAAAACAGGTTGAGCTTTTCAATGAAGACTTTGCCCGCAGGCCTGCCGCCTTTGAGATCAAAACTCACCACCGCCCCTGCGCCGTTCGGCAGCAGCCGCTTTGCAACCGCATGGTCCGGGTGTGACGCCAATTCGGGATACGACACCGAGGCCACCGCGCGATGCGCTGTCAGGAATGCAACGATCTTGCGCGTGTTTTCCACATGCTTGGGCATCCTGAGATGCAGGGTCTCCAGGCCCTGAAGGATCTGGAACGCGGTCATGGGGGCCATCGTGGCCCCAAAGTCGCGCAACCCTTCCCGGCGTGCGCGCAGCGCGAAGGCCGCCACCGTGGATTCCTCGCTCATGGTCATGCCGTGAAATCCATCGTAAGGCTTCGCCAGGGACTCGAACTTGCCGGACCCAGCCCAATCAAAGGTGCCCCCATCGAGGAGAACGCCGCCGATGACGACGCCGTGGCCGGACAGGAACTTCGTCGCGGAGTGCATGACAATGTCCGCGCCGTGATCGAGGGGCCGCAGCAATACCGGCGGCGTCAAGGTCGCGTCCAGCATCAGGGGCAGCTTGGCCGCGTGGGCGATTTCCGCCACAACGGGGATGTCGAGCACATCGAGCCCCGGGTTGCCGATCGTCTCGCCGAACAGCAATCGGGTATTCGGTTGGATCGCCCGGCGCCAGGCGTCCGGATCGCGACCATTCACAAACGTGGTCTGGATGCCGAATCGCGGCAAGGTATACGTCAGCAGGTTGTGCGATCCACCATAGAGCGCGTGAGAGGCCACGATGTGGGATCCCGCCCCCATCAGCGTGGCGATGGCCAGATGCAAAGCCGCCTGCCCGGACGCCGTGGCGACCGCCGCCGATGCGCCCTCGAGCGCGCACATGCGCTCCTCGAACACCGCTACGGTGGGGTTCGAGATGCGTGAATACACATGTCCCGGCTGCTCAAGGTTGAACAGCGACGCGGCCGTCTCTGCATCCGGAAACACGAAGGATGCACTTTGGTAGATCGGGACGGCACGCGCACCGGTGGCGGGATCCGGCGACTGGCCGGCGTGGACCGCGAGGGTGTCGAGGGTGGGATATTTGGGGGCTGACACGCTGGATCTTGGGGTAAACGGTACGTGGGACGCTAGGGATTGTGTTCAGGCCTGCGGGCGCAACATTTTTCGCACCGTTACCGGACCTCCCGCTCCTCAGGGTTGCCCTCATCCCGACTATGGCCGAAAAATGAGGGGGTTAGAAAAGAATTGTGATCCACTGCCTGAAATCTTGCCAGAAACCCCCGCCGTTTGATATGGTGTCACCCCTTCGGAACGTAATTGCGTTATCGACCCATGCTGAAACGATTGATTCGCCCCGCCGTGCTGTTCGCCGCCGCCACATTTGCGATTGGCGGGGGCTCGTTTGCGCACGCGGAGCCGGCCAAGAAAGCCAAGGTTGCAAAACAGGCTGGAACCCCGGATTTCAACAAAGAGGGTCAACCCAACCTGCTTTCCCATGCCGCGATGGTGTTTGACCCCGTCAGTGGCAAGGAACTGTTTTCCAAGAACGCTGAAGCCCCGATGCCCATCGCGTCGATCACCAAGATCATGACGGCGATGGTGGTACTCGATGCCAAACTGGGAATGGATGATCCCGTCGTGATTGATGCAGCGGACATCGACACCATCAAGGGCTCCCGCTCTCGCCTTCCCATCGGCAGCGCCTTCCGGCGTGAAGACCTGATGAGGCTGGCGTTGATGGCGTCGGACAATCGCGCCGCGTCTGCATTGGGGCGCAGCTACCCCGGCGGGCAAAGTGCATTCGTCGATGCGATGAACGCGCGCGCAAAGCTCATCGGCATGCGCAGCACCCGGTTTGTCGATCCCACCGGACTTGCGCCGGGCAATGTGTCCAGCCCCCAGGATTTGGCCCGCATGGTCGCCGAGGCGGCAAAGTATCCGCAGATCCGCGACTTTTCGACGACGCCGGAATTGCATGTGACACTGCCGAACGCGAAAAAACCGATGGGCTTTTCGAATACCAATCAGTTGGTGAAGTCGCAGAACTGGGATATCGGGCTCTCCAAGACCGGTTACATCAATGAAGCAGGCAAGTGCTTGGTGATGCACGCCACGATTGCCAACAATCCGGTGGTCATTGTGTTGCTCGACTCATGGGGCCGCCTCACGCGTATCGGCGATGCCAACCGCATCAAGAAATGGATCGAATCCAACAAGCACCTCGTGTCAGCGCCGAAAGTACCTTCGGCTTGACGCAAAGGACAACGCAGACAAGGGCCGGATTTCCGGCCCTTTTGTTTTGTGCGCCCCCATCAAAATCCAGAGGGAAAAGGCCAACGACGGGCGGGCCAACGGCAGGGGTTTCCTTTGGGCTAAGATCACGTCCATGAAAGTCGGCCTCTTCGTCACTTGCTTGGTGGACGTCCATCGCCCGTCGATCGGCTTTGCCGCGTTGAAACTGCTGGAGCAGGCCGGTTGCGACGTCGTGGTGCCCGCATCCCAAACCTGTTGCGGACAACCGGGCTACAACTCCGGCGCACGAGAAGTTTCCAAGACATTGGCTCGCAAAGTCTTGGCCGAATTCGAGGACTGCGACTATGTCGTGGCGCCTTCAGGCTCCTGCTCCGGTCAGATGAAAGTGCACGCCACCGAAGACTTGTTCAGGGGCGAGCCGGAAGAAGCGGCTTTCAAGGCCCTCGCCGCAAAGTGGTACGAGCTTGCGGATTTTCTGGTCAACGTTTTGAAGATCGAAGGCGTCCCCGGACGATGTGACGACACGGTCACCTACCATGACAGTTGCTCGGGCCTTCGGGAGCTGGGCATCAAGCAACAGCCGCGCGCGCTGCTGGAACGGGCAGGCGCACAAATCGCGGAAATGAACGACAGCGAAAAATGCTGTGGTTTCGGCGGCACTTTTTCAGTGAAGCTCGGCGATATTTCGACACGCATGGCAGAAAACAAGTGCGTCAATATCGGCGTCTCCGGCGCGCAGATCGTTGCCGGAGGTGATCTGGGTTGCCTGCTGAACATCGAAGGCCGCCTTCGCCGCAATGGCGATACGACGACCAAGGTGGTGCATTGGGCTGAAGTGGTTGCGGGAATGAAGGACGCGCCTGGATCTTCGGGTCGCTGACGCCATGCAAATCCATTCGATGCATTTCAAGCAAACCGCGAGCGACAAGCTCAATGACGCGGTCTTGCAGAACGCCATGAAAAAGGCGAAGGGCAAGTTCGTGGATGGGCGCGCGAAGGGCGTGGCGGAAGTCGACAACTGGGAGGCAATTCGCACCTACGCCGCGCAAATGCGCGATCGCGTCATCGCAAACCTGGATGCCTACCTCCTCGAGTTCGAGCGCAATGCCACGCGGCGCGGTGCCATTGTGCATTGGGCGGAGAACGCCGATGAAGCCAATGCCATCGTCGTGGAGATCGCTCACAAGCACAGCGTGAAGACGGTGACCAAATCAAAGTCGATGGTCACCGAGGAAATCGCCCTGAACGATGCACTCGCCGCAGCGGACATTTCCGTGCTGGAAACGGACCTGGGCGAGTACATCCTGCAGCTGGCCAAGGAACCGCCCTCGCACATCGTCGCGCCCGCAGTCCATAAATCAAAAGAGCAGGTCGCGGATTTGTTCGCGAAAGCGCACGGAAAGCCGCCGTTGACCGACATCCCGGCGATGACGCGCGAGGCGCGCGAACAGCTGCGCGAGCGCTTTCTGAATGCGGACATGGGTATCTCAGGCGCCAATTTCGTGATTGCCGAAACCGGCACGACATTGACGGTCACCAATGAAGGCAATGCCGACCTCGTGACCACGCTGCCGAAAGTGCACGTGGTGGTGACCGGCATCGAAAAGGTGATTCCCACATTGGAGGATTTCGCCACCCTCATCCGCCTGTTGCCGCGTTCCGCGGTGGGCCAGTCGATCGCCAATTACCTCACGCTGACCACCGGCGTGAAATCACCCGACGAGACCGACGGACCGGAGCACATGCACATCGTGCTCGTCGATGCCGGCCGCACCAAGCTGGTCGGCAGCGACATGAGCCAGATGCTGCGTTGCATTCGGTGCGGCGCCTGCATGAACCACTGCCCGGTTTACCAAAACATTGGCGGCCATGCCTACGGTTGGGTGTATCCCGGACCGATGGGTTCGGTGTTGACGCCGACCTATGTCGGGATTGAGAACGCCGGTGATCTTCCCAATGCAGCCACTTTCTGCGGCGAATGCCAGGTGGTGTGCCCGGTCAAGATTCCGCTGCCGGATCTGATGCGCAAGTGGCGCGAGCGGCAGTTTGACCAGAAGCTTCGGCCGTTTTCAGAACGTGCCGCCATCGCCGCCTGGAGTTTTCTGGTGCTGCGCCCGAGGCTCTACGCATGGGCGACACGGATCGGGGCGCGCCTGGGGCGCTGGATGGGCGGGCGTGAAAATGTCATCCATGCGTTGCCCGGCCTCGACGGCTGGACCAGGGGGCGCGATATGCCGGCACCGCAGGGCAAGACCTTCCGGGAGTTGTACGCGGAGAGGCGTTCGTGACGGCGCGCGACAACATTCTGGCGCGTATCCGCCGCCAGTCCGGCAAGCCCGGCATGACGACTGACGCAGAGCTCGGCGCCGCGCGCACGCATATGGCGCGGCACGAGCGGGGCCCGTTGCCGTCGCTGGCCCGGCAAGAACCGGTTGAACACTTCGTTGCCGAATGTGAACGCCTGAAGTCGACCACCACGAGGTTGGATTCGATGGCGGGATTGCCGCAGGAAATCGCGCGCTATCTCGCGTCCGAAAAACTCGCAGCCCGACTGGTGGGCTGGCACCACTTTGCAACGCTCGATTGGCAAGGGGCCGGCATCGCCTTCGAAGATCGACCGGCGAATGGGTCCGACCTCATCGGTTTGACCGGTTGCTTTTGTGGCATTGGCGAAACCGGTACTTTGTTGTTGCTCGGCGCACCGGAAACGCCCAAAGCCACGGCCCTGTTGCCGGAGACGCACATTTGCGTGGTCGAAGCCTCGCGCATCGTGCCGACGATGGAGGACGCGTTTGCATTGATGCGCAAGGAGGTCGGGGAACCGCCGCGCGCGACGTTTTTCGTCTCCGGCCCCTCACGCACGGCAGATATCGAACAGACCATCGTGATTGGCGCACACGGTCCTTACCGCGTGCATGTCGTCATCGTTTGAAGTGCGGCAAGGCAGGTCGCGCATGAGTGCGTCGCTGGTTGGCCTGGTCGTCCTGCAACTCGCTTTCACGCTGTGCTGGACGGTGTATGTGTTATTCCTGCCGGATTTGGCCGCGCGTGCCGGCATCGACAAATCGTGGATTGCGATGATCCTGATGGCCGACCAGGCCATCTTCGCCGTCATGGACTGGGCACTCGGAGCCCATGCGGATCGCGTGGCGGAAAACATGAGGCGTTTCGGGCAATGGTTAGGGGCAGTGTGCGCCCTTTCCACGCTCGCATTCATCTTGTTGCCCCATCTTGCACCTGCGGCGGGAGCGGGCGTGTTTGTGGCGGCAATCGCGGTTTGGTCAATCTCGGCGTCGATCCTGCGCGCGCCTGTCTTGGTACTCTTGACGCGCCAAGCAGAGTCGTCCTCGCGTCCCGCCATCGCGGGGGCGTTTGCCTTTGGACTGGGAGTTGCGGGGGCGTTGGCCCCGTATGTCACATTGACCCTCAAGGGTGTCGATCCGCGCGCCCCATTCCTGCTTGCCGGGTTGGTGACGCTGACCGCCGCCACTGCGCTGGTGTTGTTGCCGCGCCCAATCCCTTCCGCCACGCACGAGGTCGAGGCCGGAAAAATGCAAAGGACGAATTCCCCGAACGTATTGCCGTTGCTGTGCGCCGGCTTGCTGCTCGCCGTCGGCGTCCAGATTCACTTCGCCTTGAACGCGGCACCGCGCTATCTTGCGTTCATGAAATCGCCTGAATTGCCGTACTGGATGCCGGTATTCTGGGTCGGGTTTTCACTGGCGGCGTTTCCCGCGTCGCTTTGGCTGCGGCGGACCTCGCCGCAGCGCGCGATTGTGGCCGGGGCATGCGTAGGCGTGTTGGCCTTGCTGGCCGCACCGCATGCGCCAGCGCTTGGCCTGTTGGCTGCATGCGAGTTCGCCGCCGGCACCGGTTGGGCGCTGTGTTTCCTCGGGCTGCTGCAGGCAGCGCTGTTGCTGGGCGCGACCGGTCGCGAAGGGTCGATCGCCGGCCGGCTGTTCGCCCTGTTCGCCATTGCCGTGTTCCTTCGAATGGGCACCACGTTGAGCGGGATCGCCATGGATATGGCGACGCGCCAAGGGCTCCAGGCGTTTGCCGCCGTGCTATGGGCTGCAGCGGCGATCCTGGTTTGGCGGACATACGCGCCACCAAGGAACTAATTCACGATTGTCCGGTCGATTGATGCGTCCAGATTGACGGACGCGACGGGCCCCTCTGACAGACGCAATGGCGTTTGTGATGTCGTCGAAAGACCTGATGCGGAGGGGGCCATGCCACAGTCACCGCGTTCCTCCCTTCGCACCATTTCCTGAAATGTTGCGGCAACAATCCATTGGAGGACGCATGAAGCAGTATCCAAAGAATAGCCCAGAAGCCATGTCCCGACTTGTCGCGCTCATGATGGTGAGCGACGGCGAGGTTGATCCACGCGAGATGACGGCGCTGGACCACCTGAACGCATGGGCGCACTTGGGAATCACCCGACAGGGTTTTCTGGAAGTTGCGAAGTCGTATTGCGCAGATCTGAAGACAGCTGCCGACGCACAGGATGGAGTCTCGCCTCTCGACGATGCGGCCACGGAAGCGATCGTCGGCTCCGTCGACGACCCGGAAAAGCGCCGAATTGTCGGCCAACTCATGCTGGCCGTGCTCGATGCAGACCGCCGCCACGCCGCAGAGGAACTGATTGTTTACTCGCGCATCATGAAAATGAAATCCTGGAGCCAGGAGCGCAGTGCCTTGAAAAGACTTCACGCGGTCGCCAACCTCTAAGGGACTTCACGCATGGCGCACCCCCGTGCGCGGGCTAGAATCCACCGCAAGGGGGACGCCATGCAACAGCGACGAATTCAATTCTCAACGGCCGCACTGCTTTCGGCCACTGTCAGCATTGCCGCACTCGCTGCGGACGGTACGGGTCAGACGCCGGCGCTCATCCGCGTCGGCGGTATTCCCATTGATTTCTTTTTGTTTGGCGCAACGCTGCTCGGCGTGGCGCTGTTCCACGCGCATACGCTTCGCATCGCGCTGACCGGAGCCATCGTCATCGCGCTGTACAAGATCGTGTTCACCGGTTTCAAGACCGGGCCCGGCATTGCGGGATTCGTCGGCCACCTTGGACACGAGTGGGTCATCATCGCCAACTTGCTGTGCCTGCTGGTGGGTTTTGCGATCCTGTCGCGGCACTTCGAGAAGAGCCACGTGCCCGTCATCCTGCCCAAGTACCTGCCGGATGATTGGAAGGGCGCGTTCATCATGCTGGTGATGGTGTTCGTCTTGTCCTCGTTCCTGGACAACATCGCCGCCGCGTTGATCGGGGGCGCCATGGCGCACCAGTTGTTCAAGGCCAAGGTCCACATCGGCTACCTCGCCGCCATCGTCGCCGCCTCGAACGCGGGTGGCGCGGGCAGTGTGGTGGGGGACACGACGACCACGATGCTGTGGATCTCCGGCGTGTCGCCGTTGATTGTGCTGGACGCGTATGTGGCGGCCGGCGTGGCCCTCTTCATCTTCGGGATTCCGGCCGCAATCCAGCAACAGAAGTACTCTCCCATCCTGAAGAACACCCACGCGCACACCCAGGTCGACTGGGGACGCATCGGCATCGTGGGACTGATCCTTGTGCTGGCCATTGCCACCAACGTCGTCGTCAATCTCAAGTTCAATCATTTGGCAGATCATTTCCCGTTCATCGGCGTGGCGGTATGGGTGGCGATCCTGCTCACCATCCCGGTGCGGCGTCACGATTGGGAGGTCGTCCCCGAGGCTGCCAAAGGCGCAGTCTTTCTGCTCTCCTTGGTGCTATGTGCCTCCATGATGCCTGTCGAGGAATTGCCCAAGGCCACATGGGTCACCACGTTGGGATTGGGCTTCGTGTCCTCGGTGTTCGACAACATTCCGCTCACCGCTTTGGCCATCAAGCAAGGCGGCTACGATTGGGGCTTCCTCGCCTACGCGGTCGGATTCGGTGGCTCGATGATCTGGTTCGGTTCATCGGCAGGCGTGGCGCTGGCCAGCATGTATCCGGAAGCGCGCTCGGTCGGGCAATGGCTGCGCCATGGCTGGTTCGTGGCCGTGGCCTACGTCGTCGGATTTTTCGTCATGCTTGCATTGCTCGGCTGGCACCCGGATGCGCCGTTGAATTCGCCGACCGGCGCGCGTTGATCACAAAACCCAAAGTCAAACCCTAATGCGGGCGCGGCGATCCGCGCCTTTTTCCCGCGAACGCCGCGTGAAATCTAGGGTTTTCCTGGCGCGCTGATTGCGCGCAGCCACAAAAAGCCTGCGACGCCTGCCATCATCGAGGCCAACAAGATGGCCATCTTGGATGCGGCAATCGCCGGCGCATTGCCGTCAAACGCCAGATTGGTAATGAAGATCGACATCGTGAAGCCGATGCCGCCCAGCATTCCGGCACCAGCGACGTGTACCCAACGCACGCCCTGCGGCAATTGGCACCAGCCGATGCCGATGGTCATTGCACACAGCAGCAAGACCCCCAAGGGCTTGCCGACGACCAGACCTGCCACGATGCCAAGGGCATTGGTACTCGCGAGGTTTTGCAGCGCGGAGGTATCGATGACCACCCCGGTGTTGGCAAGCGCAAACAACGGCAGGACGATGAACGCAACCGGCTTGTGCAGCAAGTGTTCCAGCCGATGGGAAGGCGAAGACTCGTCTTCAGATCGTGCGCTGAACGGAATCGCGAAAGCGAGCATCACGCCGGCAAGCGTGGCGTGCACCCCGGACTTCAACATCAGGGCCCACATGATCACGCCCCCAATGAGGTAGGGCGTGAGTGCCATCCAACGCAGGACCCGGTTGAAAAATATGAGCACGCCAAAAACGAGAAGGGCCCCGAAAAGAAAGGGCAGGGAGAGGCTCTTGCTGTAAAACACCGCGATCACGATGATG
>JBGAUM010000083.1:0-15796 GCA_044228625.1 Usitatibacteraceae bacterium | reverse complement strand
GATCCAGGTTCAAGTCGAATTCGGCGTTGCCCTCGTCGTTGGTGGTGCCATCGTCCAGCTTGTCCGAGTGGCTTTCCTTGGCGCGCATCGGGTCGTAGAACCGGTGTTCGGGAAAACTGCGGAACGCCGGGAAAGCAGGCTGCAAGGTGAGCGTGGCTTCCACGCGCCGGTTGGTGGCGGGCGTGCCAAACAGATTCTGCGCATTGACCAGGCCCTTCAATTCTTCCGGCGCCACCCAGCCTTCGCCGGAAGACTTGGACAAGCTCGCCGCCACTTTCATGCGATCGGGCAGGAATTCCTGCACCCGCACCGTGGCGCTGCCCAGTTGCGTATGCGCCGGGTTTGGCAAATGAGCGTCCTTTACCGTGTAGAGCGTGACGGTGTAGTTGCCGGTGGGCGAGGTCTCTTGAGTGGCGTGCGTGAATTCGTTGAAGCCGCCCGCTCCCAGCTTGATCTTCTCGCGGCGGATGGAAAGACCCCGCGGGTCGGTCACGTCGATTTCCAACGGCAACCCGGCCACGCTCTTGGCCCAGTTGTTGGCCTTGACGATGAGGCCGATGTTAAACGCATCACCCGGACGATAGATGCCGCGGTCGGAAAAGAGGTAGGCCGAGAGCGTGCCCGGCAGGATGGTGTTGCGCAGCCCGCCTGCGTCGAAGCGCGAGAAATCCAGCCCGCGGTCGCGGCGATTGAGCGGCAGGAAACTCATGTCGCCCGCCTTCTTCACCACGATCATCAAGGGTGTGCGCTCGCGATTCAAGTTCTCCAACTTCGGGAATTGCGCGCGTCCGGTGGCGTCCGTGGTTTGCGTGAGGAGCGTCAGGCCGTTCTTGCCGATCACTTCCACTTCCGCACCGGGCACCGGCAAGCCGGTGGCGATCGATTGCACGAACACATCCTGCGTGCCGTCGAGCGAGCGCTTGATGAGCAAGCCGAGGTCGGTCACCAGCAAGAGTCGGAAGTCTTCGCGCTCGGACGGCTCGATCTGGTCTTCGCGTTGGCGATAGCGCGCATTTCCGTCCCCCGCTTCGCCCTCACCTTCCTCGGCGTCCGGTTCCGGCTCGGTCTCTTCTTTCTTGGCCGGGCGGCGATCAAGTTTCGGGTCGTAGCCCTGCACCCGCAGCAGGAAGATGCCGCGCTTGTTGGCACCATCCTTGGACAAGTAATCGCCCAGGTTCAGCGCCTCGTAATGCACCTTGCCCTGCTTCAATCGAGGCAGCGGCACCTTTCGTTCGAAGCGTTCGGTGAGGTTGTCCATGCCGATGCCGCCGTAGAACTGCGGCTTGTCGAAATTGCCCTCCGATTGCGTCACCAGGTGCTGCAGCTGCCCCGGCAGGAGGCGGCCCATTTCCATCTTCACGCCCGGAACGTCGCGCACCATGATGGCGACTTTCTTTTCACCGGACAGCGACAGCAGCGAGCCTTGGCCCACGATGTTGAGCTGCGCCGGGAACGGCGGCACCTGCACCACCTGCTGCACGCGCTTGGCCAGCGTGTAGCCCCCGAAGGATTTCAACCCGCGCTCGACCTGCACGTAGAGGTAGCGGCCGATCGGGGCCTGGTAGCGGAACACGTGGGATTCGCTGTGCTCGCGCTCGCCGGCGATGTGCTCGATGTCGAGTTTCTTCGCTTCCTTCAGGACGTCTTCGGAGATCTCGTCTTTGCTGCCCCAGCGATACGGCGCGCGGCGCTCTTCCTTTTTCGTTTTCGGATGGTGCAATGGCAACAGCCAGGCGGACGTCGCCCCTTTGATGTCTTTTTCCAGGGTGCTGGCCGAGAGCGTGGCGGTGATGACCTGCTCCGGCTCATTCTTGGCCGTCATCGCGACATTGACGTTGAGTTGCGTGACATTGAGGCTGGCCAGGCCCGGCACCCGCACCGTCTGCGTGAGTTCATTCTCGAAGGGCGTGCCGGCGCGCGCGGACGTGAGGCCTTTCGCCACCTTGAGGTCGATGGAGGAATCTTCCTGCGGCGTGGCGAGGTTTTCCGAGTGGACGTAGGCGTTGAGCTTCAGCTTGTCGTAGCTCACGGTGAACTTGGTGCGCTCGCGGCCCGCGCCCCAGATGCCGTCCGACTGACCGGCCAGCTTCAACTCGACACGCTTTTCCAATTCGGCCGTATTGACCGGGTGGGAGAAACTCAAGTCATACACGGCTTTCTTGGCACTGGGGTTGGTCGGGTCCTGGTAAAACTGTCCACGTAAGACCTTTGCAACGAAGGGCGGCGTTTGGAACTTGATGGAATAGTCCGCGAGGCGGATGTGCGAGGCCACCGCAGTCTTGGCCACCAACACCGTGTACGTGGCGCCCACGGGCCAGTCTTCCTTGGGCGAAAATTCGAGTTGCTTGTCGCTCACCCATTTCCAGGTGCCGACCAACGCCGGCTCGATGGTGATGCCCTCCTTGACTTCCTTTTCCACCTGCGCCAAGGGCGCGACCGCGTGATTGAAATTGATGAGCAACGGCCGGGGGCCGCGATCGTTCTCGTCCTCGTTTTCGATCGGCGTGCGCGGCGGGTTTTGCGCCGTCATCGTCACTTCCAGCGGTTTGGGACGGGCTTTCCACCACTTGTATCCTGAATGCACGCCGAAGCCGACGGCAACGATCAGTCCCAGGGCAATGGCCGCGTGGAGGGGTTTGGCCGTTGCTGCCGCCGCGATTGCACCGATGCGCTGGCCCACCCATCGTGCCCAAGGCGGCGCCGACCAGTTCACGGTGCCAACCAGCGGCGTCAACACGGCGCGAATGCCACGCGCAAGCAATCCGCCCGCGCGGCCGATGGCGGAACGGAATTTGGCAAGGATCGTCATGGTTTCCCCTCAGAACCGACTGGTGTGGTGGCAATCATGTTAGGCGAATGAGGAAACAAGATGACAACGGCGCACCAATGGTGGCCGGAAAATGGCAAGCGTCCCGAAACGGCGCAACGGAAGAGCCATTCCGGGCGGTCCAATCCACCCGGAACGCAGAGAATTTCAAGAGTCAGGCATCAATCCCTGGCGTACTGCATGGCGGCAATCCGGCCGAGTCGACGCGCCCGGCCCACTCCCCATGTGGCGTGGCCAATGACTGCAAACCAGTGAATCGGTTCAGCACCTGCCTCGCCAATTTCAACGCTGGCAACGCATTACGTGCGCTCCAACTCCATCACCACGGCCAAGTCTTCCTTGCCGTCGGGCCAGATGTTGTACATCTTGATGGACAATAGGTCCGGGTTTTCAATTCTTGGAACCCCGATCTCCAAGCGCCATCCCCAATCCGGACCCGGCGGTGCCGCATAGCTTCCCAACACGGCGATTTGCCGTTCATTCTTGAGCGATCCGCTCAAATGCATGACCCGCGCACTTTGATGCCATGAGTCGATCCACGCCGCGGTGGCAAGTCCCGCCTTGTCGTCGTAGCCCAGCAGCAGGACCCCTTCGCAGGGCTTGCCTTCAAAACTCCACGTGTATGCGAACTCGTCAAAGCAGCCGCGCGCGGCCGCAGCGACCGTGAGCCGCATGCCGCAAGCCATTTCAGGCCCTCCGGCACCTTCCAGGTACAAACGCTTGATGCCTCTCCATTCGCCGGAGATTTCGCTGAAAGGTTTGGGCAACGCCATGGAGTGATCTCGCTCTGGATAATTGGCTGACGATCCAACGGACAGGGAAATGCGATCTCCCAAACCACGGGAACGACCACACGAACGGCTAGTTTCGCTTCATTCGAAGCAAAATTGACTCCAGCGCTGCCAATGGTGTCAGCGTTCCAAGCTCGCGCGCTTCCGCAATCGCCGTGCGAATCTGGGATTGTGCGTCGACCGCTTCCTCCTCGAACTCACAAAGGGCCATGGACCAAGCGTCAAACGCACGCTTGGCGACGGCGGACCATGGACCAAGCGTCAAACGCACGCTTGGCGACGGCGGACTCGGCAATCAGTGAAACGTCGTAATGGCGTGAATCGGTCTGGATTCTTTGGAAGAGGTCAAGGACACGCTTTCTGGGCCCCTCGAGCAGTTGTACGAACTGTCCTTCGACATAGATGAGCAAGCCGGTGATTTCGAACGCGGCGTTGCGCGTCATCGCGTCGTTGTGCAATTCATGACGCGCAGCCCGGCTGGACATGCCGGGTACGGCCCGGCTGGAATACGCGAGCGAGTGGAGCGCCTGTTCGTTCATGGGGTCTGGGTCAGGTCCCGGTAGGCGTGCCAGGTTGCATGCCCGATCAGCGGGCCTGTCACGATCAAACCCAGGTAAAACGAGACCAGCCCGGCAAGGATCAGCAACACAATGGCGAATGCCCAGAGTGTCATGGCGGCGGGGTTTTTGGCAATGGCCGTCACGCTCAGTGCGGCCGCCGTGACGGCATCGGATCGTTGGTCGTAAAGGTAGGGGATGGAGAGGGCACTCAGCACAAAGACCAACACGGCAAACAACAGGCCGACGCCGAAAAACGCCGCGACAAAGGTCAGGTTCTTCAGGGCAGCAAGTTCCACAAAAAACGCCGACCAGGTCGGTAGCGCACGCGCTTCAAAAAGCGCAAACGTCACCATGGACGCGCGTGCCCAGACCAGGAACGCAATGGTGAGTATCAACACATAAATGCCGATCCCGCCCGGATTCCTGCGCCACGCGGTTAGTGAAGACAAGAATTTGACGTCCCCGGTCTCACGCTGACGTGATAGGTCATAGAGTCCGATGGCCAGGATGGGTCCCGCCAGCATGAACCCCATGGCCAATGTCGACGTGTAATCAATGGCAAACCTGAACACGATCAACAGGAGCAACCCCATGCCTGCAAAACACAGCCCGTAAAACAGGCTGGGCAAGGGATGTGCGCCAAAATCCGACGCGCCGCGCTTCAGCCAGGTGAATGCACGCAGCGCTTCGACTTCGCGTACCGGCGGCAGCTCAAATAGCGCCCCTTCGGTGCGCGGCGGGGCCGGACCGGAACCTTCGGAATCGGGCGACTCGGCGGCATTCATGGCCGCTCCACGAAACTCAACGCACGCCCGCCAGAATCATGGCGACGGCGGCAGTCAATTTCTTGGCATATCCGATGTGCAGGAATTCGTTCGGCCCGTGCGCATTGGATTTGGGCCCGAGTACACCAGTCACCAGCATTTGTGCCTGAGGAAATTTTGCGCCGAGCATCCCCATGAAGGGGATCGTTCCCCCTTCGCCCATGTATGCTGCGTTCTTGCCATATTGCGCGTTGGAGGCCTGATCCAGCAGCGAGGTCAGCCAGGGTTCGCCAGCGGGCGCATTCCATCCGGTCGCACCATGACCTTCCTCGAAAACCACCTGCGCATTGTTGGGCGGGTCCGTTTCGAGCACCCTTTTCAGTTCGCTGAGCGCGCCATCGCCATCCACCAAGGGCGGCAAGCGCAACGACAGTTTCAACGCGGTGAATGGCCGCAGCACATTGCCTGCAGATCCAATCGGCGGCATACCATCGGCGCCCGTCACTGCCAATGCGGCTCGCCATGTGCGATTCAAGATCAATTCCACGGGATCTTTCGTGACAGGCTGCACAAAGGTGAATTTGCCGCCGTCGTCACAACAACTGTCCCAGGGAAACCGCTTCCACATGGCCTCGCCCAGGATCGCCGCGGCAGCCTTGGCTTGCTCAACGCGCTCGGCCGGAATATCGCAATTGAACGCCGCAGGTTTCACCACGCCGGTACGCGAATCGTCCAACCGGTCCAACAGCTGGCGCGCCATGCGGAAGGAACTCGGCACCACGCCACCGGCATCGCCGGAATGCACGCCCTCCGTCAGGACGCTTACCTTCAAGGTTCCGTCCACCAAGCCACGGAGCGACGTTGTTACCCACATCTGATCGTAGTTGCCGGCGCCGGAATCGAGAGCCACCACGAGTTTCACATCTCCCAGACGGGGCTGCAGGACATCGAGGTAGGCCGGCAGGTCGTAGCTGCCCGACTCTTCACAGGTCTCAATGATGCCCACGCAATGCGGCCGAGCCGCCCCTTGCGCATCCAGCGCCAGGATGGCACACAGCGCCGCGTAGACGGCGTATCCGTCGTCAGCACTGCCGCGGCCGTAAAGCCTGCCCTCTTCGATCACCGGGATCCAGGGCCCGAAGCCATCGCGCCAGCCGGTCATCTCGGGCTGCTTGTCCAGATGACCATAGAACAAGACGGTCGGATTGGCAGGCAGGCCACCCGTGGCCGGCACGTCAAAGTACAACACCGGCGTGCGCCCCTCCAGTTCCATGACCTCCAGCGTCAAGCCCTTGACGCCTTGGGACGCCACCCAGCGTTTGGCGCTTTCCACCACCTGCTTGAGGAAGCCATGTCGCGCCCAGAACGATTTGCTCATCCCAATGCTGGTTCACGCAGGCATTGAGCTTGGGAAGATCCAGGTCAAGGGTCGGGAGGGCGTCGCGGGCGGTCATGGAGTCGCTCCTTGGGAGAATCGCGAAAGTTTACGCCGATGGACCCTCATAGTGCTGTGGGTGCTCAAAACCATCGACGCTGACAATGCCCAAACCGGGCGACTCCGGCAACTCGATCCAGGGGCCGTTCATGGCCAGCCCGCCTTTCACGACCTGCTCCGCACACAACTGCGGCCCATCCAGGTCAATCAGCGTGATCACATCTGAGAAGGCCACCGCAAGGTGCGCCGCCGCCGTGACGCTGATCACGCCTTCCAGCATGCAGCCGATCATGACGGGGCGATGCATGCGGCGCGCAAGGTTGGCAATTTCGACGGCCTGGCTCAACCCGCCGGTTTTCATGAGCTTGATATTGACGATGTCCGCGCTGCCCGAGGTCAGGACTTGCAGCGCATCCTCGAAGCCAAACACCGCCTCGTCGGCCAACACCGGGATATTGGTGCGGTCCGCAACGAACTTGAGGCCGGCCAGGTCGGCGGCCTTGACCGGCTGTTCGACGAATTCGATCTCTACCCCCGCCGCTTGCAACGCTTGCAGCACCTTGAGCGCATGCTTCGGGCTCCATCCCTGATTGGCATCCAGCCTGAGGGTCACATCGGGGCCGACAGCCTCGCGGATCGCCAGCGTTGTTTTGACGTCTTCCATCCAGGTTCGACCACCGACTTTCACCTTCAGTGCATCAAATCCTTCGCCAACCGCCTTCAGGCAATCGCGCACCATGGTGGGCGCATCGTTCACACTAATGGTCACGTCCGTCTTTAATTGCTTGGGGCTGCCCCCGAGCAGGCGATAGAGCGGGACGCCGAACGACTGCGCGCGCAAGTCGAATAGTGCCATTTCCAGGGACGCCTTGAGGCTGGTGTGATGTACCAGCGCCTTCGAAATGAGCTGAAGGCACGCATTGAAATCCGCGAGATCAAGCCCGATCAATGGCGGCGCGAGGACTGCAAGGCCCGCCCGCATGGATGCAATGGTGTCGCCGGTGATGACCGCGGTGGCAGGCGCCTCGCCAAACCCGGTGCGGCCATCATCGGTCTGCACGCGCAGCACCAGGCTGTGCATATGCGACACCGTTCGGACGGCCGTCTTGAACGGCGTCTTGAGGGGAACCCGTACTTCGCCCGCAATGATGCGTGCAATCTTCATTTTGAGGGATCCTATGGCTCGTCAGGACCGGAAGTCACAAGGACTATTCGCAAGAGGCGCGTCGCATCGAGAAATCGACTTGCGCATCCCGTCCGCCCTGCTTTCCTTCAATGCGCGCATCCAGCACGCCGCCTGCTTTCACGTGGTAAATCACGCGCGTCGGAAATTCATGCATCGGGTTCTCAAACACGAATCGGCCGCCGTCGCTGGACGTGAGCTTGAACCCGGTTTCGGCCTGCCCTGCGGGCTTGGCAAAGAACGTGACTGTTCCCTGGGAATCCGCCTCCAGCCGCATGGCTTCGTGGCCCACCACTTTTCCGTCGCTCGTGGTGCGGCCCATGCCCATCATGAGATTTCCTGCAGGACGCATCCAGTGCTCGCGAAACTCCAATTTGCCATTGCGCCCAAACCAGCATCCCGCAAGCGGCACGAATCTTTCCAGGTCGCCCGGTGGCGCAGAAGCTCGCTGCGTCCTAACAATGTAACCATCGTAGAACGGCGAAAACTCGGCGACATCGATGTTGAATCTCCGGCCCTTGACCATCGGATCGGCGTCAAACAACTTGAGCGCGCTCTCGCGGCTGGCCGCACGAACGATGAGCATCCCCTTGTCGGCAGTTGAATCCTTGTATCGCGCGCCGACAACCAGCAGCCCTTCGGTTCTCAAACGCGTGAGATTGGCCGAATGCTCGCGAAAGCCGGGCTGCTCGTTTGCCGGTTTCAAGACATCCCAGGCTGGTCCGGTCGTCAGGTGCACCAAAAACAACAGCTCAGGCGTGGACACGACCTCGCCGCCAAGCTTGGCCGGCGTGCCGGACGGGGCGGATACCGTTGGCGACTGTGCATTGCCCAGAAGGCCAGCTGGCAGCAATACGATCAATGCCTTGCAACAATGGTGGGCAAAACGCATGCATGTCCTCTTTTCAAATGTTCGCGGATGTACACAACCCCCGCGGTCGCGCTATTCTGCATCATGAATCCCGCCGCCAGGAGTCGCATATGCCCTGCCTGAAACTGCCACGCGCCGTCCACCTGGCCCTGTGCCTGTGGGCGATGGCATTCCCATGGCCCGCCCTATCGCAGAACACGCCGACCCCCGAGGAGATGCGCATCATTGCTGCAGTGAGGGGAAACAGTGCTTCTGCATTGCGGATGCTTGAACGTGCAGTGACGATCAACAGCGGGACACTGAACGCGGCAGGTGTGCGTGAAAGCGGGGCCCTGTTCCGCGCTGAACTGGATGCCCTCGGCTTCGAGACACGGTGGATTGAGATGCCCGCTGCGATGAAGCGTGGCGGGCACCTGGCCGCCATCCGCAAGCCCCGCGAGGCACCGATGGGCAAGCGCCTGCTGTTGCTGGGCCATCTCGACACCGTTTTTGAAAAGGACAGCCCCGTTACCCCGTGGCGCGTTGAACCGGATGGAAAGCGCGTCTGGGGTCAAGGGGTCTCCGACATGAAAGGCGGCGTGGTCGTCATGGTCGAGGCATTGCGCGCCCTGCAAACTGCCGGCGTGCTCAATGGGGCAACCATTGCCCTGATGCTGACGGGTGATGAGGAGCACGTGGGCCAGCCGGTCGAAAAAGCGCGCGAAGACATGATTGCACTGGCAAAGGGCAGCGATGTTGCACTTTCCTTTGAAGGGATGTCGCGAGACGTCAACGGTGACGAGTTCGTCGCTACCGGCCGACGTGCCTCCGGCGGGTGGGCATTGGAAGTCAAGGGCCGCCAAGGGCATTCGAGCGGCATGTTCGGGCCGGTTTCCGGCTATGGTGCCGCATACGAGTTGGCCCGCATCGTCAACGCTTTTCGTGAGCAATTGCGGGAACCCAATCTGACGTTTGGTGCAGGCCTGATGCTGGCCGGCACAGAGGTCAATTACGACCATGCACAATCAAAAGGCAGTGCGTATGGCAAAGTCAACATCATTCCGCCGATGGCCATGGCGCGCGGCGACTTGCGTTACCTCACCTCAGAGCAAGGCGAGCGAGCGCGTGCGGGGATGCGTCGCATCGTGCATGAGAACCTGCATGCCACCAGCGCGACAATCAGCTTTTCCGAGACCTACCCGCCAATGGCGCCCACAAAGGGCAACGAGCGACTGGCCCAGCTTTACTCGGAAGCAAGCCTGGCCGCAGGATTCGGCCCGGTGCGAGTGGCTGACCCCGGTTCGAGAGGCGCCGGGGATGTCCAATTTGTGGCGCCCTTTGTGGATTGCCTGGACGGCCTGGGCGCCGCGGGGGGTGGTGCGCACACACCGAATGAATTTCTGTATGCCGATTCGATTGAGAAGAACGCCATCCGCGCGGCACTGCTGATCTATCGATTGACGCGCTGAGCCGGGATACGCGAGGCTTGCGGCAAGCTGTCGTGCCGCCGCTATACTTCGTGGCCCATCGACCCGGAGACGACTTTGGCCAAATTGTATTTTCGCTTTGCCGCCATGAACGCAGGCAAATCGACCGCCTTGCAACAGGTGGCCTACAACTATGAAGAGCGCGGACAGACCGTGAACCTTTTCACTGCTGCGATCGACGACCGTTACGGTGTGGGCAAAATTGTCTCAAGGTTGGGTGTGGAGCGCGAGTCCGAAATGTTCAATGCGGCCACGGATTTTGAGACGCTTTACCAGAAACGTGCTCTACCTTCATGCATCCTGATCGATGAGGCGCAGTTCATGACCGAAGCGCAAGTGGTGCAACTGCACCGCATTGCCCACACCACCAAGACCCCGGTGATCTGTTACGGCTTGCGCAGCGATTTTCAGGGCCAGCCGTTTCCCGGATCGAAGGCGTTGCTCACGTTGGCTGACGATCTGGAGGAAATGAAAACCATCTGCCGCTGCGGGCGCAAGGCCACGATGAATGTGCGGCTGGATGCCGAGGGCAAACGTGTGACTGAAGGCGCGCAGGTGGAGATCGGCGGCAACGACCGCTACGAGGCCGTGTGCGCCCGGCGCTTCTACACCGGGTCGTGTGGATGAGTTTGATCGGGGTTGGTGTGCAAATGTCCCTGATTCTTTGAGTCAGGGGCAATCTTGGCGCACACCCCAATCGTCCTGATTCCTTGTGGCGACAATGACTCGGCGTGCATTTCGGAAAAGCAGCCTGCCAACCCCACGTCAGCCGGCACGGGGTATCTCGATGCAACGAGCTACGGAAATCCTCGACCGCCGCTTTGAGCGTTGAGCATTACTTCCCGGCCGCGACTGGCGGAGTCGAAGCGGGGATCTTTTCGATGCGCGCCTTGCTGCCGGAACCAATCACAGCTTCCAACCGCATTTCCACGGTGGCGCCCGGTGCGAGCAAGACGGCGTTGCCGATCGCCGTCCACGCCGGATAGTTCGACGTGAAGAATTCCTTGTGGACCTCCAGGAATTCACCGAACTCCTTCTCAAAATCTGCCGTGGACTTTGCATTGACGTGGAAAGTCTGGATTTCAATCACGTCCGCCATGCTGGCGCCCGACATGCGAAGGATCGCCTGAGCCATTGAAAACATGCGCTTGACTTGATCCCGGGTGCTGCCTGGTCCTGCGGCCGGAATCCCGGAAACGATGACGCGGTCGCCGATTCGGATGGCGGGAGCGTAATGGTATTGCTGGTACACGGGCTCAGCGCGCTCGGGCAAGATCACGACCTTGGCAGGAGGATCCCCACTCTGTGCAGCAGCGTTGAATGTGGCGGCGAGCAAAGCCGCAGAAAAAAATTTGAGATGGCAATGCATGGTCGTTCTCCGGCACCTTTGGGCGCTTGTTAGGTCGATGGGTGATGGCGCTCCTTACAGCCCGGAATGCCGCGGCCTCGCCAAACGGATAAGCCTTCGGTATGGTCGTAAGATTCAGGCCTTCGGGACGGTTCTCAGCGCGGGCGCCACCCGCCAATGCAAGACCGCGGCGGCTGTGATCGCAACGCATCCGGAATAGACGCACGCGATGGCCGGACCCTGCGATTGCCAAAGCCATCCGAACAGCAGGCCCGCAGGAATTGAGGCGACACCCACCAGCATGTGATACCAGCCGAACAGCGTTCCGCGTTCATGCGTCTCCGCGTGATCGCCGATGATCGAGCGCTCCGCGCCCTCCGAGACCGCCATTGCCGCCCCGAGAAACAGCGCACCTGCCCATAACGAAGGTAAATCGTGGACGAGGCTGAAAAGCAGCATGGCGACTGCAAAGACCGCCCACCCCGGGACCACCAGCTGAAGCTTGCCATGGCGATCCGCCAGGATCCCGGCTGCATAGCTCACGCCGACGCGCACCACATTGAATGCCGCCCACAACAGCAGGCCGTGCGCAATGGAACCCCCCAATTCATGGGCCCGCAGCACGACAAACAGTTCCGCCACGCGCGCAAACGTAAACAGCATGGTCACCCCCAAGAATCCTCGCATGCGTTTGGAGATGGCCCTCCAGCGAAGGCGGGGGGCGATTGCGACGGCCGACTGGTGCTTCGGGGGTTCCGGGACAAAGAAGGCAAGCACCAGCACGGACAACAAGCCGGGAATGGCGGACACGAGGATGACCGTCTTCAATTCCCACATCCACACCCCCACCAAAAGCACGCCCAGCAATGCCCCCAACACCGCGCCGAAATTGTCCATCGCAGTTTGCACACCAAAGGCCCTGGCACGAAGCGATGCCGGCGCCAGGTCGACGATCAGCGCATCGCGCGGCGCGGACCGGATGCCCTTGCCCACACGATCGAACGCCCGAATCCATGCGACCTGCCATGCGCTTCCCGCAACCGCCAGCAAAGGCCTGGCGAAATTGGAAACGACATAACCGCCCAGGACCAGCGGTTTTCGTAGCCCACCGGACGCATCCGAAAACCGCCCGGCCCAGAGGCGCAACAGCGAAGACACCGCATTGGACACCCCTTCCACCAAACCCAAGGCCATACCCGCCGCCCCGAGGGACGCGAGCAAGAACGGGATCAACGGTGTCACCAGGTCAGTGGCCACTTCGTTGAACAATCTGCCCGCGCCGACCAGGTAGATGCTGGCCGGCAAGGCCGGGTGGCGGCACTGCCGTGCGGGTTCATGCCGCCAGTTTACGGCGGGAATTGCGCGTAAAATCCGCCGCGAAATCCCGCGTTGAGCAACACCGCCCTCGTAGCTCAGTGGATAGAGCTACCCCCTCCTAAGGGGTAGGTCGCACGTTCGATTCGTGTCGAGGGCGCCATCCCCATTCCGCCAAGATGAACATGCCAAACCCTAGCGCTGGCGAGCCTCTCCGGTACAAAAGCAGCCAAACGCCGCGTCCGTATTGGAGTTTCACCTGTGGCCGTCGCCCCCAAATTTTGTTGGGATTCACGTTGATTGAAATGGTGATCGTGATCGCCGTGATTGCGGTACTCGCCCTGATGGCCGTGCCCAGCTTGCTGGGCCAATCCGCGCGCAACCAAATCAAGGAAAGCATTCCCTTGATCGACTTGGCCAAGGCCGGTGTCGAAAAGGCA
This sequence comes from Usitatibacteraceae bacterium, assembly GCA_044228625.1. Taxonomy (GTDB): domain Bacteria; phylum Pseudomonadota; class Gammaproteobacteria; order Burkholderiales; family Usitatibacteraceae; genus UKL13-2. Next base: position 2,797 of record JBGAUM010000083.1, on the reverse strand, counting down.
TGGCGAAAGAACAATGAGCTTCCGGCGAACAACGACGCCGCAGAGTTGCCGCCACCCGACCGGATCTCCGGGAACTATGTCAGTGCCGTGACCGTCAAGGACGGCGCCATCACCATGACGTTTGGCAACAAGGTGAATCCCAAGCTGGCCGGCAAGAAGCTCACGGTGCGCCCCGCTCTCGACCCTCAATATCCAACGGTGCCGATTGCGTGGGTCTGCAACGTGCGCGCAGTGCCAGCCAACAAGACGGCGATGGGCACCAACGAAACCAATATTGAACCGGACGCGTTGCCTGCGGATTGCCGCTAGCCCCTAAAGGCTGACGTCGTTCAGCTGTTCGTTGAACTCGCTGATGGACAGCGCACTGCCAATCTCGCGCGGCAGGGCATCACGCACCGAAAACACGCCCAGGATTTTGTTGCCGGGACCCACCACAGGCAGGTGACGGAAGCCCTTCTCGATCATGGTCACCACGGCATCGGGCACCGGGGTTTCGGGCGGTACGCACAACGGTCCCTTGGTCATGACGTCGGCAACTTTGGTGGCCTTCGGGTCTCGCGCCTTGGCCAGCACCCGCGTCATCAAATCCCGCTCGGTCACAATTCCCAGCAACGCGCCGGTGGTTTCCACCACCAGCACGCTGCCGACATTTTCAGCCGTCATGAGGCATGCGGCTTCCCAAACATTGGCCTGCGGAAAGACCCGCACCACGTGACGCTTGATCATCGACTGGAATACCGTACGTTCAGCCATGGAATCCTCCGGATTGACGCATGCCGCATACCCCAGAATGTGCTTCGTCTTGCTGCGCTGCCATCCACCTGGTGAAGGATGGACGGTGCCCGTTCATCGAAGCGCCGCGTTGATTTTGTCCAAAACCCCTTTTCCCGGACACAGATCCTTCGGCCCCAGGCTGGCCAGCGGAACTTCCATCGTATTCATCGACAAGTGCAGGTCGGTGGCGAGCGGATCCACGTAGAGCAATCCAGTGACCACTTCACCGCGCGCGGCATGAGACTGCATATAGTTCATGGCCGTCAGCCGGTCGGTTGGATCGTAGTCGTCCTTGAGTTTCTTCAACCGCAGCATCGAGCCGTCGTGCTGTTGAACCTCGATCAACTCACCCGGCGCGTACTCGGCGGTGATTTCCGATTTGGGCGAAATGAAATCGATTCGGCTCACCGCCTCGTTGTGCTGGCGGACGTAATCGAAACTCTTGGTGCTACCCGCGTGATTGTTGAAGGTCACGCAGGGGCTGATGACATCAATGAACGCCGCGCCGCCGTGCGACAACGCGCCTTTGATCAGTGGCACCAACTGCGCCTTGTCGCCGGAGAAACTGCGCGCCACATACGTGGCGCCCAATTGCAGGGCGATGCCCACGAGATCCACCGCGCTGTCACTGTTGATCGCACCTTTCTTGCTCTTGGAGCCGCGATCAGCCGTGGCGGAGAACTGCCCCTTGGTGAGGCCGTACACCCCGTTGTTTTCCACGATGTACGCCATGTTGACACCGCGTCGCATGGCGTTGGCAAACTGGCCCAGGCCGATGGAGGCCGAATCGCCATCTCCAGAGACGCCCAAGTACAGCAGTTCGCGGTTGGCGAGGTTGGCCCCGGTGAGCACGGAGGGCATGCGCCCATGCACGGTATTGAACCCGTGCGATGCACCGAGGAAATAGTCCGGCGTCTTGGAACTGCAACCGATGCCGGAGAGCTTTGCCACCCGGTGGGGTTCGATATCGAGTTCCCAACACGCCTGGATGATCGCGGCGGAGATGGAGTCGTGCCCGCAACCAGCGCACAGGGTAGAAATGCGGCCCTCGTAATCACGGCGCGTATAGCCGACTTTGTTCTTGGTCAGTGTCGGGTGATGAAGTTGTGGTTTGACGATATAGGTCATGCGGCCTCCTTGGCATTGGCCGGCTTTTCGCGTTCGCGCACCGCCTTGGCGATCGCGCGCACGATGAATCGTGCGGTGATGGGCGTGCCGTCGTAGTGAAGGATGGGGATCACGCGTGCCGGGTCGATTTCCAATTCGTTGACGACCAGCGACCGCAATTGCGCATCCCGGTTTTGCTCGACAAGGAACACGGCGTCGTGATCCATGATGAATCGATGGACGACCTCCGGAAACGGAAATGCTCGGACGCGCATGGAATCGAAGTGCTTGCCATCCACCTCCAGTACGTCGAGGGCCTCCTGCATGGCGGGAGTGGTCGAGCCGAAATAGATGACGCCGTAGCGCGTGTCTTTCGCGGCCTTCTTCACCACCGGCTGCGGCACGATCCTGGCGGCTGTCTCGAATTTCTTGAGCAGCCGCTCCATGTTGTACACATAATCCGGACCGCGCTCGGAGTAGCGCGCGTAGGCGTCGCGCGTGGTGCCGCGCGTGAAGTACGCACCCTTGTTCGGGTGCGTTCCGGGCAGGGTGCGCCAAGGAATGCCGTCGCCATCGACATCCTTGTAGCGTCCGAAGTCCTTGCCGGCTTCCAGCTCCTCCGCACTCATCACCTTGCCGCGGTCGTAGGCGCGCGTTTCGTCCCAAGCAAAAGGCTCGCACAGGCGCTGGTTCATGCCGATGTCGAGGTCGGTCATGACAAAGATCGGCGTTTGCAGGCGGTCGGCCAGATCGAGCGCCGTGGCCCCGAACTCGAAACACTCGTTCGGATCCTGCGGAAAGAGAAGCACGTGCTTGGTATCGCCATGCGAGGCATAGGCGCACAGCAGAACATCAGACTGCTGGGTGCGCGTCGGCATCCCGGTGGATGGCCCACCGCGTTGCACATCGATGATGG
>JBGAUM010000082.1:0-15809 GCA_044228625.1 Usitatibacteraceae bacterium | reverse complement strand
GCCGGTTCTAAAGCACTTTGATGCCGACCATCGCAAAAATCGCAAGCGCACTTCCGATCACGACGAGCACGACCAAGACCAGTGCCCAAAGGGGCAAGAAGGCGAAAAGGCGGTACTCCGCGATCGTCAGCCAATCGACTGCCTTGGTCCCGCGGTCATTGGAGGCGCGATAGGCCAATCCGACGACGATCATGCAAGCAGCGACGATCCACAAGGCCACAAGCCATGAAATATGGCCATGCACTTTTGCCAGAACGAAAAGACCGACGAAGAATCCAATCACCAGTCCGCAACCAAGCCGGATGCCCCGCCCTTCCCGCTCGAATCGCGCAGCCCATTCGGCCGCCGTTTCCTGCGGCGGACTGCCATCCTGGTGTGGCCCAGGTGAAAGACTCACTGGAAAAAACTACGCAGCCTTGCCGACCGTTTCGGCAATGATTCGTTTCACCGCTTCGGCATCCACGTCGATGACCTGTACGCGCTGCGGCAACGCCTCGATGCCGGCATATGCGGCGGGACGTGCGGGTTTGCGGCCCAGCGCTTCCACCATGGTCGCCTCGAACTTGGCGGGCAACGCCGTTTCCAGACAGATCATCGGGATGCCGGGTTCGCGATGACGTGCTGCCACCTTCAGGCCATCGGCGGTGTGCGGATCGATCTCGACGCCATATTGGCCCTCAACCATGCGGATGGTCTCCACACGATCCGCATGTGAGCTCTTGCCGGATACAAATCCGAAGGCCGGCATGCGCGACCAGACGTCGCTGCAAGTCGAAAGATCAAAGCCGCCTTCCTCGCCGACCTTGCGCATCAACTCGCGCACCATGGCCGGGTCGCGCCAGACGAGATCGAACAGGAAACGCTCGAAGTTGGAGGCCTTGGAAATGTCCATCGAAGGGCTGGAGGTCATATGCGTTTCCGCAGTGGCCCGGGGACGGTATTTGCCGGTCCTGAAGAATTCGTCAAGGACATCATTTTCATTGGTCGCCACCACGAGGCGCTTGATCGGCAGGCCCATCATGCGGGCGATGTGCCCGGCGAGGACGTTGCCGAAATTGCCGGAGGGCACCGCAAACGAAACCTTTTCGTCGTTGGATTGCGTCGCCGCGAAATATCCCTTGAAGTAATACACCACCTGCGCCACGATGCGCGCCCAATTGATCGAATTGACCGCGCCGATCTTGTACGCTCGCTTGAATTCGAGGTCATTGGCCACAGCCTTGACCACATCCTGGCAATCGTCGAACACGCCCCTGACAGCAAAATTGATGATGTTGGGTTCCTGCAGGGAATACATTTGTGCCGCTTGAAACGGGCTCATCTTGCCGTGCGGCGACAGCATGAATACGTTGACCCGCGGCTTGCCCTTCATGGCGTATTCGGCCGAGGATCCGGTATCCCCGGAGGTGGCGCCCAAGATATTCATCTCGGTGTTTTCGCGTGCGAGCACATAGGGAAACAGCTCGCCGAGGAAACGCATGGCGATGTCCTTGAACGCCAGCGTCGGGCCATTGGAGAGTTTGAGAATCGAGAGACCAATTTCCAAAGGCACCAGCGGCGTGATGTCCTCGGTACCAAAGGCCTCCACGGTGTAGGCGCGGTCGATGAGGCCTTTCAGGTCCTCGGCCGGGATGTCGGTGGCAAAACGGGAAATGACCGCATAGGCGAGGTCCCGGTAATGCATCGGGCGCAGCGCGGCCAGCTCCGCGGACGTCAACACCGGGACGAATTGCGGCAGGTACAGTCCGCCATCAGGGGCCAGGCCCTCGAGCACGATGTCGCAGAATTCGCGCGGCACGTCGGTGGCCGTGCCGCGGGTGCTGATGTATTGCAGGGTCATGCCTTGTTTTCCTCTTCCTTCAGTCGCCACGGGGGATTCAGGCGATTCTCGCCTGCAGAATACGCTAAATTGCATTCCCGGAGTGGGTGCGCTTCCTGCTGCAGCTTTCAACGCTTGTTTCAGGCGGGCTTTCAAAGGTGATGCCCTTCGTGGCCAACTCGGCACACCAGTCGTCCAGGCGGTCGGATTCGAAGTAGACCGTGGTGGAGGATGCAAGGTTCTGGCTAGGCTCGGCGATGTGGATCGAAACGTGCCGCCTGCGGGCACTCAAATCTCGCACAGGGTGATGCTTAATGCTCAATGATGGTGAGCCTGCGCCAAGCACCTTTGCGTAGAACGCGACGGATTCGTCGATGTTGCGGACGGTGACCGTGACCTGGTTCAATCGCATGGCAAACCCAACTTGCACAACCCCACGGTCAGCCCAATTCTTCCAAGCGCACCCGCACGACCTTCCCCGCAATCGTCGAGAGCTTTTCGATGCGCGCGATCGCCGCGTCCACCTGCTTTTCGATTGCACGGTGCGTGAGGATGATGACATCCACCACGTCCTCGCCCTCTTCCGCCTCCTTCTGCAGGATGGCATCGATGGAAATGTTCATGTCAGCCAGCACACGTGTCACGTCTGCCATGACGCCGGGTTTGTCGTAGGCCGAGAGGCGCAAGTAATACGCGGTCTCCACCTCGGTGATCGGCAGGATCGGCGTGTCGCGCAGCTGGTCCGGCTGGAATGCAAGATGCGGCACGCGGTGCTCCGGATCCGCCGTGAGCATGCGCGTGACATCGACCAGGTCCGCCACGACGGCGCTGGCCGTGGCCTCCGAGCCCCCCGCCCGTAGTACAGCGTGGCCCCCACGGCGTCGCCCTTGACCAGCACGGCGTTCATCACGCCTTCCACGTTGGCGATCAGGCGCTTGGACGGGATCAGCGTCGGATGCACACGCAGCTCGATGCCGCGGCCGGTGTTGCGCGTGATGCCCAGCAGCTTGATGCGGTAGCCCAGTTGCCCGGCGTATTGGATGTCCTTGTCGGTGAGCTGCGAGATGCCTTCCGTGTAGGCCTTGTCGAACTGCACCGGGATGCCGAAGGCAATGGCCGAGAGCAGGGTCAGCTTGTGTGCGGCGTCGATGCCCTCGATGTCGAACGTGGGGTCGGCCTCGGCATAGCCCTTGGCCTGCGCTTCCTTGAGCACGGTATCGAAGCTCGCGCCGCGTGAGCGCATTTCCGACAGGATGTAGTTGGAGGTGCCGTTGATGATGCCGGCAATCCATTCGATGCGATTGGCCGTGAGCCCTTCGCGCAGGGTCTTGATGATGGGAATGCCGCCGGCCACGGCGGCTTCAAAGGCCACCATCACCCCATTTGCAGCGGCGAAAATCTTCCGTGCGGTGCTTGGCCAGCAGCTCCTTGTTGGCCGTAACCACGCCGCCAGCGGGCGATGGCGGAAAGCACCAGTTCCTTGGTGGTGGTATCGCCGCCGATCAGCTCGCACACCACATCGATCGTCGGGTCAGACACCAATTTCGCCGCGTCTTCGATTAGTTCGATGCCGTCGAGGTCGAAGTCGCGCGGCTTGGCGAGGTTGCGCGCGGTGGCCTTCGTGATGAGAATCTCGCGCCCGGCACGGCGGGCGATTTCCTCGCGGTTGCGTTTGAGGACTTGCACGGTGCCGGAACCGACGGTGCCCAGGCCCAGAAGGCCAACTCGAATGGGGGGTCATTTCTGCGTTTCTTTTCGTTTAGTGTCTGGGTGATGCCGCTTCACATCCGGCCACTCGCTGGCCAGGATGCTGTACATCACGGTGTCGCGGATGGTGCCGTCGCGGCGCGGCCAGTGATGGCGGATCACGCCATCCTTCTTGGCGCCCAGCGCCTCGATGGCGCGTTGCGAGCGGAAGTTGAAGTTATCGGTCCGAAGACCCACGACTTTGCAGCCGAGCCCGTCGAACGCATGGCCCAGGAGCAGGAGCTTGCAGGCGGTGTTCACATGGGTTCGCTGGCAGCGCAGCGCGTACCAGGTGTAGCCGATCTCCACACGGTCCGAGGCGGGCAGGACATCGTGATAGCGCGTGCTGCCGACGATGTCGCCGGTGGCAAGGTCGCGCACCACCCAGGGCAGCATGTGCCCGGCGGCCAGGCCGTCCAGCGCCGTGCGGATATAGGCTGCGGTTTTTGCCGGTTCCGGCACGGAGGTGAAAAACAGCTCTCACAACCGCCCGTCGAGGGCGGCGGCGGCTAAGCCTTCGGCCTGGGCGCTGGTCTCGGCATCGGTCATCGGCTCAAGGCGCACGCCGTGCCCCTCGAGGGCCAGCGGTTGCAGCGCGATCATGCGCCGGCCTTCAGCAGCCCGTCCTTGCGGAACATTTCCTTGATGCCGCGGATGGCCTGGCGGGTGCGCTCGGTGTTTTGATGAGCGCAAACGCACATGGTCGTCCCCGTAGTCTCCGAAGCCCACGCCCGGCGAGGACCGACACCTTGGCCTCGGCCAGGAGCTTCTTGGCAAATTCCAGCGACCCCATGGCGCGGTACGGTTCCGGGATCTTGGCCCAGATGTACATCGAGGCCTTGGGTTTCGTGGTGACCCAGCCCGCCTCGGCCAAGCCCTTGTGCAGCACGTCGCGCCGCGTTTGATACTCGGCCACGATCTCCTTCACGCACTCCTGCGGGCCGTCCAGCGCGGCAATGGCCGCCACTTGGATGGGCGTGAAGGTTCCGTAGTCGGGATAGCCCTTGATCCGCGCCAGGGCCGCCACCAGTTCCTTGTTGCCCACCATGAAGCCGATGCGCCAGCCAGCCATGTTGTAGCTTTTGCTCATGGTGAAGAACTCCACCGCCACGTCGCGCGCGCCCGGCACCTGCATGATCGACGGCGCCTTCCAGCCGTCGTACACGATATCGGCGTAGGCCAGGTCGTGCACCACGAGCACGTTGTGTCCTTGGCCAGCGCCACGATGCGCTCGAAGAAATCCAGTTCCACGCACATCGCCGTCGGGTTCGAGGGGAAACCGAGGATCAGCATCTTGGGCTTGGATAGGGACTCGGTATTTTTCCTTTCAGCGAAAAAATCGACGCCCTCAGTCATGCACATGCTTGATCTGCGCGCCGGCGATCACCGCGCCGTAATGATGGGATAGCTCGGATTGGGAACCAGCACGGTGTCGCCGGAATCGAGCGTGGCGAGCATGAGGTGTGCAAGGCCTTCCTTGGAGCCGATGGTGACGATGGCCTCGCTGTCCGGGTCAAAGCTCACGCCATAACGGCGCTGGTACCAGTCGCAAATGGCCTTTCTGAGACGCGGGATACCCTTGGACACCGAATAGCCGTGGGTATTGGGGCGTTTGCTGGCTTCCACCAGCTTGTCCACGATGTGCTGCGGGGTCGCGCCATCCGGATTGCCCATGGACATGTCGATGATGTCCTCGCCGCGGCGGCGCGCCGCCATCTTGAGCTCGCTGGTGATATTGAAAACGTACGGCGGGAGGCGCTTGATGCGGAGAGAATTCCGTGGGACATGTCGGCCGGAGAGTGAGCGTTTGCCGTTTAACTGGAGCGGGCCGCTAAAGTAGGCACGCGCTGAACGCCAAAGTTTCAACGCAAACTCCTGAATGTTGCGGCGCAATAAACCATTGTAGCCAAAGCCGGACCCTTTTTGACATTCCCCATGAAATTGCACCTCAACACCTCCACGGATTTGTTCGCCATTACGGGCCATGGGGCCGGATTTGTGCAGGTCGGCAACACTCGGGCGACCACACCCCTGATCGTGCTGCCGGACCAGCTGATTTCCCCGTGGGCCGTCAGTGACCCCATGATCTTGAAACTCGAGGATTTCGCACCTCTGGAGGGCCATGCCCTGGAGCTGGTGGTCTTTGGCAGTGGTACAGCCTTTCGATTCCCGCATCCGGCCATCGCGGGCCATTTTGGTGCGCAGCGCACCGGATTTGAGGCCATGGACACGCCTGCCGCGTGCAGGACTTTCAATGTGTTGCGTTCCGAAGGCCGAAGGGTGGCAGCCGCACTGATCGTATGAGTCGGAAATACGCCGCGGGTTGACCGGTTCGGCTAAACTGGGTTCAAGCGCGACATCGCCAAACAACCGCAGGCACATGCGGTCATTTTTCAACCCACGTATCGAGGAGTCACACTCATGCTCAAAGCATCGACTATCGGCAAACTGACAGCAAGCCTGATCGCTGGCGCCCTGCTGGCGGCCCTTGCCTTCGCGCAGGAACTCACGGGCACGCTGAAGAAGGTCAAGGAAAGCGGCACGATCACCATTGGTCACCGCGAATCGTCTGTACCCTCCTATCTGATGAAAAACAGCAGCCCATCGGCTATTCGATGGACATTTGCGCCGCAATCGTCGAGGAAGTGAAAAAGGAACTGATGCTGCCCACGTTGACGGTCAAGATGAACCCGGTGACCTCACAGACTCGAATTCCACTGATGGCCAACGGGACCGTTGACCTGGAATGTGGCTCCACCACCAACAACCTGACGCGCCAAAAGCAAGTGGCATTTGCGCCGATCACCTTCATCACCGGCACCAAGCTGTTGGTCAAGAAGTCCTCGAAAATCAAGTCGTACAAGGACTTGAAGAACAAGACCGTGGTGGTGACGCAGGGCACGACCAACGAGCACGTCATCAAGGCGCTGTCAGACAAGGAAAACCTCAACATCAAGTTCCTGAACGCCAAGGACCATGCAGAATCTTTCCTGACCGTCGAGTCCGGCCGCGCAGCCGCGTTCTCGATGGATGACGTGCTGCTGTACGGCTTGATGGCCAAGGCGAAAAAGCCGAAGGACTTCGAGGTCGTCGGCGACTATCTGTCCTATGACCCGTACGGCATCATGTTCCGCAAGAATGATGATGATTTCGGTGTCGTGGTACGGCGTGCCGTATCCGCTTTGATGCGTGGCGAGCAAATGGGTTCGCTGGGGACCATTTCCAAGATGTACAACAAGTGGTTCGTGGAGAAACTCCCCGACGGTTCCACCATCGGCATGCCGATGAGCGATTCTGCGCAAGGCGATGATTGCCAACGCGCTACCGGAGTAAGGAAGCGAAAACGACGGGGAAGCAATTTGCTTCCCCGTTTTGTTTGTGCGGGCAGCAAATGTCGCCAATTCGACCGAACGCAAAGTTATTGAATTGAAAAGTCCTTTCCTGGAGCGGGTTTCCAGCCATCAATGGCTGAAATACCGCGCCCAGCAAAGGGATTGTCTGTTCGAAGATCAATGGCGTGAAGTGATCTTTTCAACCAGTTGCTGAATCAGGGAGCGCGGCATGTTGGAATGGAAAGTCTTTCTGGAGCAGGCCCCATCCGGGGGGATGACCTACCTGGGCTGGTTGGGCTCCGGCGTGATGTGGACGCTGCTGGTGTCCATTTGCGCCTGGGTCATCGCCTTCACGCTGGGCTCCATCTTGGGCGTGCTGCGCACGGTGCCCAACAAGTGGTTGAGCCTTCCCGCTACGATTTACGTCGAAGTGTTCCGCAACATTCCGCTGCTGGTGCAAATGTTCCTCTGGTATTTCGTGATGCCGGAAATCCTGCCCACCGCGATGGGCGATTGGCTGAAGCAAACCTACCCCAACCTCATCACCCTGCCCTTCGCGCAATTCAGCCTCTGGGAATTCACCGCCGCGGTGCTGTGCCTGGGGCTCTACACCGCGTCGCGCGTGGCGGAGCAGGTGCGCGCCGGCATCCAGTCGCTGCCGCGCGGGCAAACAAACGCGGGCCTGGCCATGGGCTTCACGTTGAAGCAGGTCTATCAATACGTGCTGCTGCCGATGGCGTTCCGCCTGATCGTGCCGCCGATGACCTCGGAATTCCTCACCATTTTCAAGAACTCCTCGACGGCCCTGGTCATCGGTGTCATGGAACTGACCGCGCAGGCGCGACAGATCAATGAATACACCTTCAAGACCTTCGAGGCCTTCACTGCCGCGACGCTGATCTACATCGCCATCACGCTCACGGTGATTTTCTTCATGCGCTGGCTGGAGAAGAAGGTCGCCGTGCCGGGTTATGTCTCGCAAGGAGGCCACTGATCATGGGTGACTTTGACTTCGGCATCATCGTCAAGAACCTCCCGCTGCTATGGGATGGGCTCCTGCTTTCCCTCAAGCTCTTCTTCATCGCGTTGGTCGGGGGCATTTTCTTCGGCACCCTGCTGGCGATGGGGCGCTTGTCGAGCTACAAGGTTCTTTCGTGGCCCGCCGCCGCCTTCGTGAACCTGATCCGTTCGATCCCGTTCATCATGGCCATCTTTTGGTTTTACTTCCTGACGCCGGAACTGGTGAAACTGTTCACCGGCAAGCAGGGAGAGGCAGTGGGACCGTTCACGTCCGCGGTGGTGGCGTTCATCATGGTGGAGGCAGCCTACTATTCGGAGATCATCCGTGCCGGCATCCAATCGGTGCCGCGCGGGCAACCGTGGGCCGCGTACGCACTGGGCATGAATTATTGGCAGGCAATGGGCAACGTGGTGCTGCCGCAGGCCTTCCGCAACATGATCCCCATCATGCTGACGCAGGCCATCATCCTGTTCCAGGACACTTCGCTCGTGTACGTCGTGGGCTTGAAGGACTTTCTGGGTGCGGCCAGCAAGGGCGGGCAGATCTCCGGGCGCATCGTCGAGCTTTATGTGTTTGTGGCGATCTGTTTCCTCATCATCTGCTTCTCCGCCTCCAAGCTCACCACCTGGCTCAAAAACCGCATGGACCCGGCCGCCCGCTGATCGGCGCGCCCTCGTTCGCACTCAACCCAAGACAACGGATGACGCATCATGGCGATGATTGAAATCAAAAACGTCAGCAAGTGGTACGGCGAAAAGCAGGTGCTGGTCGATTGCACCACCAGCGTGAACAAGGGCGAGGTGGTCGTGGTCTGCGGCCCGTCCGGTTCCGGCAAGTCCACGCTGATCAAGACGGTGAATGGCCTGGAGCCGTTTCAAAAGGGCGAGATTTTCTTGGACGGCACGGCCGTGCACGACCCGAAGGCGGACCTGGCCAAGCTCAGATCGCGCGTGGGGATGGTGTTCCAGAACTTCGAACTCTTCCCGCACATGAGCGTGACCAAGAATCTCACCATCGGCCAGACCAAGGTCCTCGGCCGCAGCGAGGATGAGGCGCGCGACAAGGGCCTGAAGTTCCTCGACCGCGTCGGCCTCATCGAGCACAAGGACAAGTACCCCGCGCAGCTTTCAGGTGGACAGCAGCAGCGCGTCGCCATTGCGCGCGCCCTCTCGATGGACCCGATCTGCATGCTGTTCGACGAGCCGACCTCGGCGCTGGACCCGGAAATGATCAACGAGGTGCTGGACGTGATGGTGGAGCTGGCCAAGGAAGGCATGACGATGATGTGCGTCACGCACGAGATGGGCTTCGCAAAGAAGGTGGCGGACCGCATCATCTTCATGGAAAAAGGCGGCAAGATCCTCGAGGACTGCACCAAGGACGATTTCTTCAACACGCCACGAAATCCGCGGACGCAGGATTTCTTGTCGAAGATATTGCACGGGTAGCCACCACGAAGCGCTGAAGCAACGCCACGCACCCACCTCTCCGCCGGGATGCGGCGCGGATTCGCGAGGGTGGAGGCGGGAATTCACCGGGCAAACAGTTTTGCCCGGTGCCGCCGGAACCAACAGACCTCCGCGTCTGTTGTGGAGACATGAAGCAGTTCATGCCGCGTGTCCACGCTCATCCTCCCGAAATCGCCGCCACCACCAGCACCACATCCCCGTCACGCAATGGCACGTCGATCCTGCGTTGCAACTCACGATTGACGAAGAACCGCATGTGCGGGCGCACTTGGCCTTGTTCGTCCACCATGCGAAAGCGGATGCCGGGGTACTGTCGATCGAGGTCATCGAACAGTTCGGACAGGGTGCCGCCCTCGCCTTCCACGTCGCGCTGGCCCGCCGTATAGGAGATCAACGGCGACGGCAGCCGCACCGGCACCCGGCTCACAGAGTATTGGCCTCGACGCTCAGCACCATTGGCAAGTGCTGCATGAGGCAGTTCCACTTCGCACCCTCATCGAAGCTGGCCCAGATCTCGCCGCCCGTGGTGCCGAAATAGAGGCCCAACGGATCGGCTTGGTCCGCGCCCATGGCCTGGCGCTTGACGGTGAACCAGCCGTGCGACTTGGGCAGGCCCTTGTCCAGCCGTTTCCAGGTTTTGCCACCATCAGAGGACCCATAGGCCGCCGGCTTGCCCTCCAGCGACACGCGCGGCCACACGGTGGTACCGTCCATGGGAAACACCCAGAGCTTATTGGGGTCCTTCGGGTGCAGGGTCATGGGGAAGCCGATATCGCCGATGGCCTTGGGCATGTTGTCGCCGATGCGCATCCACCGTTTTGCAGCACGATCCAGCTTGTAGATGCCGCAGTGGTTCTGGTGGTAAACAACGTCCTTCACGGTGGCGTGCATGCGCAGGCAATGCGGGTCGTGGCCGTATTCGGCGTCTGGATCGGGCAGGAAATCGGCCTGCACGCCCCGGTTGAGCGGCGTCCAGGTCTTCCCCTCGTCGAAGCTCTCGAACACGCCACCGCCAGACATGCCGAGCATGATGTGCTTGGCGTCGAACGGATCGACATTGATCGAATGCAGCACCGCGCCATCCGGCACGCTTTCTTTTTCGTCTCCTAGCAATGTAAGACGCAGCGGGTCGAGATTGAATCCATCGACCGAGGCCCACGTCACGCCATCGTCATCCGAGCGGAACAGCCCATGCGGCGAGGTTCCGGCAAACCAGGTCCTCGGCATCGAAGCGTGGCCCTTGGAAATCCAGAACACGTGGTTCACCGCCCAGCCATAACCCGGATTGTCCGTGGGTTGCTTGGGAAAGCCCGGCGGCACCTTGGCCTCATTCCAGGTCTTGCCGCCGTCGGTGGAGCGGTACACCTGCGCGCCGATGTGTCCGGGCTTGGCGGCGGCGATCATCGTGCCGGTCACGTTGTTCAGCACGGCGTGGTTCACCTGCTGGCCGTAGAACTGTGGCTTGGATTCGTCGATCCACCACTTGCCCCGCGACCTGTCCGCGCGCAGCTTGAACAGCCCCTTGCGGGTTCCGACCAGTACCAGCGTAGATGTTTTGGGCATGTCAACTCCTTCGGATTCGCGCTCAATGCGCGTGAATGGTATGGGCGATCAACGGCGGTGTGGGCAACGCTTCGTCACGGACCGTGATGGCGCGTTGCACGGTGGCGCGCGCAGCATCGGCTGTCACGGCATCCCGCGCATGAACCACTGCCAGCGGCTGGCCCGCCCGGACCCGCTGGCCCAGTTCCACAAACTCGGTCAGCCCGACGGCAGGATCGACAGTATCCGCCGCGACGCGCCGTCCGCCCCCCAAGGCCACAACGGCAAGCCCCAGGGCCCGCGTGTCCATGGCATGCACAAATCCGTCGCGCGGCGCAAGCGTGGGCACGATCACGGCGGCACGGGCGAGGTGTTTGTCCGGCATGGCAATGAGGTCCGCCGGACCACCCAACGTGCTGACCATGCGCGAAAACAATTCGGCTGCGCGACCGCTTTTCAATGCGCCTTCAAGTTGCACCCGTGCACCCGCGATGTCCGCCGCAAGCTTGCAGGTCACCATCAATTCAGCACAGAGACTCAGTGTGACTTCGTGCAGGCGAGCAGGCCGGGAGGCGCCGGTCAGGTAGTCAATGGCACACTTCACCTCGATCGCGTTCCCCGCACATGGCGCCAATGGTTGGTTCATGTCGGTCACCAGCGCGGACGTCGCGACCCCTGCCCCGGTGCCCACATTGGCGATCGAACGCGCCAGCTCCAGCGACTTTTCCGGCGTCGGCATGAAGGCCCCGCTGCCGGTTTTCACATCCATGACCAGCGCCTGAAGCCCGGCGGCCAGTTTCTTGGACAGGATCGATGCCGTGATGAGCGGAATCGATTCCACCGTGGCCGTCACGTCGCGGGTGGCATAGAAGCGCTTGTCGGCGGGCGCCAGATCGGAGGTCTGACCGATGATGGCCACGCCCACGTCCTTGACCGTGCGCTGGAACACCTCGATTGGAACGGACGTCCGGTAGCCTGGGATTGCATCGAATTTGTCCAACGTGCCGCCGGTATGTCCCAGCCCACGGCCGGAAATCATGGGGACAAATCCTCCCACGGCGGCCAGCATGGGGCCAAGCATGAGGGAAACCACGTCCCCCACGCCGCCCGTGGAATGCTTGTCGATCACCGGGCCGGGAAGGTCGAAGGCGCGCCAATCAAGGACGCGCCCGGAGTCGCGCATGGCCATGGTGAGCGCAACGCGTTCGGTCATGGTCATGCCCTGGAAAAAGACGGCCATCGCAAAGGCGGCAATCTGCCCTTCGCTGACGCTGTTGTCGGCAATGCCGCGCACAAAGGCTGAAATCTCCTGCGGCTCCAAGGCTGAGCCGTCGCGCTTCTTGCGAATGATCTCTTGGGGAAGCATTGCCGCTATCTCATGCTGATGCAAATCCCTGCAATGGTCGCGCTCATCAGGTTGGAGAGCGTCGCGGCGGCGACCACACGCAACCCGTACTGGGCGACCAGCCCGCGCAAGTTCGGGGCAACGCTGCCAAATGCGCCAGCCAGGATGGCGATGGAGGCAATATTGGCAAAGCCACATAGCGCGAAAGATAGGATGGCCAGCGACTTGGGATCGATCACCGACAAGCCCGCTGCCGTCACCTCCGCAGGGGACTTCAAATACGGTGCAAGGTTCACATACGCCACAAATTCGTTCAGGATCAATTTTTGACCGATCAGATTTCCGGCAAACCGGATGTGTTCTTCTGCCACACCCAACATGTAGGCCACGGGTGCAAACGCATACCCGAGCAAAGTCTCCATGTTGACTCCCCTGAAGCCCATCAATCCCGCCACTCCGGACACCGCGCCGTTGAGCAAGGCGATCAAACCGATAAAGGCGATCAGCATGGCGCCCACGGCGCACGCGATCTGGAAGCCCAAAGCGGCACCGGAGGCCGCCGCCTCGATGACATTGGCCGGCTTCTTTTCGTCAAAGTGCATGTTGTCCATGCGCACCGTTTCGACTTCGGTCGCCGGGCAAAGCAATTTGCCGAACAGAAGGCCGCCGGGAATGGCCATGAAGCTCGCCGCGATCAGATATTCCATCTTGACGCCCAGCCCGGCATAGCCGGCCAGCGCGGCACCCGCCACACTCGCCATGCCAGACGTCATGATCGCGAAAATTGTGGGCCCCTTGAGTTGGGCCACAAAAGGCTTCACGGCGGCGCCCATCTCGTTCTGCCCCAGGAAGATCGTGGTCACCGCGCAGAACGACTCAATCTTGGACACACCCAGCAGTTTCTGAAAGATTGTGCCGAGGATCGAGATGATCCAACGCATGATGCCGAGGTAATACAGCACGGCGATCAGCGCCGTGACATAAATGATGGTGGGCAGGACGCGAAACGCAAAAATGAAGCCCAGCCCGCCGGGTTTGAAAACGTCGGGGCTCACCAGGCCGCCGAACATGAATTCCGTGCCCTTGGCGCCGAATTCAAGCACATGGGTCACGCCGGTTGCCACTGCGAGCAGCGCCTGATTGCCGCGGTCCCAGAACAACACGATGGCGCCGATTGCGAACTGCACCGCCAGTGCGGCCAGCACCGTGCGCCAGCGCACCGATCCCCGCGCCATCGACAATGCCCAGCCAATTCCGATCAACAGCGCAATGCCTCCGACGCTGCGTAAAAGTTCCGCCATCTTTTTCTCCTTTTTGGGAATGGCTGCGATGTTACCCTTGCAGCGCCCGAATGTTCGGCTTGCCAGGTCTAGCCCCGAGGGGATCATCACTGCAACACATCGCCGAACGCTTCCGCGATTGCGCAAACATCAGTGAGCGAGACTATCAGCTTTCGCCGGTGTACGTTTGTGCGGACTTCGAATAGATATCAATCGCTATTGCCCTTGGCGCCATGAAATAAAAAGCCGGTGCCACCTTCGTGAGCACCGGCCTTGCACACTCATTGCGCGGCCAAAGCCGCCGCAATTTACTTGAGGTGGCTGGAAACGAGCTTGGTCATCTCGAACATCGAGACGGCCTTCTTGCCACCGAAGACGGCCTTCAACTTCTCGTCCGCATTGATCATGCGCTTGTTGACGGCGTCCTGCAGCTTGTTCTTCTTGATGTAGTCCCACAGCTTCTTGGTGACTTCGGTGCGCGGCATGGCGCCGGAACCGATCACTGCGCCGAGAACCGAGCTGACGGTCATGGGCTTCATGAACGCTGCATTGGGCTTGCGCTTTGCGGCGGGTTTCTTCGGTGCGGCCTTCTTGGCGGCCGGCTTCTTGGCAGCGGGCTTCTTGGCTGCGGGTTTCTTGGCCGCGGGTTTCTTTGCGGCGGGTTTCTTGGCGGCGGGCTTCTTGGCGGCCGGCTTCTTAGCAGCGGGTTTCTTTGCGGCAGGTTTCTTTGCAGCCATGTAATTCCTCCAATCTGTTGTCGAAATTTCCGTAACGTCTTGCGGCGGATTGTCTCTGTGCACAGAGTGATTCCGTACCACAGGGCGGAATATAGCGCATCTTTTCTTCGAATGTGCAAGCCCGCGTTGTTTCTTCGCAACCTTTTTTGATTTGGCGCAAGGTGCAATTTTCCCTATGAAAAAGACTATCATGCGCGGTTCCGGAGTCCATGTCGCGGATCGCGCGATCACGGGACTCTTTTCGCGAAATGCCCCTGCCATCGTGAAATCGCCATGACTGCCAAGCCTGACATTGCCGCGCTGCGCACCGAATATCGCAAGGCCTCCCTGAATGAGACCGATGTGCACGCTGCACCTGTGGCGCAATTCGACCGCTGGTTCCAAGAAGCGCTGGCTGCCGAGGTTCCCGAGGGAAATGCGATGACACTCGCTACCTGCGATGAAGACCGGCGCCCCTCGGCGCGTGTCGTGCTCTTGAAAGACTTCGACCAGCGCGGCTTTGTGTTTTATACCAACTACGACAGTCACAAGGGACACGACCTAGCGGCAAACAACCGTGCGGCCCTGCTGTTCTTCTGGCCTTCTTTGGAAAGACAAATTCGCATCCAGGGGCGCGTCGAGCAGGTCAGTGCCGCCGATTCCAACGAGTACTTCAAGAGCCGCCCACTGGGAAGCCGCATCGGCGCATGGGCTTCAAAACAAAGCGAAGTCATCGCATCCCGAACCGACCTCGAGTCTCGCTGGTCCGCGTTTGAAGCAGAATTTGGCGACAATCCACCGCGCCCGCCGCATTGGGGCGGTTATCGCGTGGTCCCTCAGGTGATGGAATTCTGGCAAGGGCGTGAGAGCCGCATGCACGACCGGATCCGCTATCGCCTCGCCAAGGGCGCGTGGAAGATTGAACGCCTGGCTCCTTAGCCTTCGGCACGGCCTCGAAATAATACCGTCCTCCGGCTACCGGTAATAATCAGCCAGCTGTTTCAGGTAGTCCGGTAGATTCGGGTTGGCCTTCAGACGCGTCCAGTACTCCGGGTCACCGGCTGCGGTGAGGCGCATGAGGGGCGTCTCTTCGAAAGGAAGCCCAAAACGGCATTGCAACATGCGCGTCGCGTTCGTCGCTGTCGCAGGAACGGTTGGCACGGCTTCGCCCCCGCATTTGGCCAGTTCGCCCGCCACACGTTCACCGCCCATTCGCGCCAGTGCAAACGTGCCGTCGAAAGCCAAGGCGGCCTCCAGGCGACCCCTGATGTCACGATAGGTGGGATCCTCTGCACTGCAAACAGCCGCAAGCGACTTTTGGCGGGGCATCAATTCGTCCATCGCCTCAAGATTGGCCGCGCTGCCCCTCAGCGCCTGGAGCAACGTTGAATCGCCATACAGCGCCTGCCCGCGCACAAGCGTCGCGCGGACTTCGCGCTCGGTGGATTCGATGAGATTGCGGTAAGCATCGCTTTGGCGCGCGTCGACAATCAACAGGTCGGCTACCGCACCGGGAATGATCTGTCCGGCCAAGCCTTC
>JBGAUM010000081.1:0-15791 GCA_044228625.1 Usitatibacteraceae bacterium | reverse complement strand
GCGCACCCCCAAGGATTGACGCGGTTTTTGATGACAAAAGCGCTGGGAAGGCTCGTCAATGCTAGTGTTTTTCATCTTGTCCAGCCCAAATGGAACGCCGTGTGATCGACAAAGCATGACCGGATTATTCCATGCCCGCCGAGTCGATCACATGGCAGCGCTTAGAATCATGCCATGTCGATTACGTTACTACTTGTTCCAGACTTCGCCTTGATCCTTCTGGGATTTGTGATTCACCGCCTCACTGGCTGGGGCCGCGATTTCTGGGCGGGTTTGGAAAAGCTGGTCTATTTCGTCTTGTTTCCAGCGCTCTTGTTTCACTCGATCGCGAGAAACAAGATCGACTTTGCCGCGGCCGCGCCTGCGCTAACGCTCGCAGCGCTGGTGGTTGTGATTGGCATGATCGCCGGATGGTTGGGGCGATATGCCGCGCACGGTGACAAGACCGCATTCGCGTCGGTATTCCAAACGGCGTTTCGCTTCAATTCCTACATCGGATTGGCGGCTGCCGCGCGATTGCACGGTGAAGCCGGGATTGCCGCCTTTGGCATTGTCATCGGGTTGGTCGTTCCCATGTGCAATGTGGCCTCAGTGTGGGCCTTGGCACGCCACGGTGAACTTCCGATATGGAAGGAGCTCTTGCAGAACCCATTGATCCTAGCAACGGCTGGCGGTGTGTTGTACTCACTTTCCGGATTGCCGTTTCCGGAAGTCGCCCAAATGTTGATTTCTCGGATGGGTGCGGCATCCATCGCTTGCGGGCTATTGTGTGTGGGGGCGGCCCTGACGCTGTCCAATCTGCGGGGAAATGCAGTGTTGCTCAGCCACATGACGGTGGTGAAGCTTCTTGTGATGCCCGCAGCGGCGTGGTTGTCAGCGCCAATCTTGGGCGTCACGGGGGTTTATCGAGACATGGTGATGCTTCTTGCGGCGTTGCCGACGGCCACCTCGGCGTATGTCCTTGCAGTGCGCATGGGGGGCAAAGGTGAACTTGTGGCGCAGGCGGTCACGGTGTCGACGCTTTGCGGCATGATTGCACTGCCGGTATGGCTCAATTTGGCGAGATAAGTGGATCTAGGAGGCAGTCGATGAAGCTGGACGACGAGCAGGAAAGTTCAAACGTGGAAGACCGACGCGGCGGCGGCATGGGCAGGGCGGGGGGCATCGGCATCGGTACCATCGCAATCGCATTGATTGCGAGCTATTTTCTTGGCATCGACCCGTCGACGGTACTCAACGTCGCGCAGCAGGTGCAGGGACCCGCAACAGTGCAACCCGAAAGGCCGTTGGATCCTGCGAATGACCCAGAAGCCGCCCTGAAAACCGAAGTGCGAAAGGTTCTCCACAAGACGGAAACGAGCTGGCACGCGATATTCCGGGAAATGAATGCCCAATATCGCGAACCGACGCTGGTCCTGTATTCGGGACGCACGCCAACGGCCTGCGGCGCCGGGGATGCGGCCATGGGCCCGTTTTATTGTCCAGGCGATCAAAAGGTTTATCTGGACATGGCGTTTTTCCGGGAAATGGAGCAGCGCTTTAGGGCAGGCGGCGATTTTGCACGGGCCTATGTGATCGCCCATGAAATTGGGCACCATGTTCAAAACGTCATCGGAATCACGGGCGAGACCGACAAGATGCGGCAACGTCTCTCCGAAAAGGAGTACAACCGCGTATCGGTCAAGGTGGAGCTGCAGGCGGATTGCTTTGCGGGCGTGTGGGCCCACCATGCGAATCGCGCAAAGCCATTTCTCGATCCGAACGATGTCGACGAGGCCTTGCGGGCCGCCAATGCGATCGGGGATGACATGCTCCAGAAGCAGGCACGTGGGGTGGTTGTACCTGATTCGTTCACCCACGGTTCGTCGGCTCAACGTGTCCGCTGGTTCAAGACCGGCTTTGAAACGGGCACGCTCAGATCGTGCGACACCTTTGCAGCGCGCGACTTGTAGAAACGAAAACGGCGCACCGTGGTGCGCCGTTTTGCGTTGAACTGGTACCTAAGAACTACTCTGCCTTGTCGTCCTTCATTTGCGTGGACACGTAGTCCAGCTTTTCCTTGATGCGCGCGGACTTGCCCGAACGATCGCGCAGGTAATAGAGCTTGGCGCGGCGCACATCGCCACGGCGCTTGACTTCGATCGACGCGATGGTCGGGGCGTAGGTCTGGAACGTACGCTCCACGCCCTCGCCGGACGAAATCTTGCGCACGATGAACGAGGAGTTGAGGCCGCGATTGCGCTTGGCGATGACCACGCCTTCGTAGGCCTGCACGCGTTTGCGTTCGCCTTCGATCACGTTCACGTTGACGATCACGGTGTCGCCCGGCGCAAAGTCGGGGACCTTCTTGGCCAGACGGGCCATTTCTTCTTTTTCCAGCGTTTGAATCAGGTTCATGGGGTTCCTTTCGGTTGTTGGCGGCCTGAAATTTCCGGGCCTGTCGCACAGCGCAATCGCAAAGATTGATGTGCGTGGTTTTTCAAGGTGTTGCGACTTCTATCGACTTCTATTTCCGGCTTCCCAACAGATCGGGCCGCCTTTGCTGCGTGCGTTCCAACGATTGCTGCTTTCTCCAGGCCGCAATCTTCTCGTGATCGCCGCCCTGCAACACCGCAGGAACATCCATTCCATTCCAGCTCGCCGGCCGCGTGTAGTGCGGGTGGTCGAGCAAGCCTTCGTTTCCGGGCGAATAGGAATCCTCCGCCGCAGACTGCCCGTCGTTCAACACGCCGGGCTGCAATCTGATCATGGCGTCGATCAACACCATCGCCGCCAATTCGCCACCGGACAACACGTAGTCGCCGATCGACACTTCCAGATCGACGCGCGATTGGATCAAGCGCTCGTCGATGCCTTCGTACCGGCCACACAAAAAAACGAGACCGTCTTCCGCTGCCAGCGCACGGATCTTTGAATCCGTGAGTGGCTGGGCCTGCGGCGTGAGATTCACCACCTTTGGTGCCGCAACGCCTTCAGCCCGCTGTCTTGCTTTGGCTGCGTCGATGGCTTGCGCCAACGGTTCGGCCATCATCACCATCCCCGGTCCGCCGCCGTAAGGACGGTCGTCGATGGTTTTGTGGGCGTTAGTGGCGAAATCGCGCGGATTCCAGCACTTCAACGACCACACCATCTCATCCAGCGCCCGGCGCGTCACGCCACAATCGGCGATGGCGTCGAACATCTCGGGGAAAAGCGTGATCGCATCGTAATGCTTCACTGATAATCCCCGCTCCAATCGACCGTGAGGAGTTTTTTCTCGCGGTCGAAAGCCACGACCACATCATCGATGTAGGGGATCAAAGATTCCTCACCGGCACCTTTGACCACCAGCACGTCGTTGGCACCCGTTTCCATGAGTGACTCCACCGTGCCGAAACTTTTTCCCTGCGTGTTGCGAACCTCGCTGCCGATCAGATCGAGCCACAGGATCGCATCATCCTCTTCGATCAAATCGTTTCGTGGAATTCCCACGTCACGTTTGACGAGTCTCTCTGCCGCTGTACGATCGTCAATTCCCTTGAGCTTGGCAATCGCCCCTTTGGCATTGACGTCGAAATCTTCCAGCTCGAATTCCTGCCAGTCGTCCCCGGCGCGGATCAGCCAAGATGCGTATTGATCAAGGCTGTCCGGCGATTCGGTAAACGTGTGAAGCTTGAGCCAGCCCTTGATGCCGAATGGCGCACCAATGCGCGCCATTACGACGACCTCTTCCAGGGGCTTATTTGCCGACGGCCTTTTTGCCACGCTTGACAAGCTTCAACACGGCATCAGATGCCTGCGCGCCTTTGGATTGCCAAAAAGTGAGGCGATCCATTGCGATGCGAACACCTTCTTCATTTTCAGCAGCCATCGGATTGTAAAAACCAATGCGCTCAATGAAGCGACCATCGCGCGGTTCGCGCGAATCGGCCACGACAACGTTGTAGAACGGGCGGTTTTTGGCGCCACCACGAGCCATACGAATAACGACCATAAGATCCTCTATTGGGAGAAATTTCCAAATACCCCGTTGACAACGGGGAACGGCCGGTTGAAAACCGGTAACCCCCACTTTTTCCGATTATTGCCGGGAAAATGCGGGAAAGCCTTGTATTTTAAGACGAAATTGGCGAATTGCGCAAGTGATAACTGGATCATGCGCCGGGCAAAGGCTTGGCCAATTGCATGAACCGCGCAGCCACGTGCAGGAGCTTTTCGTCTTGATGGGCTGCGCCGATCAATTGAAGGCCCAAAGGCAACCTGAGCTTGCTTCGATAGGCGGGGACGTTAATGGCGGGGAGATGCAATGCCGTTGCCAGGCGATTGAAGACAGGGTCGCCAGTGCTCGAAAACCCTTTTGGCGCCGCCCCTGGCGCCGAGGGCATCAGCCAAGCATCGCAATCCGCAAAAAGGAAGGCCGTTTGCCGACGGGCGGACTCAATCCGGTCTCGCGCAGCCATGTAATTTTGCGAAGAAATTGCAGCAGACTCTTCCAAATACTTTAGCAGCCTTGGATCAAGCAGTGCGTTGAACTTCGTGCGTTCCGTGGCGTAATGTTGGGCGTTTTCGGCCATTTGCACGACTTGCTGTGCGGTCTGGGCCTCGTCAAAAAGGGATGGAAGGCGGATTTCACGGACCTTGCAGCCGGCGGCCCCTAAATCCTCGGCTGCTTCCGCGATGGCGACGGACATGTCCACGTCGGCATGGTCCATCCAGTTCGTGATGATGTTGATCTTCAAGGGCCGTTCCAACGGGATCAGCGGCTTGAACTCCATCGCGCCGGTCATGGCGAGGTAGAACCGGTGTGCGTCGGCAACTGTGCGTGCGAGAACACCGACGGTATCAAGGGAATCCGACTGGATTTTCACGCCCCCCCGGGGAACCAGCCCGTAAGTCGGCTTATATCCGGCAACTCCGCAATAAGCTGCTGGCCGAATGATCGAACCTGCCGTTTGCGTGCCGATGGCCAAAGGCACCATGCCGGCCGAAACAGCCGCCGCGGATCCCGCCGAGGAACCTCCGGGACTATGGTCCAGATGCTGCGGATTGCAGGTGCGCGAGGGAACAAATGTCGCCAACTCAGTCGTGACCGTTTTCCCGATGATGACGGCACCGGCTGCACGCGCGAGCGTGACGCAGGCGGCGTCCAATGTCGGGATGTTGCCTTCATAGATTCGCGAACCGTGGGTGGTTGGCAACCCGGCGACATCGATGATGTCCTTGACGCCAATCGGAATGCCATACAGCGGCCCGCGCCGGCTGGACCGATCCAGCTCACGTGCCCGCTTCAGTGCGCCTTCACGATCCACGTGCTGCCAAGCCAAAACACGGCGATCCTGCAAGCCGATTTGCGCGAGGCAATCCTCAATCTGGAATTCGATTTCCCCCATGTCTGAGTTCTACCACTCAGCGCATGCCTGGAAGAAGGCCTTTGACGCCGCGCATCATCTTTGCGAGGCCGCCGCCTTTCATCATTTTCATCATCTTTTGCATTTGTTCGAATTGAGTCATGAGGCGGTTGATTTCCTGGACAGTGACGCCTGCGCCAGCCGCGATGCGGCGCTTTCTGGAGGCCTTGATCAGTTCTGGTTTTCGCCTTTCAAGCGGAGTCATCGAGTTGATGATGCCCTCGGTACGGCGAAGCTGCTTCTCCTGCATGTCGGGTGACCCCTGCGCGGCTTGGGCCAGTTGGGCGGGCAACTTGTCCATCAACGACGCCATGCCGCCCATCTTTCGCATCTGCTGCAACTGGGACTTGAAATCGTCAAAGTCAAAGTCCTTGCCCTTCTTGAACTTCTCCGCGAACTTTCTGGCCTCGTTTTGATCGACATTTCGCTGGGCATCCTCAATCAGCGAGAGAACATCGCCCATCCCCAGAATGCGCGATGCCATGCGCTCGGGATGAAACACCTCAAGCCCATCCATTTTCTCCGAGACGCCGGCGAACTTGATGGACTTCCCAGTGATATGTCGAACCGACAGGGCTGCCCCGCCGCGAGAATCACCGTCGAGCTTGGTCAGCACGACACCGGTCAACGGCAGCGCATCATTGAATGCGCGGGCAACATTAACGGCGTCCTGCCCCTGCATGGCGTCGACCGTAAACAACGTTTCGACGGGCATCACGGCGGCATGGACGGCCTTGATCTCATCCATCATCGCCTGATCAATGGCCAGTCGACCCGCAGTATCGACAATGAGAATGTCGTGAAAGTGCGTCTTGGCATGGTGGCGAGCTGCGAGGGCAATGTCTACCGGATTCTGGTCCACACTACTCGGATAACACTCCACGCCAACTTGATGTGCAAGGGTTTTCAATTGCTCAATGGCGGCGGGCCGGTACACGTCGGCGCTCACCACCAATACTTTCTTGCGATGCTGCTCCTTGAGCAGCTTTGCGAGCTTCCCGACGCTCGTCGTCTTGCCGGCACCCTGGAGCCCCGCCATCAGGAGGACCGCAGGTGGGGTCGTTGCCAAGTTGAGCGGGAGCGTGTTGAGGGCCGGTGCGGCACCCGGCTCGCCCCCCATCAACTTGACAAGCTCCCGATGGACGATCCCGATGAATGCCTGGCCCGGTGTCAAGCTTTGCTGTACTGCAGCCCCCACGGCCTGTTGCTTTACAGACGTGGCAAATTCCTTGACAACCGTGAGCCCCACATCGGCCTCCAGCAAGGCCATGCGCACCTCGCGCAAGGCATCAGCCATGTTTTCCTCAGTGAGGCGTGCCTGGCCACGCATCGACTTGACCAAACCTGCAAGCCGCTGGGTGAGATTGTCTAGCATTGAAGTAATTCCAAGGAATGAAACGGGCCGGGCATTGTCAAGGTGAAGAAGGCGATGACCCGTGGTGTAAACTCGACCGCCTCAAGGAATGGAAAGCGCACGCTCCGAATGGGGTCCGCGCCGGGCAATGCTGAGTTCAAGCGTTCATTTTATCACCGCAGCCATGTATGCCTTCGCGTTTGGCATCGCTTGGCAGGGCATGCGCGTTGTCCATGGCGAGTTGGCGCGAGGCCCTCGACAACCGTCGTTGCTGTTCCCCGCGCTGTTTGTTGGTGTCGTATGTCATGCGATCGCCCTGTTTGCCGATCTTTTGGGGGGCGAGGGTTTGAACATCGGGTTTTCACATGCGGTGTCTTTGATCGCATGGCTCTCCGTCTGCACTTATGCATTGATCGGGCGAGGGAATGGGTTGCTGTCGGTTGCCGCTATCTATCTGGCGCCCCTGGCGATGTTGTCAGTTCTGCTGCCGCTCGTCCTTCCGGGGCAGCGCATCGTCCACTTTGGGGGGATTGCATTCAAGGCGCATGTGGTCGTGGCCGTACTGGCCTATGCCTTGTTCACTGTGGCGTCGATGCATGCGCTTGTCATGGCGTCGTTGGAAAAGCGCCTGCATGCCGGCGAGTTGCCATATGCACTTCGGGGAATGCCGCCACTGCTTCGCCTCGAGCGCCTGCTGTTCCAATTATTGTTAGTTGCCTTTGCCCTGCTCACCGCCACCGTGGTTTCCGGCGTCGCCTTTTCCGAGGAGTTGTTTGGGCGCCCCTTCCAGCTCAATCACAAGACGGTCTTTGCCTTTTTGTCCTGGATGATCTTTGCTGGTCTGCTCGCTGGGCATTGGCGATTTGGTTGGCGAGGGCTGTTGGCGATTCGATGGACTCTGGCTGGGTTTGTGTTGCTGCTGCTGTCCTACGTGGGAAGCAAGTTCGTTCTCGAAATCCTGCTTAAGCGGCCCTGACCGATCTAACCGGTATCCAAGATGTCTGGTGACATTCCGCTCAGCTGGCTGTACTGCGCATTAGCCACGCTCTTGGCATTTTCCGGCTTTTTCTCAATGTCGGAAACGTGCATGATGGCGCTGAACCGCTATCGGCTGCAGCATTTGGTCAAGCAAGGTTCGCGTGGTGCCATCTACGCTGACCGGCTGTTGAGGAATACCGAGGAAATGCTCTCGTTCATTTTGGCGGGAAATACGGTTCTCAATGCCTCCACGACAATCTTGGTTGCAGAAATTTGCAGGCGTTTGTTCGGCGACGGCGAATATGTGCTGGGTATCGCGACAACTGCCGCGTCATTCTCAATTTTGATCTTTGCGGAAATCCTGCCCAAGGTGATTGGTGCCCGTTTTTCGGAGCGTATCGCCTTGGTCGCAAGCTATGTTTTGTACGGGCTGGTCAACTTTGTGTTGATCCGGTGGGCCATGTGGATTATCAATGCGATCGTCCGAGGCATATTGGCAGTCTTGCGGCTGAAGCCGGGTGTTGAAGGCGCGCAGCAGCTTTCGATGGAGGAAATGCGCACGCTTGTGTTGGAGGGTGGACAGTTCATTCCGAAGAAACACAAAAACATCATGGTCAACTTGTTTGACCTGGAAAGTATGACTGTCGACGATACGATGACGCCTCGCGCGCTAATCGAGGGAATCGATCTTTCCGACAAGATCGAGGACATTCGCAACAAGCTTTCTACATCCCACCACACGCGACTGGTTGTGTATGACGGCGATCTTTCCAATGTCGTTGGAATTCTTCATGTGCGAAAGGTGCTGAATGCATCCCGCAAGGATCCAGTGGAAAAGGACACCCTTAGAGACATTGTGCGGGAACCCTATTTCATCCCGGAAGGCACTGGGTTACTGCACCAGTTGAGCGAGTTTCAGGAAAACCAGCGCCGCATGGCATTGGTCGTCGACGAATATGGGGAAATTCTTGGGCTGGTCACCCTGCAGGACATTCTCGAGGAGATCGTTGGTGAATTCACGAGCCAGTCACCGATGAACACAGGATTCTTCCGTAAGCAAGACGACGGTACTGTGATAGTGGAGGGAACTTGCCCTCTGCGGGTCCTGAACCGAAAACTGGGCTACGGTTTCCCACTGGATGGACCCAAGACCATCAATGGGCTGCTACTGGAACATTTGGAAGACATTCCAGAGCCCGGGATCGCCATGAAACTCTCAGGCTACCCGGTGGAAATCCTTCAAGTCCAAGACAAGATGGTGAAATCAGTGCGTTTGCCCAAGGCCCGCAAAAACTGATTGATCAGTCCAACCAGGTTACTTTCCGGGGTTCAACTTGATCAGGTTGTCCCATTCGGGCGGCGGTATCCGGGCGATTGGTTCCGCGCCACCCTTTCCATCGGGCAAATAGACGACGATTTCTGCCTCTTGGATGCCGCCCATGATGCGTTCCTCCGGCCTGGGGCTGCCGTGCGTATGTGACACCAATAAGACGTTTTGCCCCTTGGCGGGTGACGTCGCAAGTCGCTTGAACCGGGAGACATTGATATCAAATCCTGCACGTTGTCCAATCTGGTGATTGATATCTTCGGTCACCTCAATCGGGCCCAAACCCATCAAGTGCGCGGTATCCCGGTTGCGGCAAAACTGGGACGCCAAAATCGAATCGACAGGGATTTTCAATGTGCGGATTGCGGCCCCTACCTTTCTGGCTTGGTCCTTACCGGTGTCCGACAAATTGCGTTGAATGGTGCAGTTTTCCCACCAGTTGGGTGTTTGCAGCAAATTGCCATCTTGTCCGACATTTGCCTGTGCATGCCGCATGAAAAGGTTGTATCCCCCCTTCCGCAAGGCGGCAAGCAATTCCGCGCCCTTGAGTTCTTTCGCGGGGTCAATCACCGGTGGTGCGGCGTGGCTGGCCGCCGCCGCAGCGGCTGCTGCGGGGCTTGGGGGAACCGTACCCGCCGGCACGTCAGGCACATTCTGCTTGCCGATCCAAGCCCACTGACCCGGCGAGAGTTGGGTTACGAAATGGAACTTGCCATTGCCCTCTGATTTGAAAATCGCCGCGTGGCTTTCCGGAAGACTCGAAAGTGCCGGGTGCGAAAGTGTCGGAGGGAGCGAATGCCCAACCAAAACCCGATTGGTTCTTGGGAGTGGTTCGCGTGACAGGAAATCGGCAATTCCACTCGCGACTCGTTCGTATCCAGTGGGCCCAACAACACTCGCGTCATTTAACGCGGCATGCTGAATCGGCGCCGTAAGGCCCATGTGAATGGCTGAATCAACTGCTCGGCAAAATTCGCTGGAAAAAACCTCGGAGATGATGATCCGCTGCTTCTGCAAGGCCTCGCCTATTGCGCGCGCACGAGGCTGCGCCTCGGGCGCAAGCCGCGCGGTGCTGTTGCAATCCTTCCACCAAAGTTTGTTGTTTGTTTGGTCCTTTGCGCCGGGCAGCGTCGGCCCATGCCGCACATAAATGACGTACCCGCCGTTTCTCAACTCGCGAACCAACCCTTCTGCCAATCCGAAGCGCTCATCCGCCACAACCAAGGGACTTCCGACGGATCCGCTCGGCTGGACAGTGCCACTCGCAGTGACTGTCCCGGTGTTAGTGCTCACTGATTGAGCGTGCGCGGACGCCGAAACGGCCAACAGCGCGCAAGTTGAGATAACCGACGACAATTTCTGGTGCATTTGTCAACCTTTGGTGATGATTGCGAGGATCAAGTCTTCAGTTCAAGCCAATTTTAGCGCACGCCTCACAATCTGCGTCCACATCGGGATTTATCGTGCTTTGGCAAAAAACGATCACGGAATCCGGATATTTGAGGACGGCCGAAGCCCGCAACAACGCGCAACTTTTGCATATTCAGGTTTGACGATTTCCTGAAAAATCAGGATAATAGCGGGTTCTGTGGAGAGGTGGCCGAGTGGTTAATGGCAGCAGACTGTAAATCTGCCCTCTAACGAGTACGCTGGTTCGAATCCAGCCCTCTCCACCAAGTATTGCAGGGTGTGCGGGTGTAGCTCAATGGTAGAGCAGAAGCCTTCCAAGCTTATGACGACGGTTCGATTCCGTTCACCCGCTCCAATAGTTTGCTGTGCATCGCTCTTGTAGCTCAGTGGTAGAGCACTCCCTTGGTAAGGGAGAGGTCGTGCGTTCAATCCGCATCAAGAGCACCAACATTGAATGGCGTTGTGGTTGTCCCTTCCTTTCGCATGTCCGTGAATCCGCCGTGGCGGAACGCGAATCTGGATGTGACATCGTTCACCGATAGAGCAGTCTCCATTGTTAACAGAGAATTAACGAGGACAGTCAGATGGCAAAAGGCAAATTTGAGCGGACCAAGCCACACGTGAACGTGGGGACGATTGGTCACGTGGATCATGGCAAGACGACGTTGACGGCGGCGATCACGACGGTGTTGTCGAAGAAGTACGGTGGTGAGGCCAAGGCCTATGACCAGATTGATGCGGCGCCGGAAGAGAAGGCACGCGGCATCACGATCAACACCGCGCACGTTGAATACGAGACGGCCAACCGCCACTACGCCCACGTGGATTGCCCGGGGCACGCCGACTACGTGAAGAACATGATCACCGGTGCCGCCCAGATGGACGGCGCCATCCTGGTCTGTTCGGCTGCTGACGGCCCGATGCCCCAGACGCGCGAGCACATCCTCCTGGCCCGCCAGGTAGGCGTGCCGTATATCGTCGTGTTCCTGAACAAGTGCGACATGGTGGACGACGCCGAACTGCTCGAGTTGGTCGAGATGGAAGTTCGCGAACTCCTGTCCAAGTACGAATTCCCGGGTGACGACATCCCCATCATCAAGGGTTCCGCCCTGAAGGCGATGGAAGGCGACAAGGGTGACCTGGGCGAAGGCGCCATCATGAAGCTGGCCGAAGCGCTGGACTCCTACATCCCGGAACCCAAGCGCGCCCTGGACGGCACCTTCCTGATGCCGGTCGAAGACGTGTTCTCGATTTCCGGCCGCGGCACCGTGGTGACCGGTCGTATCGAGCGCGGCATCGTGCGCGTCGGTGACGAAATCGAAATCGTCGGCTTGAAGGCCACCCAGAAGACCATCTGTACCGGCGTTGAAATGTTCCGCAAGCTCCTCGACCAAGGTCAGGCGGGCGACAACGTGGGCATCCTGCTGCGCGGCACGAAGCGTGAAGAAGTCGAGCGTGGCCAGGTGTTGGCCAAGCCGGGCTCGATCACCCCGCACACGGATTTTGAAGCCGAGATCTACGTGCTGTCGAAGGACGAAGGCGGCCGTCACACCCCGTTCTTCAACGGCTACCGTCCGCAGTTCTACTTCCGCACCACAGATGTGACCGGCGCGCTGCAGTTGCCGGCGGGCACCGAGATGGTGATGCCTGGCGACAACGTGAAGATCAGCGTGCAACTGATCGCCCCGATCGCCATGGAAGAGGGCCTGCGCTTCGCCATCCGCGAAGGCGGCCGCACCGTCGGCGCAGGCGTGGTGTCGAAAATTATCAAGTAAGGAGTCGCGCCATAAAGTTTATGTGACGGCAGTCCCCGGTTTTGGCCGGGGGCTGAATTCAACAGGCCAGTAGCTCAATTGGCAGAGCAACGGTCTCCAAAACCGTAGGTTGGGGGTTCGATTCCCTCCTGGCCTGCCCCAAACGCAGTAAATCAACAAACCGCAAGCCGCCGGGCGAATCGAACCGGAAGGGCATGCGGGCGAGCGAAATGAAAGACAAAGTTCAAGTCACCATAGCCATTCTTTTGGCCATCGCCGGCCTCGCGGCGTTTTATTGGCTTTCAGACAAGCCAATGATCGCGCGCGTTGGCGCGATGTTTGCCGGCTTTATTGCTGCTGGCGTGATTGGCTTTTTTACAGAGCCGGGTCGCGAGTTTGTCCAGTATGCAAAGGAATCCATCGAAGAGACCAAGAAAGTCGTCTGGCCCACTCGCAAAGAAACCTTGCAATCCACCGGCGTGATCTTTGCGTTCGTGTTTGTGATGGCGTTGTTCCTGTGGGTGGTTGACTGGGGCTTGACGTTTGTTTTGACCAAATTTATCGGGACGGGGGCGTGATGAGCATGCGTTGGTATGTCGTTCACGCCTATTCCGGACAGGAAAAGAGCATTCAAGCTGCCTTGATCGAGCGTATCAAGCGCTCGGGCATGGCGGACAAGTTTGGAGAAGTGCTGGTACCCACCGAGGAAGTCGTGGAGATGAAAAGCGGTGCCAAGTCGCTTTCGGAGCGCCGCTTTTTCCCAGGCTACATCCTGGTCCAGATGGAAATGACTGACGAGACCTGGCACTTGGTGAAAAGTACACCGAAGGTCACCGGCTTCATTGGCGGTGTGGCCAACAGGCCCACGCCCATTTCCCAAAAGGAAGTCGACAACATCCTCAATCAGGTGAAAGAGGGCGTTGAAAAGCCGAAGCCTAAGGTCCTCTTTGAGGTCGGTGAAAGCGTCCGCGTCAAGGACGGCCCCTTCACGGATTTCAATGGCAATGTTGAGGAAGTCAATTATGACAAGTCGAAGATTCGTGTCTCGGTACTGATTTTCGGGCGCGCCACGCCGGTGGAATTGGACTTCGGGCAAGTCGAGAAGCAGTAATTTTTGTGCGTGGGTCAGGCGCTTCCTGACCGTTAACGGGGAGAGGTCGTCAAGTCGATCTCGATTGCACCCAAGGAGAGCAACATGGCAAAGAAAGTCGTCGGCTATATCAAGCTGCAAGTGCCGGCCGGAAAGGCGAATCCTTCGCCGCCGATCGGTCCCGCGCTGGGACAGCGCGGTTTGAACATCATGGAATTCTGCAAGGCGTTCAATGCGCAAACGCAGAAGATGGAACCGGGTCTGCCGATTCCCGTGGTGATCACCGCGTTTGCGGACAAGTCGTTCACCTTCATCATGAAGACACCGCCTGCAACGGTGTTGATCAAGAAGGCCGCAAAGGTCGACAAGGGCAGCAAGACGCCTCATACCGACAAAGTCGGCAAGTTGACGCGCGCCCAAGCCGAAGAAATCGCAAAAATGAAAATGCCTGACCTTACTGCGGCCGATCTGGACGCTGCGGTTCGTACGATTGCGGGCTCTGCTCGTTCGATGGGCATCGAAGTGGAAGGGGTACGCTAATGGCCAAGCTCGCAAAACGCATTCAGAAGTTCGAAGGTTTGGTTGACCGCAATAAAGCCTATCCGGTAACCGACGCACTTGAACTGGTCAAGAAGACCGCCACCGCCAAGTTTGACGAATCCGTCGACGTGGCGATCAACCTCGGTATCGATGCCAAGAAGTCCGACCAGTCCGTTCGCGGTTCGGTCGTGTTGCCTCGCGGCACGGGTAAGAGTGTCCGTGTTGCCGTATTTGCACAGGGCGCCAATGCCGACAAGGCCAAGGCCGCCGGTGCGGATGTCGTCGGTTTCGACGACCTGGCAGAGCGGATCAAGGGCGGTTTCATGGATTTCGACGTCGTGATCGCCACACCGGACGCGATGAAAGTGGTGGGTGCTTTGGGTCAGGTGCTGGGTCCGCGCGGACTGATGCCGAACCCGAAAGTCGGTACCGTGACGCCAAATGTGGAACAGGCCGTCAAGAACGCCAAGGCGGGTCAAGTCCAGTATCGTGCGGACAAGGCCGGTATCGTGCAATGCACGATTGGCCGAGCCTCCTTCCCGATCGAAGCACTGAACGAAAACCTGACCGCGTTGGTCGCTGCCGTCAACAAGGCCAAACCGGCCTCGTCGAAAGGCATTTACCTCAAGAAAATGTCGGTGTCTTCCACCATGGGCGTCGGCGTACGCGTTGAAACTGCGCCGTTTACCGTGAGCGGAGCGCAACAACACTAAGCATTTGAAGTCCACATTGGCAGCCAGACACGGCCGCCAATGTGGCGAAACTTTGGGCCCTTCGATTCAGTGTAACGATTCGAAGGGGTTGTCAAAGACCGCAGGTGTGAATCGTGGATTTGCTTAATTTCGAGGCGACGTATCCCTCGGATCCTGCGTAGATGGCGGTCCCAGCAAAGATTTCCGCGCGTCGCATTTGTGTGTCGCGCTGATCTCCAAGCAAGGTCGCTAGGGTGCAGGGACGGGAAACCTGAACTGCTTCATTAACGGAAAGGAGATCAAACGTGAGTTTGAATCTGGAAGGCAAGAAAGAAGTCGTTGCTGAGGTCGTGGCGAGCATCGCCAAGGCCCAGACGATGGTGCTCGCCGAATATCGCGGCACCACCGTGGCTGACTTGACCAAGCTTCGCTCCGAAGCACGCGCCAAGGGCGTTTACCTGCGTGTTCTCAAGAACACGCTGGCCCGCCGCGCCGTGGAAGGCACGCCGTTCGCGGTGGCCTCGGACAAGATGGTCGGTCCGCTGATTTATGGCTTCTCAGAAGATGCAGTAGCGGCTGCCAAGGTCGTCTCGGACTTCGCCAAGGGCAAAGAGCATTTCGTCATCAAGGCAGGTGCGTTTAGCGGCAAGGCGCTCGATGCGGCAGGCGTTCAATCGCTCGCCAACATCCCGAGCAAGGAAGTGCTGCTGTCGCAATTGCTGGGCCTCATGCAGAGCCCGGTTTCGCGCCTGGCGCGAGTCGTGGCCGCCCTTGCGGAAAAGAAAGGCGGCGCCGTCGCGGCTTAAAGCCCCGGCCGGCAAGCTACTGAATCCAACCATTCAATCATTCAAAGGAATTTTTAATCATGGCATTCGATAAAGACGCATTTTTGGCCTCGCTTGACGCGATGACCGTTTTGGAACTGAACGATCTCGTAAAGGCGATCGAAGAGAAGTTTGGCGTGTCCGCCGCTGCGATGGCTGCTCCTGCCGCCGCCGGTGGTGCCGCTGCTCCGGCTGCTGAAGAGAAGACCGAATTCAACGTCATGCTGCTTGAAGCTGGCGCCAACAAGATCAACGTGATCAAGGCAGTTCGCGAGATCACCGGCTTGGGTCTGGCTGAAGCCAAGGCACTGGTCGAAGGCGCGCCGAAGGCAGTGAAAGAAGGCGTGAACAAGGCCGACGCTGATGCATTGGTGAAGAAGCTCACCGAAGCTGGCGCGAAAGCGGAAGCCAAGTAAGAACCCTAAGTCTGGCGCG
>JBGAUM010000080.1:0-15847 GCA_044228625.1 Usitatibacteraceae bacterium | reverse complement strand
GATTGCGGCTTGCCACGACCGCCCGCACCGCCTCCGCGGCCCTGGCCCGGCCGATGCCCCGGCGAGCGCAACTGGATCGGTTCCGGTTTGGCATGCGGATCGGGCTCGAACCCGGCAATCACTTCTTTTGGAATCTCGCGCTTGATCAAGCGCTCGATGTCACGCAGGAATTGCGCTTCGTCGATGCACACCAGCGACACCGCTTCACCCGGGTTTCCCGCGCGACCCGTGCGACCAATACGGTGCACATAATCTTCAGGGACATTGGGCAGGTCGTAATTCACCACGTGCGGCAGTTGGTCGATATCGATGCCTCGCGCCGCGATGTCGGTGGCCACCAGGACTTGCAGGTCGCCGGATTTGAATTCCGCTAGCGCCCTCGTGCGGGCGCCTTGGCTTTTGTTGCCATGGATGGCGAGCGAAGGAATGCCATCCTTGACCAACAACTCCGCAAGGCGGTTGGCGCCATGTTTGGTGCGGGTGAAGACCAACACCTGGAACCAGTTGTGCTGCTTGATCAGGTGTGAAAGCAACTGCCGTTTCTTGTCGCGATCCACCGGGTGAATCTTCTGCGCGACGATATCGGCGGCGGCATTGCGGCGCGCCACTTCAATCAATGCGGGACTGTTGAGCAGGCTGTCCGCGAGTTTCTTGATGTCATCGGAAAAGGTTGCGGAGAACAACAGGTTTTGACGTTTTGCGGGCAGCAGTTTCAGGACGCGCTTGATGTCGTGGATGAAGCCCATGTCGAGCATGCGGTCGGCTTCATCGAGTACCAGGATTTCGATCTTGCGCAAGTCGGCGACGCCCTGACTGTGCAGGTCCAGCAAACGGCCCGGCGTGGCGACGAGGATGTCCACGCCGCGTCGAAGCGTTGCAATCTGGGGATTGATGCCGACACCGCCAAAGATGACCGCGGACTGGAGTCCGCTGTACTTGCCATACACGCGAACACTTTCTTCGACCTGTGCGGCGAGCTCGCGCGTAGGCGTCAGGATCAGGGCGCGCACCGGCCGCTCGCCCTGTGGGCGCGGTGTTGCCGACAATCGTTGCAGCAAGGGAAGCACAAAGCCCGCAGTCTTGCCGGTGCCCGTTTGCGCACCGGCAAGCAGGTCGCCACCATTGAGGATCGCAGGAATCGCCTGTGTCTGGTTGGGGGTGGGGGTGGAATAGCCGTGTTCCGTGACGGCACGCACGATGGTCTCAGAAAGACCAAGAGATGCAAAGGACATGATGAGTTTGAAAAATGTCGGCCTGCCGCTTCCAAAAACGGAAACGCCAGTCGGAGGCAAACGAGGAGATGAAAAGCCGGAGGGGCGGTCGCGAAGGGACTGGAGCAAATCGCGGATGCGACATTATCGCACGCAGGCAACGGCCCCAACCACGTCGCCGAGCCGGTGACGGTCAAAACACCAATCCTGACGCGCCTTCTGGCACGAAATCGGCCCGGACGGCGCGTCAATGCTGGACTTTTATGCCGACTCCTAGCGTGGCAACAGGGAAGTGCCCATCAGGTACTCGTCCACGGCACGCGCACATTGACGTCCTTCGCGAATCGCCCAAACCACCAGCGATTGGCCGCGGCGCATGTCCCCTGCAGCAAAGACTTTCTGATGACCGGTGCGGTAGGCGGTGGACCCTTCGGTCGCAGCTGCCACATTGCCGCGCGTGTCGCGGGTCACCGCAAACGATTCAAATTGCTCCAGCAAGCCTTGTACCACCGGCCCGGTGAAGCCCATCGCGAGCAACACAAGATCGGCCTTGATCTCGAATTCGCTGCCCGCAACGTCGGTCATCTTGCCGCCGTCCCACTTCAGGCGCACACCTTGCAGCTTTTCGACCTTGCCGTTGCGGCCGATGAAAGCCCTCGTTGCCACGGACCAGTCGCGCTCGCAACCCTCTTCATGGGAAGACGACGTGCGCAGCTTGATCGGCCAATAGGGCCACACCAATGGCTTGTTTTCGGTTTCCGGCGGCTGGGGCAGCAACTCGAATTGGGTGACGGAAGCGGCCCCGTGGCGATTGGAGGTGCCGACGCAATCGCTTCCCGTGTCTCCCCCGCCGATCACCACCACATGCTTGCCCGTCGCCAGGATCTGGTCGGGCACCTTGTCACCCGCGACGACCTTGTTCTGCTGCGGCAGGAACTCCATCGCGAAGTGCACGCCTGTCAGGTCGCGCCCCGGAACCGGCAAATCGCGCGGCTGTTCAGCGCCCCCCGACAACACGACGGCATCAAAATCGGCAAGCAACGATTCGGCCGTGCTGTCGCGTCCCACGAAATGATTCGTCCGGAACTGCACGCCTTCGGCTTCCATCTGTGCGACGCGCCGGTCAATATGGGTTTTCTCCAATTTGAAGTCGGGAATGCCATAGCGCAAAAGGCCCCCGACGCGATCATTCTTCTCGTACAGGACTACATCGTGACCGGCGCGCGCCAATTGTTGCGCACAGGCCAATCCGGCCGGACCCGACCCGACCACCGCCACCCGTTTCCCGGTCTTCTTCTTGGCGGGCTGCGGTTGAATCCAGCCATGCTCCCAGCCTTTGTCGATGATCGCGTGTTCGATCGACTTGATGCCGACCGGATCGTTGTTGATGTTGAGCGTGCAGGCGGCCTCACAGGGTGCCGGGCAAACGCGGCCCGTGAACTCCGGAAAGTTGTTTGTGGAATGCAACGTGACCAACGCCTCTTGCCAATCCTGGCGATAGACCAGGTCATTGAAATCCGGGATGACGTTGTTGACGGGGCATCCGGTTTGGCAAAACGGAATGCCACAGTCCATGCAGCGCGCGCCCTGGATCTTGGCCTCCGCATCGGCCAATGCGAGGACAAACTCCTTGTAGTGCTTCTTGCGATCGGCAACGGGGGCGGAGGCCTCCGACAGCCGCTTGTACTCCATGAATCCAGTCACTTTTCCCATGTCGTTCCCTATGCTGCCTTTTGCACCAGCGACTTGTTCTTTTCCGCCAGTTCCTTGAGTGCACGGCGATATTCAACCGGCATCACTTTGACAAACAGTTTTGACCATTTCGGCCAATTGGCCAGGATATCGAGAGCGCGTTGGCTTCCGGTGTATTTCGCGTGGTTCTCGATAAGGGACTTGAGCAACGCCGCGTCGGACATCCCGCAATGGGAGGCCGGCGAGACGTGATCCGTGACGGGTTCCAACTCGACCATCGCCGGGTTCACGCGCTTTGAGAATCCGCCGACCTCGTCGAGCACAAACGCCACGCCGCCAGACATGCCTGCCGCAAAGTTGCGTCCGGTCGCGCCCAACACCACTACCGTGCCCCCGGTCATGTATTCGCAGCCATG
Source organism: Usitatibacteraceae bacterium (assembly GCA_044228625.1). GTDB lineage: Bacteria > Pseudomonadota > Gammaproteobacteria > Burkholderiales > Usitatibacteraceae > UKL13-2. The sequence goes on along the minus strand of JBGAUM010000080.1, from coordinate 12,528 downwards.
GTCGCCGGTACCTTCGACGACGGCAGACGCCCCGGAGTTGCGAACGCAGAAACGCTCGCCCGCCACGCCCCGGAAATAGGCTTCGCCGCTGGTCGCGCCGTACATGACGGTATTGCCGACGATGATGTTGGTTTGCGGATCACCTTTGAACTCCGCATTGGGCTTGACCACAATGCGCCCGCCAGAAAGCCCCTTGCCGACATAGTCATTGGCTTCGCCGGTCAGTTCCAGCGTGACGCCGCGCGCCAGAAAGGCTCCAAAGCTTTGGCCAGCGGTCCCTTTCAGCTTTACGACGATCGTATCCGGTGCGAGCCCTTCATTGCCATAGCGCTTGGCGACTTCGCCGGACAACGTCGCACCGACGGTCCGATTGGCATTGCGCACCACGGCCTCGATGACGACCTTTTCCTTCTTGGCGAGCGCAATGGACGCCTTGGCCACCAGTTGGTTGTCGAGCGCATCCTCCAGTCCGTGATCCTGCGATTCCACGTGGTAGCGGGCGACATCCTTTGGCATCGGCACCTGGTGGAACACCCGCGAGAAGTCGAGGCCCCTGGCTTTCCAGTGCTCAACGCCCTGCCGCGTATCCAGCAAATCGCTCCGGCCAATCAACTCGTTGAATGAGCGCACGCCTAGCGAGGCCATGATTTCCCGCACTTCTTCGGCGACGAAGAAAAAGTAATTGACCACGTGTTCCGGTTGGCCGGTGAATTTCTTGCGCAATTCCGGATCTTGGGTGGCGACACCTACCGGGCAGGTATTGAGGTGGCACTTCCGCATCATGATGCAGCCCTCGACCACCAGCGGTGCCGTCGCGAATCCAAATTCGTCGGCACCGAGCAGCGCGCCGACGACCACGTCGCGCCCGGTCTTGATCTGGCCATCCACCTGCACCGCGATGCGGCCGCGCAGGCGATTCAGCACCAGTGTCTGTTGCGTTTCCGCCAGCCCCAATTCCCAGGGTGTGCCCGCATGCTTGATCGACGACACCGGCGACGCACCAGTTCCGCCATCGTGGCCGGCAATCGTGACGTGATCCGCCTTGGCTTTGGCGACTCCTGCGGCAACAGTGCCCACACCGACTTCGGAAACCAGCTTCACCGAAATGGATGCCGCCGGATTGCAGTTCTTGAGATCGTGAATCAGTTGCGCAAGATCTTCAATCGAATAGATGTCGTGATGCGGCGGCGGAGAAATCAGTTCGACGCCGGGTGTCGCAAACCGAAGCTTGCCGATGTATTCCGAGACCTTGTGTCCGGGTAGCTGGCCGCCCTCGCCGGGTTTGGCGCCCTGGGCCATCTTGATCTGGATCTGATCTGCCGAATTCAAATATTCGGCCGTCACGCCGAAGCGTGCGGACGCCACCTGTTTGATGCGTGAACGCAACGAGTCGCCGGGTTGCAGCTTGACATCCGTCATCACCACATCACCCAAGTGCGCCTTGAGCGATTCGCCGCCCTTTTGGATCGGCACATAGCGCTTGGCGTCTTCGCCACCTTCGCCGGTGTTCGATTTTCCGCCGATGCGGTTCATCGCCGCAGCCAACGTGGCGTGAGCCTCAGTGGAGATGGAGCCCAGCGACATCGCGCCGGTGGCGAAGCGTTTGACAATTTCCCTCGCGGGTTCGACTTCCTCAATCGGCACCGGCGCACCAGCGGGTTTGAATTCGAACAAGCCACGGAACGTCAAATGCCGCTTGGTCTGATCGTTGATGATGCGCGCGTATTCCTTGTACGTGCCGTACTGATTCGCCCGTGTGGCATGCTGCAGCTTGGCGATCGCGTCCGGTGTCCACATGTGATCTTCGCCCCGGATGCGGTACTGGTACTCGCCGCCCGCGTCAAGTTGGGTGCGCAACACAGGGTCGTCACCAAAGGCGGCGCGGTGCATGCGCATGGCCTCTTCCGCGATTTCAAAAATGCCCACGCCCTCGACTTTGCTGGCAGTCCCCGCAAAGTACTTCGCGACAAAATCGCTCGACAGTCCGACGGCCTCGAAGATCTGTGCGCCGCAATAACTTTGGTAGGTCGAGATGCCCATCTTGGAAATGACTTTTAGCAATCCCTTTGAGATCGCCTTGATGTATTTCTTCTCGGCATCCTCCGGCGTGACCTCCGGAACATAGGCCTGCAAGTTGCGGACCGTCTGCAACGCCAGATAGGGATGGACTGCGGCGGCGCCGTAGCCCCCAAGCAGCGCGAAGTGGTGAACCTCGCGCGCGCTTCCCGTTTCAACAACCAGCCCCGTCGAGGTCCGAAGTCCCTTCCTCACCAAATGCTGGTGAATCGCCCCGACGGCCAACAATGCGGGAATCGCGACGCGATCCTTGCAAACGTGCCGATCGGTCACGATGAGCAAGTTGTACTCCAGCCGGAGCGCATCTTCTGCATGCGCACACAGCGAAGCCACGGCCGCTTCAATCCCTTCGGTGCCCCATTCTGCTGGATAGGTAATGTCGAGTTCGTGGCTGCGCAGCCTGTTGCCTGTGAACATGTCGATATGACGGAGTTTTTCCATGTCCTCCGACGTCAATACCGGCTGCGGCACTTCGAGCCACATCCCGGGATCGGTATGGTGAATGTCCAGCAGATTCGGGCGCGGACCAATCGTAATCGCTGTCGACATCACCAACTCTTCGCGGATCGGGTCGATCGGCGGGTTGGTGACTTGGGCAAAGAGCTGCTTGAAATAGTGATAAAGGTTGCGCGGCTTGTCCGACAGCACGGCGAGTGGGGAGTCGTTCCCCATCGAGCCTGTGGCTTCCTGGCCATTTTTGGCCATCGCCGCCAAGATGATCTTGAGATCTTCCTGGGTATAGCCAAAGGCCTGCTGCAAGTCGAGCAACGGTACATCACTTTTTTCAGCAGGGGCGGGCTCGGGCAAATCATCGAGGCGCAGGCGCGCCGTTTCAACCCACTCGCGATAGGGCTTGGCCGTGGAGAGTTCGCGTTTTAGCTCCTCATCGTCGATGATGCGGCCTTTTTCGATATCGACGAGGAACATCTTGCCCGGCTGCAAACGCCATTTCTTCACGATCTTCGATTCCGGAATGTCGAGGACGCCCGCTTCCGATGCCAATACAACGAGGTCATCATCTGTTTGGAGATAACGTGCAGGGCGCAATCCATTCCGGTCCAGCGTGGCGCCGATCTGCTTGCCATCTGTGAACGCCATGGCAGCCGGCCCGTCCCACGCCTCCATCAGTGTGGCGTGATATTCATAGAACGCGCGGCGATCCTCGTCCATCAGTTGATGTCCGCTCCAGGCTTCGGGGATCATCATCATCATCGCGTGGGCCAGCGGGTAGCCGCCCATGACCAGCATTTCGAGGCAATTGTCAAAGCTCGCCGAGTCGGATTGGCCGTCGTAGATCAACGGCCAGATCTTGTCGAGGTCTTCCTTGAGAATGGGCGACGCTATCGCCTGTTGCCGCGCTCGAATCCAGTTAACGTTGCCGCGCAGCGTGTTGATTTCGCCGTTGTGCGCAATCATGCGGAAGGGATGCGCCAAATCCCACGTCGGAAACGTGTTCGTGGAAAAGCGCTGATGCACGAGCGCCAATGCCGTGACCATCGCCGGGTCTGCCAAATCAATGTAGTACTTCCCGACCTGGTCGGCGAGCAACATGCCCTTGTAGACCACCGTGCGGGTTGAAAACGACGGGACGTAAAATTCCTTTCCATGGCGCAGTTTCAAGGCTTGGATGGCATGGCCCGAGCGCTTGCGGATGATAAAGAGCTTGCGTTCGAGATCATCCTGTGTCATCGCCGGAGAACCGCGCGCCACAAAAACTTGCCGAATGAGCGGCTCGACGGCGATCGTCGCGGGCGACAACCCATGGTTGTCGGTGGGTACATCGCGCCACCCCAACAACAGCTGGCCCTCTGCATGAATAGCGCGCTCGATTTCCTGCTCACAGGCCATCCGGGAGGCAGGTTCGCGCGGCAGGAACACCATGCCAACGCCATACTGCCCGACCGCCGGCAAGGTGATACCCTGCCGGCCGCAGACGCGGCGCAAATGTTGGTCGGGCAATTGAATGAGGATGCCTGCGCCATCGCCCAACAACGGATCATAGCCTGTCGCTCCACGGTGGCTGAGGTTTTCAAGGATCTTGAGGCCCTGATCGATCAGCGAATGAGATTTTTTTCCCTTGACGTGTGCGACAAAACCGACACCACAGGCGTCGTGCTCGTAGGCAGGATCATAGAGACCATGCGCATTGGGCAAGCGCAAGGATTCTGGGGCGTTCGGTCCGCCCGGGATTTCTAAGGACATTCCACCACTCCACGGTAACAGGGAATTCATGCATAGGATGCGCTGCCTTCGCGGCAAGGGCAATCCTGAATTTCACTGCAACCAGGGCATGGGTTTGTGACCGCACACGCGGGTTTTCGACCACGAAACGCTGGGTAAAGCGTATTCTTGGGTTGCGGTGGAGTCATCTCCACCAAACGCGCATCATAGCGGTGGGTTTTGCGCAGTGCAACAATAATGGCGAGGTTTTCGAACCCGTCGTCAGCTTGTAATAAAAAAGGTGAACAAACAGTCCGAAACCTTTGTTACACTTGAGGAATTGCCGTGCGGGTTAGCATGCGCCTACCCCGCAAGCCTACAGAAAGGGCAACGCTTGAACGACGCGTCAAAGATCTTGATGTCGGACCCTTGGCAACATTGCATGGGATTGAGCATTCGATTGTCGATCGGTGCGTCGTTGGCCTCGCTATTGACGGCATGTGGCAGCGGCGCTGTCAGCGCTCCCCCCGCTAGCGATCCCTCCGCGGGCACCGCAGTAGCGGTTTCCCCGTCGACGGCCGACGTGTTTGCCGATGTTCCAGTGACCTTTACCGTGACCGGTGGCACGAAGCCCTACCAAGCCTTCTCCAGCAACAGCGTGGCACTTCCGGTCGATGCGGCGGTTTCAGGATCGACGTTCGTTGCGGTGCCGAAACCGGTGGTCTCCGACACGGCGGTTGACATCACGGTCCGCGATGCGGCGAACGTAGCGGCAATTGCGAAAGCGACCGTCAAGCCTTCCGTTCTGAATAATCAGGTGACGTTCACTCCGTTTGCACCGACGGCCAGCGGGTGCGGGAACAATGCCATTTGCGCGGGGGGCGATGCGCAGATGGTCGTCAAGGCCATCCAGAATGGGGTTGTCTTGCGCAACCGCCCGATCCGCTTTGATGTCTTCCAGGGAAATTTTGTCCTCATTGCGCCGGGAACCGGCCAACAAGTCAATTCACTCACGACCAATACCGACGAGCAGGGGGAGGCTGTCGCTCGACTGAGCGTCAATGCCGGCGCTGCCACGCAGGTGGCGACGGTTCAAACGACTGACACGACATCGGGGTTGGCGCGCAAATACAATTTCAATATCGTGCAGCAGGTTTCCGGTGCGGGGATACTCACCACCCTGCCCAGCGCAAAGGTGTCCTTCAAGGGCGCGAAAGGCTCGCCCGGCCAGCCGGGTTCCTGCCCGCAGCCGGGATTCGCGCGTGTGGATTACTACATTTTTGGCGGCACGCCGCCCTACCGGGTGGTGTCCCCGCTGCCCAATCTGGCAACGATCGCGCCTGAGCTGGTGACCACCAATGGCGGCAGCTTTGTCGCCACATTGAACGGCTGTGGAAGCGTGGCGTTCATCGTCACGGATGCGACAAATCGTTCCATTGAAACATCCGTTGTCGAGGGAACGCAGGGCGACGCCGGGGACGCCGTTCCCACGACCGTCAACCAGATCACCAATGTCGCGCCAAACGCTCTAACCGTGGCGTGCGGGCAGTCTGCCTCCATCAATTTGTCGGGTACCGGAAACTTCACCTCGACCCAAGCGGTGGGAGGCGGAAATGGGTTCTCAGTCACGCCCTCGGCAGGGGTATTGCCGGCCATCGTGACTGTGCGCGCATTTACCGGCGCGGTGACTTCTCCCGTTACCGTCAATTTCCTGGCTGGGGCGACGACATTCCCGGTCATTGTGACAGTCACGGGAACCGTTGCGGGAAGTTGTCCATAATGCCTCTTTCCAAATTTGCCCCCGCCGAAGGGTTGCAGGATTTTGCATTCGACATGTTGCCCCTTGCACCAAACTGAAAGTTGCGCTTTAATAAAGTCGGGTAAAGTATTCATTTATAAGCAATCTGCCGTTTTTCCAGAATAATTCGGCCGGTTCTGGCAGGATCGAGCGAAGAGGACACCACCGTGACGATCAAACACACATCCCCCAGCAAGACAAATTGGTTGAAGCGCGGTTTGGCTTTGGTCACCTTGTGTTCAACGGCCATCGCGTTGAGCTCGTGCGGCGGGGGCGGCACCCAAGGCGGGGATCCGCTCAAAGTTGGAGATTTGGCATTGCAACCCGCGGCTGCGAACTTCTTTGCACTGAACCAAGTGACGCTTCAAATCGCGGGCGGTCGTTCCCCTTACAACATTTCGGTGAGCGAACCCACAATTTTCCCCTCCAATTTTCAGCTTTCCGGAAATACCTGGACCTTCACGCCAAGCCAGCCAGGTGTATTCGACCCGTCAAGCGATCCCAACGAGGTCCCCGCCCGTTCAGTGAACGTGACGGTCCGTGATGCCAACGGAACCCAAGCTACCGGCGCCTATCGTGTCCTGCAAAATTTTCTGGTCGGATATGGTCTCAACCTGAGCACGTTGACCACGTGCGGAGGAACGGCCACGACCGCAATTGAAGCCTGCTCCGGGTCAGACTCGCTGGTAGCGCTGATACCGGTCACCAATGGACTTCGCTATGCTGGCAAACAGATGCAGTTGAGAGTGATGTATGGGCCATTTGCATTTATCCAGGACGGTCCCCCTGACGGCATCACGGGCCCAACCTACACGCGCAATGCCGACAGCACCGGTTTGGTGACGGCGCGAATTCGCGTTTTGCCCAGCGTGATCACGCAGTATGCCCAATTCCGGCTGACGGACGTTGCAAGCGGCGCATATCGAGACGTGACTTTTGTGATCCGGAACGCGTCGCCCGAAACTTTGTCGGTATTGCCGAGCGACATTACATTCACGGGAAGTTCAACCGCCCAGTGCGGGTTTGGCGGTGCAAACCTGTTCCCGTTGGGTGGCAAATCGCCTTACAGCGCGGCCGCAACCAACACCTCCATCCAGCTCTCGCCTTCACAGGTGACAGCCGGCAACGCATTCAACTTGTTGATTGGGCCATCGACAACTTGCATTACGGCGTCAGTGATTGTTACTGATGCAGAGGGCAAGACAGCGACCGTGAGTGTCAAGACTGAACCTGGCACCACAGCCCCGGTATTGCCGCTGGCTGCCACGCCAACGACGGTGGCCTGCCTGCCCGACACGACCGGCAGCGCGCAAATTACAATTTCTGGCGGCGCCAACAACAAAGTCGTCGCGGTATCGAACCCTGGGCTGTTGCAGCCGACGCCGGCGACAGGTACTGGAACGTTTGTCTTGAATCTCAACTCTCTGGGTACCGGCGGCGCAACATTGCAATCCGTCACTGTGACGGTGTCTGATGGGTCGGCAACCCCCGCGACGATTGCGGTGGGTAGAAAGTCGACTTGCCCGTAAAATAGTTATCTAAGAAATTCGAAAAGCGGGCACTGGAAGTGCCCGCTTTTTTTTGAGCCCGTTTGTTCTGCAGGCCCCCGGAAGGTCAGTGATGCGGCTCCCTTTGACCCTGCAAGATTTCATGTCGCTCTTTGTACCAGCAGCTGTGCTGTCTTACCTGTGCATTCGATTCGTTCTGATGCCGTTGAGCCATCGCACAGGAATGCTGGTCGATACGCCAAATGAACGTTCACTGCACCAAGCGCCAAAGGCGCGCATCGGCGGGATCGGCATCCTGATTTCGGCGTTGGCCGCGTTGCTGGCGCTGGGTTCACGCATTGCGCCCTGGCCACATTGGCAAATCCTGCTCGGAAGTATCACCCTTGCATTGTTCGTGCTCTCCGTGATTGACGATGCGCGATCCATGTCAAGTATGGTCCGGCTCGCTTGCCATGTGTTGGCCGCAAGCGCATTGACCATCGGGCTCGAAGGGACCCCGTTGCCACAAGACGTTCACTCTTGGATTTGCTTGGCTGCCGTCGTTTTCTGCGTTTCGTGGTGGACAAATCTAAACAATTTCATGGACGGCGCCGACGGCATGGCCGGGGGCATGGCAGTCATCGGCTTCGCGGCATTTGCAGGCGCCTTCGAAGCGGAGTCGTCCATGGGGGCGGGCTTGTCGCAGATGGCGGTCGTGATTTCTGGTGCTTCAGCAGGATTCCTGCTGCTGAATTTTTCACCTTCAAGAGTCTTCATGGGGGATGCCGGCGCGATCCCCCTGGGTTTCTTGGCTGCGGCATTTTCTTGGATGGGATTCAAATACGCCCTTTGCCCTTGGTGGTTTGGCCCGGTGGTTTTCTCCGCATTCATTGTTGACGCAACAGTCACCTTGATTCGACGAATTTGGGCACGCGAACCCTTCTGGAAGGCACATCGACGCCACTACTACCAGCGCCTGATCCTTGGCGGCTGGTCACACCGAAAAACTTGTTTTTTGTATTACTTTTTGATGCTCTGGAGTACGTTTTGTGCGCTTTCGGCGAAAAATTCGCCCCAATCATGGATGTGGCTGGTACCCCTGGTGTTAACATACGTGACGCTCATCGCCGTGCTTGAGTGGCGCTTCCATCAAGAAAAACAAAACGGGAAGAATTCGGGAACTGGATGAAACGATTTGCCTTCAACACTCGTGCCGTCTTGGCGTTTGGTCACGATTTGGGCATGGTATTGGTCTCTTGGGCGGTTGCGCTCTCATTGTTCGGGACGATTCCCGGGTCCGGCTTTGAGGGTTGGGACAGGCTTGCGCTAGTGCTGGCGTTTGCACTGCCCGTCCAGGCATTTGTCGCCACTCTTGCCGGGATGTACCAAGGCTTGTGGCGGTATGCCAGCCTTCCTGATGTTCAGAGGATTGTCGTCAGCGTGGTGCTGGGCACTGCATCGGTGGCCTCCCTCATGTGGATCGCGGGAAAAATACCTCCCCCTGGCTTTCCCGAGTTTTTCGTTCAATCATTGATGCTCATTTGCCTGATGGCGGGCAGCCGCATTGGCTATCGGACGTGGCAAGAACGAAAGCTTTACGGCGAAACCAGCGACCAAGGAATTCCCGTTCTTGTTCTTGGGGCCGGCGATGCTGCCGTCACGCTCCTCAAAGAGTTGTCCCGCAGTGCCGAGTGGCGCGTCATGGGATTGCTCGATGACGATCCGAACAAACGCCATCGCCTCCTGCATGGTCGTCGGGTTATCGGCGCGATCGAGGAGCTTCCGCGCGTCGCGCGAAGCCTCAAGGTGAAACATGCAATTATCGCGATGCCGTCTGCCAACTATGCCATTCGCAGGCACATCATCGAAGTCTGCAATCGTGCGCGTGTGGTCGTACTGACCGTCCCCAAGTTCAACGGCATTTCGATGGCGCGCAATGTACCCGGCAAGGCAGTACCTCCCAAGATTCGCCGCGTATCGTTCGAAGATCTGATGAAGCGCGAGCTCATCGTCCTCGACGACGCCGGTCTGCACGATCAGTTGACCGGGAAAGTCATCATGGTGACGGGTGCCGGCGGGTCTATCGGCTCTGAACTGTGCCGCCAAATTGCGGCGTATCAGCCGTCAATGCTGGTGCTCTTCGAGCAAAGCGAGTTTGCGCTTTACAAAATCGAGCAATCCCTGCGTGATGCATTTGAAAACTTGCCGATCGCGAGCGTGATTGGCGATATCAAGAATGCCAAGCGGGTACAGCATGTGATGCATCAATATGCGCCGGCGCTGGTATTCCACGCTGCGGCCTACAAGCATGTGCCGATGATGGAGGAGCACAACACTTGGGAGGCTGTGCAAAACAACGTGTTCGGAACCTTGGTCGTTGCCAAGGCGGCAATTGAACACGATGTCAAGAAATTCGTATTGGTCTCGACGGACAAAGCTGTCAATCCCACAAACGTGATGGGTGCGACCAAACGCCTTTCCGAAATGATCTGTCAGGCTCTGCAACAGTCGTCATCCACACGCTTTGAGATTGTGCGATTCGGAAACGTGCTGGGAAGCGCGGGGAGCGTCATTCCGCGATTCCAGGAGCAAATTGAACATGGTGGCCCGGTGACTGTGACGCACCCGGACATGGTGCGTTATTTCATGTCGATCCCGGAAGCGGCCCAATTGGTCATGCAGGCGGGTGCCATGGGGCTTGGCGGTGAGGTTTTTGTTCTCGACATGGGCGAACCCGTCAAGATCGTCGATCTCGCCAACGACATGATTCGATTGGCAGAGCCTTCCGAAGAAGAGATCAAGATTGTGTACACTGGGTTGCGTCCAGGTGAAAAACTGTTCGAGGAATTGCTGGCACACGACGAACAAACACGTCCTACGCCGCACCCGAAACTTCGCGTTGCCAAAGCGCGAGAGGTGGATCCAGGCTTGCTGGAGGGTATCGAGCGATGGGCAAGTGAGGATCGCACGCCCGATGACTCAGATGTCCGTCGTGAATTGAAGCGCTGGGTACCCGAATATGTCGCCCAGGTGCGTCCACGTCTCAAGGCGATTTCAGGGTCCGTAGAGCGTCTGAGCGCGTAGACTTTCCGTCGTTTCACCATCGGACTGGCTCGTCGCTTGCGCCAATGGCAAAAAACGCCACCCGAAGGTGGCGTTTGAATTTTGGCGCGCCCGAGACGATTCGAACGTCCGACTCCTGCCTTCGGAGGGCAGTACTCTATCCAGCTGAGCTACGGGCGCAATTTGAGAGATTATTTTAGCATTGCCGTGTTTGCGTTCCTTTCACGAGCTGGAAATGACAGTTGAAACGCCTCACGGCTATAATTGCACTCTCTGTATTGGCGGCACCTCGCCTCAGGAATCTCTATGTCCCACCATCCAGATCCCGTCGAAGAAAACATTGAATCCCACCCCGTCAAGTTGGCCATCGCGGTAACGGCTGGGGCGGTTGGCTTGGTTATCGCCATCATTTTGCTTGCCTACTTCGCGGTCGGCACGCATCGCGTCGGACAATCGGCGGATAACGCGAATACTCCAGAGGCGATCAAGGCTCGCATTGCCCCGTTGACGACCAGCATTGTGGATGAGTTGAAGGGACCCGTCCCGATGCCGGCTGGAGATGCAAAATTGGTCCAAGTCAGCGCCAAAGCGACACCCGCGACGCCTGTTGCGGCAGTCGCCCTGCCACCCGCGGTACAAGCGGCCGCATCGGGAGGCGGTGAAGCAACTTACAAGCAGGCGTGCATGGCATGCCACGGTGCCGGCATCGCAGGTGCGCCGAAAGCAGGCGACAAGGGTTCATGGAGCGCCCGTATTGCCAAGGGAAAGGCGACGCTTTACCAAAGCGCACTGAAAGGCCTCAACGCGATGCCCGCCAAGGGTGGGCAAACCGCCTTGCCTGATGCAGATGTCAAGGCTGCGGTTGATTACATGTTGAATCAAATCAAGTAGGGTGCGCGAAGGCCACTTCGCAATTTCAGTAGGGCGGGTTGACCGCCCTTTTTTGCGCACAATCGTCTCATGGCAACCTATGTGATCGGTGACCTTCAGGGTTGCTTCCGGTCTTTGATGGGCCTGTTGGACACGCTGGAGTTTGATAGCGCCCACGACCAGTTATGGTTTGCGGGCGACTTGGTCAATCGCGGCCCGGGCTCCTTGGAATGCCTGCGTTTTGTGTATGGACTTGGCAACGCTGCGGTAAGCGTACTGGGCAACCATGACCTGCATCTACTTGCAGTGGCGCACGGGATTCGCGAGCGCGGCAAGTTTGACTCGTTGCAGGATGTGCTTGACGCACCAGACCGGGAGGATCTGATTTCGTGGCTAAGACGTCGTCCGCTGTTGGTACAAAACGGATCCATGTTCTTGGTCCATGCGGCAATTCCCCCGGTTTGGGATCCGGACGCCGCGCTTGCGGCTGCGCGCGATGTCGAGAACACCTTAAGAGGTCCGAAATACACAGAGCTGCTACGAACCATGTATGGCGACAAGCCGGCCGCTTGGCGTGACGTTGCGACTGACCATGATCGGCATCGCTACACGATCAATGCCATGACACGCGCGCGATGCTTTGACCTTGCCGGCGACATGGACTTGCGATTCAAGGGCCCTCCTGAAGAGATGCCGAAAAGCAAGCGCGCTTGGTATGACTCTCTTCACCCGGCGTGGCAGGGCTGCACGGTGTTTGCGGGCCACTGGTCGGCCGCTGGCATCCGACAAGGAACAGGCTATGTAACCTTGGACAGCGGCTGCGTCTGGGGGGGCAGCCTGACTGCGTATTGCTTGGAATCACAAAAATTCATATCCGTACCGTGCGCACCCGGAGACCGAGCGTCATCGCCCGAATAGGAATGCGCGCTAACCGGTCAGCCTGACGGGGAACAACGAATCAGGCACGCCCTCCAGCGGAAACCGCTGATGCGTGCTGGGCAGGGGTACATCGAGGATTGCCGCGACCGAAGCCTCCGCTTGCGAGGCCAACTCTCGGCGCGTAAAGCTCCCAGC
>JBGAUM010000079.1:0-16492 GCA_044228625.1 Usitatibacteraceae bacterium | reverse complement strand
TCAGGACGTTGGGCCAGGACCGCGAAAAGTACGCGTGGGCCTTGTCCCACTCCCCGCCCTCGCCCCAGCCGATATGCGTCAGCGAGACATCGGTGAGGGCCTCTCCCCGGCTCTCCAATCGCACGATGACCACAGTGCGTTGCTTGCGCGCCTCGGGCAGGGAAGGCGGCGCATTCCAGTTGAACGTCAGCATCTTGTTTTCCTGGAATCCGATGATGCGCATGTCGTCAGCGCCCTTCATTCCTGGCTCGCCTGTGGGGTCGATGTAGATCTGAAAAGGGCCATCGACCTTGAGTTCCACGTGGGCGTCGGGTGCAAAAAAAGTCTTGATGCCCGCCGACGTCGTCCAGGCGCGCCACACGTCATTGACATTGGCCTTGACCGTCACCTTTTCAGAGATGGCTTTTTCCTGCGCGGCGAGCGGGGCCGCCCAGACCAGTCCCGACAAGAAGACCGGTAATGCAATCCGCATGAACTTTTGCATGATAGTGCTCCGTCTAGAGAAAGCCGACGCCGCGGGCCATCAAAACAGCGGCCAACGGCAAGAGTGCTGCAAGGTGTATTTCGATCATGACCCACCGCCTGGCCTGGCGGCGTTCCGATTCCGGGGGCAGGAATGCCGCACTTGCCTTTTGTGCACGCGACCAGCGCAGGAACATCAGGGTCGGTTTGATGGACAAGAGGCCCACAGCCACGAATAGCACCACCTTGCCCCAAAACATGGGATTGTCCAGGTAGAAGGCACTGCCCTTGGCTCCCAGGAACACGCGGCACAGGCCCGTGACCAACACCAAGCCTGCCGAGGCACCGTACCAAAGATCGACCCGCGCCAACAGCGTGACGGCCTTGGCATCGATCTCATGGCGCAGCAGCATGGCTTCGACGGTCAGAAACGCAAACAACAAGAAGACCGCAACAAAGTGCCCATAGGCCAGCAGTGAATCGACGATCATGCGCGAAGCTGGGATTGGATACGATCAATGGCGATTGACAATCGCTCGACAGGTTGGGTGTAGGCAAAGCGGATGTATTTCTCGGGTGCCGCAGTCCCGAAATCCTTCCCCGGTGTCACGGCGACATGGCATTGTTGCAGGATCCGCGAGGCCAAGGTATAGCTGTCCGTGTCCAAGGCTGTCGAATCGGCATAGACATAAAACGCGCCTTCCGGCATGACCGGCACCTTGAAGCCGGCTTCTTGAAGGGCCGGCACGAGGAAATCACGGCGCCGCTGCAATTCGCGCCGCCGCTCCTCGACAATGGCAATTGTTTCGGGCCGAAACGCCGCAAGTGCTGCGTACTGCGCAGGGGCCGATGGCGAAATGAATAGGTTTTGCGCCAGCGTTTCCACGGCGCGCAAATAAGCGGGCGGCACCAGGGCCCAGCCAATGCGCCAGCCGGTCATCTGGAAATACTTGGAGAAACTGTTGATCACGAAAACGTCTTCACCCAATGCGGCGGCGGTCGTCGGTTCCTGCCCATAAGTAAGCCCTTGATAAATCTCATCGACGATCATCGCACCGGCACGCACCCGAACCGCATCGTTGAGGCGCGTGAGCTCCTCGCGCGACATGAGCGTGCCCGTGGGATTGGACGGCGTGGCCACCAGTGCCGCGCGCGTGCGCGAACGCCAACGGGTCACCAGCGCCGAGGTGGTCAGTTGATAGTGTTCAGCCGGGCCACAGGGAATTGACACCGGGATGCCATCCAGCGCGCGCACAAAATGCCGGTTGCAGGGGTAGCCGGGATCGGCCATCAAGACCTCGTCCCCGCTATCGAGCAAAACACCAAGCACCAGCAGCAGCGCTGCGCTGGACCCTGCCGTGACGACTACCCGTGCAGGATCCACCTTGACGCGAAAGCGCGAGCCATACCAGCCGGCAATGGCCTCGCGAAGGGGGGGGATGCCGAGGGCGGACGTGTAGAACATGCGCTCGTTGCGCATCGCGGCAATCGCAGCATCCACGATCGGGGCGGGCGTAGTGAAGTCCGGCTCGCCGATTTCCATATGGATCACGTCGTGCCCTTGTGCTTCGAGGGCGCGTGCGGCCGTCTGGATTTCCATGACCTCAAACGGCGCAATGCCGCGCATGCGTTGCGCGATCCGTTGCAAACGGGGAGCCTTCACAGGGGAATTCGGCAGGGCACTCATGGATGCTTCAGGATTGCATGTCTTCCCAGGCCTTTGTTGCACGCTTGACGCTGACCGGGTAGGGCGTTCGAAGCTCCTGCGCGTACAGCGACACGCGCAACTCCTCGACCAACCAGCGAAAGCGCGCACTCGCAGGCTCGGCAGGATCCGGCAGTTGAAGAACATTCTGCCATAGTGGCCGGAGTTGCTTGTGGCTGTCCAGGTCGCGTTCCATGCCGCCGGCCTTGGCCTTGTCGAGCCGGAACGCAATCGCCTTCACGTACCGCGGGTAATGAAGCAATTGACTTGCAGGCACCGCGCGCAGGAAACGCGGTGCGAACAACATCGCCAGCTGGGATTCGATGTCAGGCCCGATGTGCTCCCAGTTCTTGATGTACCGGTCGGCCAGTTTTTCGCGCACGGCGGCGACAGTGATCAGTGCTTCCTCCAGCGCGCGTGCCAACTGATGCGCGCGCTCATTGACATGGGCTTTGCCTTCCGAGCGGGCTGCCGCAAACGCCTGCGCAGTGCGGATGTCCTGGCCGGTACGTTCCATGACGTCATCCACGAATGCGGCTACAAACGCAGCAAATGTGATTTCCTCGCGCAGTGCATCCTGGGCATGGTTCTTGGTATCCGGAAAGAAGTGGACGAACTGGAACGCGGCGACCGGCGAAAACTTGAAACTTTTCGACAAGAACCGCGATTGCTCATGATGCTCGAGCATGGCCAGGCGCGCCAATCCTTCTCGATGCGACTGGCGTGCCGCCTCGCGTTCGTCGAAGATCTTGATCGAGCACGACGCTCCGTCATCGGTCAGGGCGGGGAAACCGTCGTAGCGCACGCGGTTCCTTTCGAAGTTCACGGTCTCCGGAAGGTCGTCGAAATCCCAGCGCACCAAGCCGTCGCGTTCCAGTCGATTCGAGTGGAGTGTCGAAAATACGGTCCGCGACTGCTCGGCATACTCCGTGCGAATGGACGCAAAGTCGCGCGACATCGTGAGTTCCTTGCCATCGGCATCCACGACGCGCACGTTCATGGTGAGGTAGGCCGGGAGGCGGGTGGGATCCCAGTCGTCGCGAGCCACCACCATGCCGCGGTGCTGCGCCAGGAATTCTGTCAGCGCATCGACCAAGGGTGTTTTGGCAGACGACAGGTCATGCATGCCCGCACCGCGCATGGCATGGTCGAGAAAATCGGTGACCGACTCCGGCAAGGGCACCAGTTGGCTGCGAAACCGCTGGGGCAGGGACTTCATCAGCAACCCCACTTTTTCGCGCAACAATCCTGGCGTGAGCCAGTCGAAGCGGTGCGCGTTGACCTGGTTCACCACGGAAACGGGCAGGGTCACGGTCACGCCATCGAGGACATGGCCGGGCTCGAATCTGTACGACAGGGGGAATTCCATCCCGGGCAATTTCAGCGATCGCGGATAAAGCTCGAACGTCACCTCCCCTGCGCCGCGACGCATGAACTGGTCGCGCTCGAATTTGAGGACTTTCGGGTTGTCTTTTTCCGCCTCCTTGCGCCAGCGCTCGAAACCGGCGGCGTTGTGGACGTCCGCCGGAATCACCGCATCGTAGAGCGCAAAGAGTTCGTCCTCGTCGATCAGGATGTCCTGGCGACGCGCCTTTGCCTCGATTTCCTCCACCTCGCCGACCAGCTTCAGGTTGTGGAGCAGGAATTCTCCGCGGGTATCGATTTCACCGGTGGCCAATCCCTGACGGATGAAGATTTCACGCGCGTGCCTGGCATCGATGGCACCGTAGTGCACGCGCCGCCTGGGGTTGACGATGAGGCCGTAGAGGGAAACCTGCTCAAACGCGACGACCTGGCCGCTCTTGCGCTCCCAGTGCGGGTCAAAGGCATTGCGGGCGAGGAGGTGGGGCGCGATCGCCTCGATCCACTCCGGTTCGATGGCGGCCACGGTTCGCGCATAGACCCGTGTCGTTTCGGTCAGTTCCGCCGCCATGAGCCACTTGAGCCGCTTTTCCCTTTGCGCGGCGTGCTCCCGCAAGCGCTTGGGGAGGTAAAAGGTCAATGCACGGGGGCCGATGTAGTGGTCTCCCTCGTGCGCCTTGGTACCCACGTTCGTGATGAGGCCCGTGAGGAGGGCCCGGTGAACGGCTTCGTAAGCGGTGTCGCGCGATGCAGTGTTGGGCCCCGGCAGCGGGGCCGCAAGGGAATCCGCGGCGCGTTG
Source organism: Usitatibacteraceae bacterium (assembly GCA_044228625.1). Lineage (GTDB taxonomy): Bacteria > Pseudomonadota > Gammaproteobacteria > Burkholderiales > Usitatibacteraceae > UKL13-2. The sequence continues at coordinate 12,164 of JBGAUM010000079.1, read as the reverse complement.
CACGTTGAAACCGACCGAGGCACAGACCTCGGCCAGCTGCGCGTGGACGTCCCGCCACTCGCGCACACGCAGCGGCGAAATGAAATTCTGGTGCAGCAGCTCATCGAACTTCCGGTTCGACTTTTTGTGTTTCCATGCCTCCTCGACAAAATTCCACAAGTGCACCCACGCGAGGAATTCGGAGCTTGGATGGGCAAACTTTTCGTGGGCCAGCATCGCCTCCTGTTGCTTGTCATGCGGGCGCAAGCGGGGGTCCTGGACTGACAAGGCTGCCGCGATGATCAGCACATCGTGCAAGACGCCCCCGTCATGGGCCGCCACCAGCATGCGCGCGATGGCGGGATCGACGGGAAACTTTGCCAACTGGCGCCCCAGCGGTGTCAGGTTCTTCATGACATCGACGGCGCCGAGTTCGAACAGCTGGCGGTATCCGTCCTCGATCATGCGCGGCGCCGGCGGCTCCACGAAAGGAAACTCGGTGATGTCGCCCAGTCCGAGGGACTTCATTCGCAGGATCACGTCGGCAAGCGAGGTGCGAAGGATCTCCGGGGTGGTGAACTCCGGACGTGCAACCAACTCCTCCTCGGCGTAGAGGCGGATCGCGATGCCGGCCGCCACCCGGCCACATCGGCCGGCACGTTGTTTCGCCGACGCCTGCGAGATCGGCTCAATCTGCAACTGGTTGATCTTGCTCCGCGCGCTGTAGCGCTTGATGCGCGCCAACCCGGCATCAATCACATACTTGATGCCCGGCACCGTGAGCGAGGTCTCCGCCACATTGGTGGCCAGCACGATGCGCCGCTTGCCGGAGGAATGAAAGACGCGATCCTGTTCGGCATTCGACAAGCGCGAATATAGCGGCAGCACTTCCACGTTGCCGTGCAGGGCGGCGCGTGACTTGCCGAACGAATGTTTTCGCAATGACTCGGCGGTGTCGCGAATCTCGCGTTCACCCGGCAAGAACACCAGGAGGTCGCCCTCCCGCGAATCCATGAACACCTCATCGACGGCGCGCGACACGGCATCCTCGATCGGCACTTCATCGTCCGAATCATCGAGAAGGTGTTCGGGACGGTAGCGCACTTCCACCGGGTAGGTGCGGCCGGACACCTCGATGATGGGCGCATCGTAGAAGTGCCGCGAGAACCGTTGTGGGTCGATTGTGGCCGAGGTCACAATCACTTTCAATTCGGGCCGTTTCGGCAGCAGTCGCTTCACGTAACCCAACAGGAAATCGATATTGAGGCTGCGCTCGTGCGCCTCATCGATGATCAACGTGTCGTACCGCGAGAGATTCCGGTCGCTGTGGGTCTCGGCCAGCAGGATTCCGTCCGTCATGACCTTCACAAAGGTGTTGTCGTCCGTGTGGTCATTGAAGCGGATCTTGTACCCCACGGCATGCTGGCCTGCGGCACCGAGTTCCTTGGCCAGGCGCGTCGCCAGCGAGCGCGCGGCGATGCGGCGCGGCTGTGTGCAGCCGATCATGCCGTGGGCGCCGCGACCCAGCGAAAGGCAGATCTTGGGCAATTGGGTGGTTTTGCCGGATCCGGTTTCACCACAGACAATCACGACCTGGTGCTTGTCGATCAACGATGCAATTTCAGCGCGACGCTCGGCAATCGGCAGCGCGTCGTCAAACGCCGGTTGCGTGAGCCCTTCGCGGCGTGTTTCGCGCTGCGCAAACTTCGCGCGTGCATCCCCCACGGCTTGCTCAAGCGCCTTGAGCGCTTCGTCTTTCTGATCCTCAGGGCGATCGAAGGCCTTGCGCTGCAGCGCGATCAGCTTGGCGCGGTCGGTCGGCAATACGCCAGTCAGGTCGATGCGAGGGGGAGAGGCCGGTTTCATGGAGCGCGCATTGTACGCGTGCATCGTCCGGCTGCGACGGTGAATTCGGTGGGAAAACTCTAGGACTGGCGTGCCGTTTGAGGCAAAAATGGCTCAGAAAGCACGCCAGTTGGGGAGTTTTATCTGGGCGACAAGTATTTCGGCAGCGCCCACCAGCATTCGGGCGCATTTGATCCACCGCAAGCTTGGCGTCAGGTGCGGCTTCTAGACTGGCCCCACGTCAACCCCTTGCGAGCCCCATGCGCGTAGCCCTGCTGGCCGACATTCATGGAAACTTCCATGCGCTGGAGGCGTGCCTGGCCGCGATTCGCGCGCGCGGCGTTGATCGCCACGTGTTCCTGGGGGATTTGGTCGGCTATGGCGCAGATTCCGCACGCGTGGTTGAACTTGCAATGGACATGGTCGACCGTGGATCGCTGGCGGTGCGCGGGAATCACGATGAAGCCATCGATGGCGAAGCGTCGTACTTGAACGAAATGGCGCGCGCAGGGGTCGCCCATGCGCGCCACGGATTGACGGCCCCACAGCGCGCTTTCCTGAAGAACCTGCCGCTGGTCGAGCGTGACAAGGATTGCTGTTACGTGCACGGATCCGCGGACCGGCCCGAGCGATACCCCTACCTGGACAGTGCCGAAGCGGCGTGGCGCTGTGCCATGGCGGGCGGGCGCCCGGTTTCGTTTTGCGGCCACGTGCACGAGCAGCGGTTGTACTTTGGGACGCGCGACCAAAAGATGAACCTGCTGGTGCCGACACCGGGGATCCCCATTCCCGTTCCGCACCATCGCAAATGGGTGGCGCTGGTTGGCTCGGTGGGCCAGCCCCGCGACCGCAACCCCGCGGCCTCATTCGCGGTGTACGACAGTGCACGTCCCTCCCTCGTATTCCATCGCGTGTCTTACGACCATCGGGCCGCGGCGCAGCGCATCCGCGACGCAGGGCTCCCCGAATCGCTGGCCTATCGGGTGGAACATGGTATCTGACTTTGCAAACACGTCCGCGACGCCCGTTGAAATCCGCACCGGGGTGACGATTGACGGGTTTCGACTTGGGACCTCAGTGGGGGAGGGCGGTACGGCCTTGCTCTATCGTGTGGATGTGGTCGGGCGCGACGATCCGGGATTTCCGTTGCTGATGAAGATCCCGCGCGTCGGCGCGGGTCAGCCTGCCGAAAGCATTCTGGGATTTGAAATGGAGGCCATGATCCTGCCCATGCTGGCCGGGCGTCATGTGCCCCGCTTTGTCGCGGCTGGCGATCTTGCCAAGCTGCCTCACCTCACCATGGAGTGGATCGACGGAACCTCGTTGCTTGAGCTGGCGCGAGCGGCACCCCTCCCAACGGCGAAGGTGGTCGACATCGGCGCGGCACTGGCGGACGCCGTGCATGCGCTGCACCAGCAGGATGTGATTCACCATGACCTCAAGCCTGCCAACGTGATCATGCGCCCCGACGGAAGTGCCGTGCTGCTCGATCTTGGGTTTGCGCACCACGCGCATCTACCGGACCTGCTCACGGAAGAGCGCCGCTTCCTGGCGGGCTCCGCCCCTTATGTGTCCCCGGAGCAGATCGGCGGTTCACGGGACGATCCGCGCGGTGACCTGTTCGCATTGGGGGTGGTGCTTTATCAATTGGCCACGGATCGCCTGCCCTTTGGAACGCCGCAAACCGAGTCTGCGATGCGCAACCGGCTGTGGGCCGCCGTCATTCCGCCCCGTGCGCGGGCGCCGGAGATGCCCCCCTGGCTTCAGGAGGTGATCCTGCGGTGCCTGGAACCGGATCCTGCCGTTCGCTATCAGAGTGCGGCGCACATTGCGTTCGATCTCCGGCACCCCGACCAAGTGGCATTGACTCCCCGTGCAGCGCGCACGGAACGGCCGGGATTCGGGACGCAATTCAGGCTCTGGATGCGTTCGCGCGAAGAGCGCCAGCCGATGCCGGCCAAACCGCGCGTACTGGTCGATCGCGCGCCGGTGATCATGGTGGCGGTGGACACCTCGCATCCGGAGGACCCGCGGCATGCGGCCCTGCAATGGACGACGCGGCGAATGGCCTCACTCAACCTCGAGTTTCGGATGATTTGCCTGTCGGTCGTGCCGCCGGCATCCATCGACGAGGAGCGTCCAGTCGAAACCAGTTCATCCGGTTTACAGCTCATTCACAAGGTGCGCCTGAAAAACTGGATGGAACCGATGGGCTTGCCCCCGGAGCGCGTGACCTTCCATGTGATCGAATCGACGACTCCTGCAGAGTCGATCCTCGAATTTGCAGCCGCCAATCACGTCAACCTCATCGTGTTGGGGGCGCCGGCCCCGAGCGAGGCCGCGATGGCGTGGTGGCGATCGACCGCGTCAAGCGTGACGGCCAATGCGCATTGCAGCGTTCACGTGGTTCGAGTGGGCGGCGTCAACAGCGCCGCGGCGACCGCGCCGGGCTAAGGAAAACAGCCCGCATCCCAATGGTGGATTGCCTCGGAGCAGGCCAAGCCGGCGGGCGGTTTACGCCACGCCGTCGATGGTGATGCCTTCGGCTTCAAAGACCCGCTTGACCGTCGGACGCGACGCCACGCGCTGGGCATGCTTGGTCCAGATCGGGTAACGATCCTTCATCGGGATTCCGATGCGGTTCCCCCAGCGATAGAACACCAGGAAGAACGGATCGACCACGGTGTACTGGCCACCCATGGCGAACGTCTTGCCCGTGAGCAGTTTTTCGATGTCGGCAAAGTACTTGTCCAGATTCGACATCGCCGTTGCCTTGAGCTGCGGATGAACGGCGGCGTCCTCCGCGTAACGTTCCGGACGAAAGATCCCCGCAAACGCCACATGCACGGTGTTGGACAGCCAGCTCATCAACGAGATGGCTTCGCATTGGCGCCACGTATCCTTGGGCCACAGGCCGCGGTCGGCAAAGCCGCCGCCCAGGTAAGTCAGGATGGCCACGCATTCGGTCATGATCTTGCCATCGACGTTCAGGACTGGAACGCGCGCCTTGGGATTCACTTTCAGGAAATCGGCCTTCTTGTGCTCGCCATCCTTCAACGACACCAATACGGAGTCGTAGGCAATGCCGAGTTCCTCCAAAACAATGTGGGGAGCCAGCGAGCAGGCGCCGGGAGAGTAGTAAAGCTTGATCATTTCTGCCTCAAAATCGCGGAAACATTACCCGCAAAAGACTCATAGTCTCGTAATCAGGGATGATGTGTCAAACCGGTTCCCGCCCGCCTTCTGGACGTCGCCGTAAAACTGGTCCACCAGCGCAGTCACCGGCACCCGGGCGCCATTGCGGCGCGCCTCATCCAGCACGATGCCTAGGTCCTTGCGCATCCAGTCCACGGCAAATCCGAAATTGAACTCGCGCTTCAGCATGGTTCGTCCGCGGTTTTCCATCTGCCAGGACTGTGCAGCCCCCTTTGAAATGACATCGAGAACCTGATTCCCGTCGAGCCCCGCCTTTTCGGCAAACGCCAGGCCCTCAGAGAGTGCCTGCACAAGACCTGCAATACAGATCTGGTTGACCATCTTGGTCAATTGGCCCGCGCCAGAAGCGCCCAGCAAGGTCGTGGCCTTGGCATAGCAATCAATGACGGGCTTGGCGCGGTCAAAGTTCGATGCATCGCCGCCACACATGACGGTGAGCTGCCCGTTGACGGCACCGGCCTGGCCACCCGAGACCGGCGCATCGATGAAGCCGATCTGTTTGGCCGCCGCCATCTTGTAAAGGGTCCTGGCAACATCCGCAGAGGCCGTGGTGTGGTCCACCAGGATCGTGCCGGCAGACATGGCGGCGAGCGCAATCTGACCCACTTCCAGCAGGTCGTTGTCGTTGCCGACGCACATCATCACCATGTCGGCGCCCGCAACCGCGCCCGCAATGTCGGCGGAAAATGCACCGCCATATTGCTTGGCCCAAGCCTCGGCCTTGGCTGTGGTGCGGTTATAGACCGTGACCGAATGGCCCTTGGATTGCAGGTGGCCAGCCATGGGATACCCCATGACACCGAGGCCCAGGAATGCGAGTTTCATAGGATTGACTCCATGTCGTTTCAAATCTGATTTGATGTTGGCTTCCGAATCTTGTCCGAGAGTTTGCACTCAAGGAATAGCCTCTTGGTTGGATCCAATGCCTGAGGTCTCTCCCGCCAGCATTGGAAAGGGTGCGTCATGGGTTTACAAGATTTGGTGGACTCTCGCCCCGCAACGCCGCCATTAAATTGCGCGCCGCCAACTCGGCCATGTTGAAGCGCGTTGCGCGCGTGGCGCTGCCGATGTGGGGCGTCAGCGCGACGTTATCGAGTTCCAGGAAGCCGGGATTGAGTGCCGGCTCCCCTTCGAAAACGTCGATGCCTGCGCCGGCAATGCGTTTCGACTTGAGCGCCGCGACGAGGGCGGTGTCGTCCACCACGCCGCCGCGTGCCGTGTTGATGAATATCGCGGTCGGCTTCATCAAGGCCAAGTCCGCTGCACCGATCAAATGGTGCGTGGCCGGGGAATACGGCACCATGACCAGCACAAAGTCGGACTTTGAAAGCACTTCTTCCTTCGTGCAGTAGGTGGCATTCAACGCACGCTCGGTCGATTCATCCAGGCGCGTGCGGTTGCAATAGCGCACCGTCATGTCGAACCCTGTCGCCCGCTTGGCAATGGTGCGGCCGATGCGGCCCATCCCGATGATGCCCACGGACGCGTGATGCACGTCCGTGCCCAGCCATTGCTCCACGGCGAACCCCTTCTTCCATTCGCCGTTGCGCAGACGCCGCTCGGTCTCGGTCACCCGACGCGCGGCGGCCATCAGAAGCGCAAAGGTCAGGTCGGCGGTGGTGTCATCAAGCACGCCCGGCGTATTCGTGACCATCACGCCACGTTTCGAGGCCTCCGCCACGTCGATGTTGTTGTATCCCACTGCGATGTTGCTGACCACTTTCACGGATGGGCAGGCGTCAAAAAAAGCGCCATCAAACCGTTCAGTCAGGCAGGCCAAAACCCCCGCGCACCCTTGGGCGCGGGTTTTGAGCGCCGCCGGATCAAGCACCTCGTCGGACGTGTTGTGGTCAACGTCATATTCGCGCTTAAGCGTTTCAATAATTTCCGGAAACACCCGGCGGGAAACAAGAATCTTCTTCAACAGTTGCTCCTTCCTATCCCGCGCCCGTAACCGGCGCAAATGCGTCCGCTAGACGAGGCGCGAGTGAGGACGGCGCGATGTTGTACTCCATGGCCGTCCGCCCTCACGCTACTTGTACAGCACCGACGGGAGCCACAGTCCAATCTCCGGGAACATGTAGAGCAGGAACAACGCCACCACCTGAATGCCCATGAACGGCATCATCCCCGCGAAGATCTGGTTCAAGGTGACATGCGGAGGCGACACGCCTTTCAGATAGAAAGCGGCCATCGCGACCGGTGGAGAAAGGAAGGCGGTTTGCAAGTTGAGCGCCACCAACAGCCCGAAGAACAGCGGATCGATGCCGAACTTTCCCAGCAATGGAATGAAGATTGGCATGAAGATCACGATGATCTCCGTCCACTCCAGCGGCCAGCCCAGGATGAAGATGATGAACTGGGAAAGGAGCATGAACTGGATGGGCGTCAGGCCCAGCGACAACACCCACTTCTCAATGATTTCCTGGCCACCCAACAGCGCAAACGCAGCTGAAAAGATCGCGGAGCCCACGAACAGCCAGCAGACCATGGCCGACGTTTTGGCGGTGAGGAAGACGGACTCTTTGACGACCGCAGTCATGTTGGCCTGGAATGTGGCCAGCACGCACCAGACGGCAATCGCGGTGACGGAAATTGCGCCCAGCCACGCGGGTGGGCCGCTGTCCAGCACTTCCGATTGCCACAGAATGAACCAGACGACCGACACCATGAACGCCGCCCAGAAGGGCGCCCAGATCTTGAACAACCTGTTTCGCTCCGCCGCGCTTTTCTTGATGGCCAGGTAGACCGCCGCGAGGACAAAGCCTCCAAAGCTTCCGATGGCGGCCGCCTCCGTTGGCGTGGCCAATCCAAAGACAATCGTTCCCAGCACCGCGAGGATCAAGAGCGCCAGCGGAAAGAACGAGGCCAGCAGCATCTTGAAGATTTCCAGGCGCTCGAACGTCATCGTGGAATAGAGCACTGCAAGCACGCCGATGAAGAATGCCAAAGTGATCCAGTACCAAGTGGGCGTTGCGACGCGTTCCACGCCTGCAGGAGCAGACTTGGCCGCAGGGGTCTTGGAAGCGGCCGATGGCGTCGCAGTCGTTGCAGGCTTTTCAGCGCCCGGGGGCTCGTTCAATGCAGAAGTCGCCGGAGGCTCCTTGACGCCCTCCTTGGCCGCACCCGGCGGTTCCTTGAGGTCTGCGCCCGGCGGTTCTTTCAAGCCGCTTCCCGGAGGCTCTTTCAATCCGGACCCGGGAGGCTCCTGCAACCCGCTGCCGGGCGGTTCCTTGAGCCCGCTGCCAGGAGGTTCTTGCAATCCGCTCGACGGGGGCTCCTTGAGGCTGCCACCCGGAGGTTCCTTCAACGCGCCGGCAGGTGGCTCCGTGGCCGCGGGGGGTTCACTGAGGGAGGCCGGGGGCTCCTGAAGGCCGCCACCGGATGCCTTGGGCATTGCTCCCTTCGCTGCGGGGCTTTCAGGTTTTTGTGGCGCCGCAACCGGGGTGCGGGCCGCCGCTGATGACTCGGTGCCCATCGCCTCCATGCCGACCGTGCTTTCTTCCGCATTCGGCTTGGTGATGGCATTCCAAGTCAGGCCCATCACGGTCAGGATCGCAGCGGCGGGCAACACGATCGACAACCACTGTTTGCGAATGTGCGCGCGGTCAAAAGGCACGTCACCCTTTGCCTTGGCTGCCGCCCACAACCCGGCAATGGCATTCTGCGTGGGGGCTTTCACATGCGCCAAGGTGGCTTGCGGAACACTGACCTTTCGATCCTCTGCGGACAATGGCGGCGCCAGGTGCGGCTTCAGCCAGGCGACGATCATGACGTAGCCAATGTAAAGGCTCGCGAGCATGATGCCGGGGAAGAACGCGCCCGCGTAGAGTTTCACAACTGACACGCCGGCCGTCGCGCCGTAGACGATCAGCATCACCGAGGGCGGGATCAGGATGCCGAGGCAGCCACCGGCCGTGATGGCGCCCGCTGACAAGCGAATGTCGTAGCCGGCGCGCAGCATTGCTGGCAATGCGAGCAAGCCCATCAGTGTCACCACCGCGCCCACGATGCCGGTGGCGGTGGCGAAAATTGCGCAAGTCACCAGTGTGGCAACGGCAAGAGAACCGGGCAGCCGTGCAAGAGACAGATGCAGCGACTTGAAGAGCTTCTCGATCAAGTTTGCGCGTTCGACCAGGTAGCCCATGAATACGAACAGCGGAATCGACAACAGTACTTCGTTGGTCATCACGCCATAGGCCTTTTGCACCATGAGATCCAGGGTGAGTTGCCCGGCCTTTTCGACATGGCCCTTGTTGGCATCCCAATAGGCAAAGAAGCAGAAGATCATGCCCATGCCCATCAGGGTGAAAGCCGTCGGGAAACCGAGCATGATGGCCACGACCACCAGCGCCAGCATCAACAAACCCAAATGCCCGTTTTGCAGCGAGGTCCAAGGCGTGAAGATCAAGCAGGCCAGGACAATGATGGCCATCAGCGAAAAGCCAAACCACAGTTCCTTGCGCATCTTCATGGCTTGGCTCCTGCGGGGGCGTCGGCATGCGGGACGACGTACTTGTCGAGTGCCTCAATGTCTTCGTCCTTCACCTGTACCATCTCCTTGAGTTTGTCGACGTCCACTTCCTCCACGTCCTGCTCGCGCGAGGGCCATTCGCCGGTCTTGATGCAGATGGCGCACCGCAAGATCTCCACGATCCCCTGCAGCAGCATCAGCACGCCCACCACCGGAATCACGAACTTGAACGGGTAGAGCGGCAAGGGAACCGCAGAGAACGTGTTTTCCTTGATCTTCAGGGCGTCATTCGCAAACTCCCAGCCGGCATAAGTCAGTGCGACGATGCCGGGGAGAAAAAACAGGATGTAGAGCGTGATATCGATCGTTGCTTGCGTGCGCGGCTCAAAGAAGCCGTACAACACATCGCCTCGTACATGGCCATTCTTGGAAAGCGTATAAGCCCCCGCCATCATGAAGAGGACCCCATACAGCATCCATTGCGCGTCATACACCCAGGAGTGCGGATCGTTGAGCAGGTATCGATAGAACACCTCCCAACAGATCAATAGGGTCAGGCCGATGATGGCCCACGATCCCAATTGGCCGGCACGCGTGGAGAGCCGGTCAATGGCGAGCAGCATTTTTTGCATGGCGGACGATGCTCCATGAGAATGCTCCAGGCCGGGAGCGGGGGCAAAACAAATCGGCCATCGGTGTTACCCGATGGCCGACATTGTGCTACATCCGCAACGATGGCGGAATTGACGCGTGTGGTCTTCAGGCCTTCTTGCTGAACAAGTGGGCGTGCGCCATCTTGTAATCGACGAGCGTGTCGTTTTGCCAGGCGCAGGCGCGCTGGGCAAAGGCCTTCATGGAGGCATTGACTGCCTTGAAGGTCGGGTTGTCGGCCTCCTTCTTGGCCATGACCTTTTCCCAGCTCTTCAGCTGTTCCTTGAGCACGGAGTCGGGCGTCTTCCAGAACTTGATGCCGGCCTTCTTCAGTTCCTGGTAGTCCGTCGAATAGCGATCAATGGCCTTCCATGACATGTCCGCGGAAGCGGCCTGCACGGCGTAGTCGATGATCGCCTTCAGTTCCGGCGCCAGCGCGTTGTACTTGGTCTTGTTGAACAGGATTTCAAAGTTCTCGGAGGCCTGGTGATAGCTTTGCAGCATGCAGTTCTTGGCGACGTCCGGGAATCCCAGGATGCGGTCCGAGGTGGCGTTGTTGAACTCCGCGGCATCGAGCAGACCCCGATCCAGCGCCGGCACAATTTCCGCGCCCGGCAACGGGTTCACGGCGGCTCCCATGTCGCTATAGATGTCCACCGCCAAACCGACGGTACGGAACTTCACGCCCTTCATGTCAGCGGGCTTGGTGACCGGTTTCTTGAACCAGCCGAATGGTTGCGTCGGCATCGGCCCGTAGATGAATGATTGCACATCAAGATTCAACGACTTGTAAATGTCATCCAGCATTTGCTTGCCGCCGCCGTAGTAGTGCCACGCGAGTACCATGTTGGCGTCCATGCCCCATGCCGGTCCGGATCCCCACAGGGCCAGGGCCTGCTGCTTGCCGTACCAGTAAGCCACCACGCCATGGCCGCCGTCGAGCGTGCCTTTCGACACGGCATCCAACAAGTCAAACGCCTTGACAACGGAACCTGCGGGAAGAACTTCAATCTTCAGCTTGCCGCCGGCCATGTCGTTGACCTTTTTGGCGAAGTCGTTGGCGTACTCGTGGAAGATGTCCTTGGCAGGCCAGGTGGACTGGAAACGGAAATTCACCGCTTGCGCGGTCGCAATCATCGGAAAGCCGGTGATGGCAGCGCCGGTGGCCACTGCACTGCCTGCCAGGAATTTGCGACGCGTGGGCTTATCTTTTTTCGGGGTGTTGACGACTGACTCGCTCATGAGGCCTCCTCGTGTGGAAATGTGGTGTCGACAATCGATCAGGGTTGACTTCGCGCCAAACGAGCATTGCGCGTGCGACCGTGCTCATGGCGGCACGTTCCCTTTGGTTTGACGATGCTATGCGCCGCGTGGACGGTACGCAAGTGCCTCACATCAAGATTGAGTAGAAAGCGCTTTGACCGAATCGTTGCTGCACTGCACAAACACGGGTTTACCCTAATCCGGATGCTTTGCATCTGAAGTACACGGCGAAGTTTTGTAGTTCTTGCGATCAAATGACACCCCTTCGCCGTATGAAAGAGGACCCTTCGAATCATGCCTGTCGCGCCCCGAATATTGACCAAGTCGTTTGCAGAGTTCTTTGCCTCTGAACAGGCGGGCGCGGTCGTTTTGCTTGTCAGTACCTTAGGGGCAATTGTGTTGGCCAATTCACCATGGGGAATCGGCTTCCAGGCGCTTTGGGAATTACCGATTGGCCCGTTGTCCGCCGGACTTTGGGTCAACGATCTCCTGATGGCCGTATTCTTTTTGCTGATCGGCCTCGAACTGGAGCGCGAGTTGTATGTCGGCGAACTGTCGAACATTTCGAACGCGTTGCTGCCCATCTTTGCCGCAGTCGGGGGCATGGCGGCACCTGCGTTGATTCACTTCGCCTTCAATGCCGGAACGGCAACGCAGGCCGGATTCGGCATCCCGATGGCGACCGATATCGCATTTGCAATCGGTGCCTTGGCCTTGCTCGGAACGCGCGTTCCAG
>JBGAUM010000078.1:12213-16969 GCA_044228625.1 Usitatibacteraceae bacterium | reverse complement strand
GCCGATCTTCCACTACATGGGCACCTCCACGTTTTCGAATCACATCGTGGTGCCGGAAATCGCGCTGGCGAAAATCCGCAGCGACGCGCCGTTCGACAAGGTGTGCTACATCGGCTGTGGCGTGACCACCGGCATCGGCGCCGTGATCTTCTCGGCCAAGGTGGAGGCCGGTGCCAACGTGGTGGTGTTCGGCCTGGGTGGCATCGGGCTCAACGTCATCCAGGGTGCCAAGATGGTCGGCGCCGACAAGATCATCGGCATCGACTTGAACCCGAAACGCGAAGCCTTGGCGCGCAAATTCGACATGACGCACTTCATCAATCCGAAAAGCGTCGAGAACGTGGTCGACGCCATCATCCAGCTCACCGACGGCGGGGCGGACTACAGTTTTGAGTGCATCGGCAATACGCAGACCATGCGCCAGGCGCTGGAGTGCTGCCACAAGGGCTGGGGGCGATCGATCATCATCGGCGTGGCACCGGCAGGCGCCGAGATTGCCACACGCCCCTTCCAGCTCGTCACCGGTCGAAAATGGGAGGGCTCGGCCTTCGGCGGCGCGCGCGGCCGCACCGATGTGCCAAAGATCGTCGATTGGTACATGGAAGGCAAGATCAACATCGACGACTTGATCACCCACACGATGCCGCTGGACAAGATCAACGATGCCTTCACGCTGATGAAGAGTGGCGAATCCATTCGCTCCGTCGTCCTGTTCGATTGAACCGATGCAGGTCCTCAGCGAACACCGTGCGTTTGGCGGCACCCAAGGGTTTTACCAACACAATTCCGCCGTCATCGGATTGCCGATGCGCTTTTCGGTTTATCGGCCACCCTGCAGTGAAAAGGCGCCAACACCGGCCCTCCTTTATCTAGCCGGGTTGACGTGCACTGAAGAGACTTTTGCCATCAAGGCAGGGGCGCAACGCATCGCCGGTGAGTTGGGCATCGCACTCATCGCACCCGATACCAGCCCGCGGCAAACGGGTATCGACGGCGCCACGCGCGATTGGGATTTCGGCGAAGGCGCCGGGTTCTACATCGACGCCACCGAACCGCCATGGAACAAGCACTTCCGCATGGAGTCCTGGATCGTCCGCGAGCTGCTGCCGTTGGTGGTCGACAAATATGGGATTGAGACGTCACGCGTCGGGGTCATGGGCCACTCGATGGGCGGGCATGGCGCATTATCGACGGCACCACGCGCGATTGGGATTTCGGCGAAGGCGCGGGGTTCTACATCGACGCCACCGAACCGCCCTGGAACAAGCACTTCCGCATGGAGTCCTGGATCGTCCGCGAGCTGCTGCCGCTGGTGGTCGATCAATTTGGGATTGAGACGTCACGTGTCGGGGTCATGGGCCACTCGATGGGCGGGCATGGCGCATTAACGCTCGCCCTCAAGCACCGCGAACATTTCAAAAGCGTCTCGGCACTCGCGCCCATCGCCGCACCGAGCACTTGTCCGTGGGGCGTCAAGGCATTCACCGGTTACCTGGGCACGGACCGCGATGCGTGGAAACGGCATGACGCCTGCGAATTGCTGCGCGCGACGCAATGTCCGTTCCCCAATGGCATCCTCGTCGATCAAGGGCTGAACGACAAATTCCTGCAGGAGCAACTTCATCCGGAGCGCCTCGAAGCCGCCTGCCAAGCCTCCCATCAACCGCTGACGCTACGCCGGCATGACGGCTATGACCACGGCTACTACTTTGTGGCGAGCGTCATCGAGGACCATGTGCGGTTTCATGTACAGAACTTGGGTACGTGACTCCAGAAAATTGTTGCGGGTTATTTCGCCGGCTCAGAGAACACGCGCGCAAGAATCCTGCGGTCTTTCGCTGGAAGCGCCAAAATTTCGCTGAACACCGTCTTCACCATCCAGCAGGAGGTTTCGTTGGTCGTGAGAGATGGGTAGTTCACGACACGCAACAGCACGGCACGTTCGGCGTCGTTGAATTTTTCCGCAAGCCTCCGCAGGGCAGGCTCTGCCGAACCCGGAGAAAAGCGGGGCGCCGCCGTGCCATTGAGTTCCGCGACAACGGCGCGCTCCACCAATGCCAGATATTCCTCGATCTCCTTTGAGGGCAATTGCTCGATTGCCTTGAGGATCTTTGGCTGGAGCAGCCGATTGCGCTCCGCGTCCGGCCGCGCGAGGGCCGCGCATGTGGCCTCGTCCATGTTTTCCACCAGTTTCAGGGCAAATACCATGCGTTGCTCGAGCGCGGCGTCATCCAGCCGGCGTATGCCGTTCTCTGCAATTTCAAAGCCCAACGTCTTCGGATCTACCCCGGCCCGCATTCGTGCATTGAATTTCACAGCCAAGTCACGATTGCCCGCAAGTCGTTTGACGAATGCCGCATAGGGATCGTACGCGCGAGAAGTCTTTTCAAAGGGATTGGGAGGCGGCTTGGCGCTGCTGCAGGCGCGATAGCCAAGGCCGATTCCCACCAGAATCGCCACGACGACCACGCCACGTGTAAGCAATGAGTTCATTGGAGAAGGATCAACCTGCAATCACTTGAGCCACACCACGGCCACGTCTACATCTCGACAAATGGCTTGAACCCGCCCCAAAACATCCGCTTGCCGTCGAAGGGCAGGTTCTTCGGGTCCATGAGTGCGGCGATGCGCGGATCGGCCATGATCTTCTTGTTGGCGCGGTCACGGACTTTCTTGCTCGGAAAGGTCGCCCAGGAAAAGATCACCACTTCGCCCGGCTTCAGTTTGACCGCCTGCGGGAAGGACGTCCACTTGCCCGGCTTCACGTCATCGGCCACGCACTCCACATACTGGATCGCGCCATGGTCCTTCCAGACTTTGCCGCAAGCACGCGATATTTTCTTGTAGAGCGCGAGGTTTTCCCTGGGAACCGGCAGCACAAAGCCATCGACGTAAGCCATACGCTCCTCCCGTGTGTTGAACAAGAAACTGGATGTTACGCCAGCGCCAATTCCGCCGTCGCAAAGCCTCAAAAACCGCTGATCGCACTGGCGATCAGCGAAGACTGGGACCGGTCATGCGGGGTGGGTCACGTGAGCTCGGTCATTTGGACCCGGACACCCATGCGCCGCACCTAGCTCTCGTTGTGGGCAACCTCGATGCGGCGGCGGGACCGCGCCGGGACGTCGTAGATATTGAAGTTGCACATCGTCCTTCCGTACAGGTGAAGGCTGACCGCGCGGCCGCGGTCCGAGGGCACACCTGTCACGTGGATGTGATCCGGATTCGGCACAAAGCTGGTTACGGCACCCTGCCTCAGCAAGACCGTGCCGCCGCGCGCGAGATCGATGTCCGTGTCCGCGCCCCGATCCGGCGAGAGCCTCACGTAGCTGCGCTCTTCAAGCACGCCCTCGACAATGCCGACGACTCCCCAGCTGCCGTGATCGTGCACGGGCGTCCACTGGCCCGGAAGCCAAACGAGGGCGTACAGCGAAAGGCTGTCGTCAGGGGCATCGAAAATGAGATTGCGCGAGTATCCCGTTTCGCAACTGCGATAGTGCTGGGGCTGCATGAAGGACGCTGCCCCGTCCACCAACTCCATCATCAGCGGCGCCAGTGCAATCACGCAGTCCGCCGGATCGGTGAGGTCCCGGCTGCGCGCGGCAGCCCGCGAAATGAAGGATTCAAGCAACGGCGCGGTCATGGGCGCATTTTAATGCCTGCGGATGATTGCGCGAGGCGGTGCGCATCGCGCAGGGCCGGCCAGGAACATGAACACCTGGTTCTCGGGCGTTTGCGGAGGGGCCACGAGTGCAATTCAGGTGCAGGAGATACCACTGCGGGTCATGCCCCGAGTTCACGAAACTTCAGAGCCCTCTCATGCGGTGGGTGGGAGTACAAACATGAGGGGTAAGGCATTAGCGGCGCGAGGGAACGTAGATTGGGATTGTGACGGTGCCACCGCTGGTCAGGCAGCGGCCTTGTTTGACTTTCACAACCTCACCCTGTACTACGCTGGCGTTCGTGGCGGGAAACAGGCGCCGAACGTGCCGCTTGGCTGATTCGACATCCGCGAAATTTCTAATCCTGACTGAGGTACCCACTGACTCCACCTCGAAGTTTGCCAAGTACTGAATTCGGCCAGGCTGAACATTGAACGACGGAATTTCCTGTCCGCAGTTTGCCGCGTAACGACGGCCTGTGTTGATGGAGGTCAGTGCATAAGCTCTGCCCGGCTTCAAAACCTTGAGCTTCCGAATCAAATAGCCGCTATCGGCATTTCCAACAATGCCTTCCGGGAGCCATCCATCCGCCTTAAAGGTCAAGTCCTCCACATCACCACTGTGCACGACCAGTTTGACGCCCGGAGTGGCACCAATAATCACAATGCCTTCGTCTGAATTCATTTGCAAGTCAGCTTCTGAATTCAGATTGCTGAAGGAGACGCATGCCGTCAATTGTGTGGCTGCGCAGAGTAGCGGTATATGGAGGAGGCGCATGGGTGGACAGTGTCAACGTCAAATTTGTGCCAACGTTTGAGGTAAGGGGCAGCCGGAGCGGCGTAGCCGCGTAGGGAACCACAAGCGCAGCTTGTGGCTGTCCCGTTGACCGATTGGTTAGCCGCGACTGACTGTGACACCTGCATGCCCCGTGGGTTGGAAACTGCGCCCAGCATAGCCATTGGATTTGCTCGTCGCAATCATCTTGATCACTGAAGAAGCCCGTGCCGCCACAGGGTTGCGTGCCTTTGCTCGCGGCGTGAGCCGCCTGGCCTTACCGCACTCTCCTGACCCGCGAAACTAAGTGTTGTCGCCAA
>JBGAUM010000078.1:0-12156 GCA_044228625.1 Usitatibacteraceae bacterium | reverse complement strand
CCTCATCCCGAACGTTCGAGCCCTCAAACCCCGCGTGCGATTGCGCCAAAGCAAGCGCCAAGAAAGCCTTGAAACAGGTGCCTGAAGAGCCGAACCAGTATTGCCTCTCCGGGCATGCCGTAGCGAGAGGCCCGCAACGAAACGAGCGGCTAACGTTTGAGTTATGGGGCCGCGCGCTTTTGCGCGGTCCCACTTGAACGAAATGTTAGAGGTGGAATGGCAGCGCGACGCAATGGAACGAGTCTTATTGAATACTTCAACGCCAAGCAGCCCGCAAGATAACCAAGAACGAAACTCCCGGAAGTCCACGCAATAAGTGCTTGGAAAAGCGACTCAAGCCAGAAAAGTAACCCAAAGAAGACAAGGGCTTCGACGAAAAGCGCAATCCAAATCGATTTTTCAATAAGAGTTTTTCGATTTGAGCGAAGGACCATACCGCAGTGGTGACAAGCAAACTCAGTGCGGATGGCCCAGAAGGCAATATTTCCCTTACAGACTGGACACTTGCACGTGGGCTCCATGCAAACCTCTAACGTTCTAGGTAAGTGGCGCTGCGCGGCGCTTTATCGCGCAGCGTCCAGCGACCGAAGGGAACGGCCTTGACCGCAGTGTTAGGCCAGCTGTTCAAGACAGCACGTCGTAAAAGTCAGTAGCATCTTCGGCCTTCGCCATTTCGAATGGAGTGAAGCCCTTGCTGTTTCTAATGTCCTTCTTGGCACCTAATTGCAGCAACTCTTCGGCAAGCTCTTTGCGTCTGCTGATAATGGAAAGATGCAAAGGGGTGTTCCCGTTTTTGGCTTGGACGTTTGGATTTGCACCTGCTTTAGCCAGGAGCGTTGGGCAACCCAATGCCCCGCTCACCGCAGCCAAATGCATTGGCGTCCACATATCGGTGGCAGTTTCTTCCACCTTTGATCCGCGCTCAATCAAGAGAGAGACAGTTTCAGGTTGGTGATTGGCACAAGCTCGATGTACCAGCAAAAATCCATACTGGTCAGGCTCGTTAACGTCAAACCCGTTCTCAAGCGCGTTTCTTATCGCAGCGATATCCTCGGCGACTATGAAATTGAACATCTCGCGGTAAGTAGTCACGGCATTAGGCCTAACTTAATTTAGTGGAACTCGCTGTCCTCATATCACGGCCAGCTGTATCACTATCGCATTGTGGATAAGTTGCAAAGTATTCATTGCGATCAAGAGCTTATCACTCGACCCGCCTCTTATCGACCCCATTAACAGAATCGTGAAAAGCGGCAGAATTTGAACAACGCTGATCCTAACGGATCAAGTGCAGATTGGGGGAGAACAAGGTCCCGCCCGCACGCTGAACGGTTGTGTTCAGAGGATCCTGCAATACAAAACCCAAGGATTGGCGCGGCGTTTAGGACAATATTCCCCGGAACGCCGCGCCAGATCTTGACTTTTACGCTGCCGGCTTCGCGTGCGGCTTCAACAGGAACGCCGCCATCGCCGGCAACAGGAAGATCGCACCCAACATGTTCAGAAAGAACATGAACGCGAGCAGGATGCCCATGTCCGCCTGGAACTTGAGTGCGGACATCGCCCACGTGGCCACGCCCAGCGTCATCGTCACGGCGGTGAAGATCATGGCGGTGCCACGTTCACGCAGCGCGTCAAAGAACGAAGCGGCCAGCGTCTTGCCTTCTTCAAGGTGCACTTCAATGCGGTCGAAGAGGTAGATGCCGTAGTCCACGCCCACGCCCACGCCGAGCGCAATCACCGGCAATGTGGAGACTTTGAGGCCGATACCGAGCATCGGCATCAACGCCTCGCACAGCACGGAGACCAGCGCCAGCGGAATCAGGATGCAGAGCGTGGCGCGGATGCTCCTGAAGGTGACCATGCACATCACGAACAGGGCGCCGAAGATGGCGTAGTTCATTTCCCAACGCGCCTTGTCCACGGCCTCGTTGGTAGCGGCGGCCACGCCCATGTTGCCGGTGGCGAGCTTGAATTCCACCTTGTCGCTGTTGAAATCCTTGGCGAAGTTTTTCACCTCGGTCACCAGGCGGCGCAGCGTGTCGCCCTGCTGGTCGGTGGTGTTCACCAGCACCTGCATGGCGGAGCAATCCGGGTTCAGCAGCCCGGTGTCGGTGTTGATCGGCGTGACGCTTTGCGCCAGCACTTGCGGATCGCGCGGCAGTTGGCGCCATTTGAGGTTGCCCTCGTTGTAGCCGGAGTTGACCGTGCGCGCCATGCCGGGCAGGGAGATCACCGACTGGGTGCCTTCGACGTTCTGCATGTACCAATCGAATTTCTCGATGGTCGTCATCACATCGTAGTTGGTGCAGGCGCCCTGCACGCCCTTGGTTTGCGCCACCACGCCCAGCGTGTTCACGCCGATGGCGAACTTGCTCACGATGGTGGCGTTGTCCTGGTTGTAGCGCGAGTCCTGCCGCAGCTCCGGCACGCCCTGGCCGTAGTCGCCCACGCGCAGCTCATGCGCCTTCCACACGCCCACCGCGAGAACCACCGCAGCAATCGCCACGATCATCGTTGCGCGTGATTTCTCCACGCACTTGGAGGCCGTCTGCCACAGGCCATCGACGCGGCTCTCCTGCGCCACTTCCTTGCCCAGCGCATCCTTTGACATGGACAAGTGCGAGAGCAGAATCGGCAGCAACATCTTGTTGGTAATGATCATCCACGCCACGCCGAGCGAGGCGGTGATCCCCAACTCGCGCACGATGTCGATGGGGATCAGCATGATGACGGCGAATCCGAGCACGTTGGTCAGCAGCGCCAGCGTTCCGGGGACGAAGATGCTGGCAAACGAGGACTTGGCGGCGTCGAGGCTCGAGAGGCCATGCACCACCTCGCGCTCCCAGGTCTTGGTCATCTGCACCGCGTGCGAGACGCCGATGGAGAAGATCAGGAACGGCACCAGGATCGAGAGCGGATCGATGCCGTACCCCAGGATCGGCAGCGTGCCCAACAGCCAGAGCACCGGCATCATGGCCACCACCAGCGCGATCAGCGTGAGCTTCACGTCCTTGACAAACCACAGCATCAGCGCGGCAGTGATCACGAAAGCGATGCCAAAAAAAGTGATCACGCCTTTCGCGCCGCTGGCAATGTCGCCCACCGCCTTGGCAAAGCCGATGATATGCACACTGTGGTTGGGACCCTCGTATTTGGCGCGGATTTCCTCAAGCTTCTTGGAGAACTCAAAATAGTTGAGTTTCTCCAGCTTGCCGCCTTCGCGCGGGATGAATTCGAGGAGCCCGGCCGCCACCAGCGCACCAGAGAAATCATTGGCCACGGTGCGGCCGACTTCGTTCGACTTTTGCACATTGGCTTTCACCTGCGCCAAGTCCTCCGGCGTGCCCTGGAAGGTGGCGTGCACCACGTTGCCGCCGGCGAATCCCTCTTCCACCACTTCGATGAAGCGCGTATTGGGCGTGAACAGCGAGCGCACCGATGGCTTGTCCACGCCCTCAAGCACCAGGATCTCGTTGGTCATGGCTTTCAACTTCTCCATGAACTCCTTGTTGTAGATGTCGCCGTTCTTCTGCGTGAGCGCGATGGCGATGCGGTTGGCGCCGCCGAAGACGTTTTCGTACGCCTTGTATTCCTTCATATACGGGTGAGTAAGCGGCACCATCTTGTTGAAGCCGGCGTCGACCTTGAGCTGGCTTGCCGAGACGGCGAACAACACAGTGATGACCGAGAACACGATCAGGAGCGTCTTCCGGTTTCCAAACACGAAGTTGGAAACCGTCTGGATCAGTTTTTGGAGGTTCATGGCGATGAGGTCTTTTTGCTTGTGGGGTGCGTGTGCGATCTTGCGGCGCGGCGGCTACTTTTTCGACGCATCTTTGGCGGCGGATGGTGCGGCGGATGCCGCAGCTGCGGACGCCACGACCACGTCGCGCGCGCCAAACTCGCCGACCAACACTGCCGCATTGGGCGCCCCCAGGATCACGGCGGAAAACGCCTTGGTGGTGCCGGTGTCCTGCTTGCTGAACGTGGCGCCGTTGTCGCGCGAGATCATCAACGTGCCCGCCAAACCGGCCAGCGCAACGGCGCCATCCGGCAGCACGGTCGACCCCATGATCGTGGCCACTGATTTGTTCTCGACTTGCTCGAATTTCGCAAGGTTGGCATCGGCGCGGTAGATGCGGCCGCGCATGCCGTAGATCACGACGCTGCCATCCTTGGCTTGCACGGCGCCAAAGAATGAACCCTTGTACGGCGACGGAATCTTCGACCAGGATTTGCCGTTGTCGGTGGATTTGATCAGCGTGCCGGACTCTCCGACCACAAGCAACTTGCCATCGGCCAACTTCACGATGGCGTTGAGGTGCTTGTCGTCGTCGGTTTTTCCATCGTCGGCACCAAGATCCTGCCCGGCCTTGCCCGCTTTCTTCGGCGGCGGCGGCACCTTGGGCGATTCGACGATCTTGCGCACTTTCCACGTGGCGCCGCCATCGGTGGTCTCGAGGAATTGCCCGTAGCCGCCGACCGCGAAGCCCGTCTTTTCATCCAGGAAAAGGATGTCCATCAACGGGCGCTGTTCTTGCGGCGCGGAATAGACCTGCTTCCAGGATTTGCCTTCGTCGGTGCTTTTCAGGATCACCGAATCATGGCCCACGGCCCAGCCGGTCTTGGCATCCGGAAAATACACGCCGGTGAGCAAGGGGAGATTGGCCGGGGCGTCTGCACGCTCCCAGCTTTCGCCATTGCTGTCTGAAAACACGATGTAGCCACGATCACCGACCGCGACGATACGGTTGCCAAATCGCGTGACATCGGAGAGCAGGAGGCGCGTCATGGCCTGTTTTGAAAGCGGCCCCTTGTCGGGCATCACCGCCTTGTTGACCTGCGCGTGCACCACCGGTGCCGTCATCACACCTGCAAACACCGATGCCGCGACCAGCGCCGCGCGAATCGTTCTGTTCATCCTGCCACTCCTCCCGAAGTTTGGCCGCGATGGAAATCACCGGTTTGGTGATTGCGGCCTGATGTCATGCATTTTGCGCTGCCTTGATGCACTTGCAAAGACTGCCGCGCAAGAAAAAACGGGGACGCTGGGTCCCCGTTTCGATGTTGCGTTTGGTGCGCTGCAATAATTCGATCAACGTGTTCCGATGCCCCGCAGGTTTTGCGGCGTGTAGTCCGCCGCAGTGCGCTTGATCGGCTCGTAAATCTTGGCTTCCTCCGAACGCAGGCCCATCGCGATATAGCGGCGGGATTGCAGGTCGTGGTGCACTTCGATGGTGCCGAACCACATCGGGATGTTGTACCAGTTTTCGCTGTGTTGCTCGGCAAAACGCCACAGTTGACCGCGCCCGTCGTACTTGTCGATCAGCACGACATTCCAGCTGTCTTCGTCGATGTAGAAGGTACGACGCGAATAAATGTGCGAGGTGCCGGCCTTCAGCTTGGCGTCCACGACCCAAACCCGGTGCAACTCATAGCGCGCAAAGTCCTGGTTCAAGTGGCCGGGCTTCAGCAAGTCCGCATACTTCACGTTCGGCGCGGTCATGCGATACGAGTTGTACGGAATGTAAATTTCCTTCTTGCCGACCAGCGTCCACTCGTAACGGTCCGTGGCGCCGTTGTACATGCCGAAGTCGTCGTTGGTGCGCAAGCCGTCCGCCGCCGTGCCCGGGTTGTCGTAGGCGACGTTCGGCGCGAGGCGCACGCGACGCTGGCCCGGGTTGTACGTCCAGGCGTTGCGCGGCTCCTTGGCCTGGTCCACGGTCTCGTGCACGAGAAGGATCTGACCCGCCAGCCGCGCCGGCGCGGTGGTGGTTTGCAAATAGCTCAGCACCTTGTTGGGTTCGCGCTGCGAGGGGGACTTGGACAAGTTGCCATATTGCAGGTCGTACTCGTATTCGAACTTGACCAACGCATACTCGCCCGACGCCGTGACGGCCGCTTGCGACCAGTGCATCGCAAACGTGTCGCCCTTGTAGTGCAATACGTGATTCCAGATGGCTTCGTTGCCATTCTTCGGGATCGGAAACGGCGTTCCGCCATTGCAACCGACCACGCCATTGCCACCGGCGGCAAGTTTGGCCTTGGCCGCGCAATCCTTGGTTTCCGCGTAATGCTTTTCGGGATACGCAGCGGTACGGCGGGTTTGAAAGACGTTGAGCTTGTAGTTGGGATATTGCTTCAACATCGCCATCTGGCCCGGCGTCAGGTTGTCCTTGTACTTGTCGGCGTTGCCGGCATTGATCGTGAACAACACCTTGTCATTGGGGAACGGATCCGGATAGTAGCCGGCTTCCTTGAAATTGACGCCCGCTGGAACCTTGGTAATGCCGCCATCCCAGGCCGGAATGGTGCCGGCGGCATTGCCGGCTTTCTCGGCACCCATCGGAGTGAGAGTGGTGCCAAGTTTGGCCAAATCGCCTGCAGCGAGTTGCGCGAAAGCGCTGGTGGCCAAGGCCAGTGCGCCCGCGGTCGCCGACGCCAACAACGTCAAACGCTTCGCATTCATGTGTCCTCCAGATATGGTGTTTTGGATTTGAAAACTTGAATCCCTGCGATGCCTCTTGCGGGCACTTGCCTGACCGTGCAACGTTGCACGGTCAGGAGCGGACGACAGTCCGCTCCTGAATCAGGCGTTAGAACGAGTAGGACAGCGAGATCGAGAAGAAGTCGCGGTCTTTGACGGGGTTGGCGCTGGAGCAGTAGCTTTGCGACTGGCCCGCCAGCAACACTTGCGCAGAAGCCACTGAATCCGTGCCGCAGTAGGTGCGTCCGCCGAAGAAGTTGTTGTAGCTGATATCCAGCACGGTCTTCTTCTGCCAATCGAAACCGACGCCCAATGAGAACGACTTCACGCCTTCATTGAATGTTTGGGACGTACCCTTGACGTCATGATTGAACGCAAAGCGTGGAGAAACGTTTGCGCCAAACATGAGGTTGGAATAGTCTGCGCGACCGACCAAACGATAACCCCAGGAATTCGAGGTCAGGAACCCGTCGGTTTGCTTGGCAAAGGCAGCCGTGCTTGCCAGTGAGGCGGCCAAATCCGTCGCCGGCAAATAAACAGCGGGGCCGTTGTAACGCAGGTTCGGGTCGAGCCCGTGGTAACGGGTAAAGCCGGCTTCACCCACAAACACCACTTGGTCTGCACCGAGGGTGTTCGGAATGGCCTTGGTTCCCGTGATCTGCGCTTGCGTCATCTTGACGCGGCTCCAGCCCTGCTGGAAAGTGCCATCGGGAACAAGCGCCGACGCCGTTGCGCCAACCGGAGCGCCCGGGATTTGCGTCTGCCCGGTAAACACGTTGGGCGCACCCAACGCAGCCAGCAACAGCTCGGGAGTGGCGTTCTGGATCGGCTGGTTGGGACGGTGTGACACCTCACCTTGAAGTGCGATTCCTGCCGGGCCCTGGGTGTTAAAGGAGAAAGCCACCATGCGGATGTTTTCCGGATACTCGGCGAAGTAGGTGGCCTTCAAATCCGTACGGGCCTGGTCGCACAGTGTGGTACCCGCTGCCGCTTGAAATGCCGCGGAGCACACCGTTGCGGTCAACGTGGCATTGGCCCCCGTCAACGCCGAGGTGACCTTGCCCTTGATGCCGGAGATGAATGGGATCCGGCTGTGGTAATTCATGTAATACAGGCCGAATTCCGTGTTGTTGAAATCGCTGGCCAGATAACGGAAGGCCAAACCATATTGGCCCCAGTCACTCGGGTTGCGATCAGCACCCTTCGGCGCCCAGATAGCAGCAGCCGCGTCTGCCGGCCCCAACAACGCGGTAATCTGTGCGTTCAATGCAGCGAGTGTCGGGCTACCCGCGAGTTGCGCAGGAGTGAAGACTGCCGGGTTGGTAGCACCGCGCCCTGTCAAATCCTTGCGTCGGCCGAAACCTACAAAGACCTGGTTCGCGTCGTCGGAGGCGAAGTCGTTGTTCGACCAATAGGAGCCCTTCGGATCGAGCTTGATCTTGTCGAAGTTGAACTGGACCCAACCTTCCAGCGAGGCGTTCTTGGTCAATTCAAGCGAACCCCAGGCACTGGACGTGGGAATGAAGGCTTCCTTCAACTCGGAACCGGGAACACGCAACTTGGCGATGTCCACTGGGTTGATCACGTTGATGCCGTTTGGAATGAACGTGGATTCGCCCCAGGAGATCACTTGGTTACCGGCACGCACCTTCAGGTTCTTGCCGAACACGTCAAAGCCCTTGGATACAAAGGCATCCAGGATTTTTGCGTCCTGGCCAATTCGCTCCCTGCCGACCGGCCCGAGGAAGCTTGCCTTGCGTGCTTTGAGGTCGACGAAATACAGCCCGCGACCAAAGAAAGACCAATCGTCGTACTTGAGTTCGAGGTCTTGGGTGACTTTGAAGAGCTCGGAGAATGGCTTCTTCTTTCCGTAATTGCGATCACCATCATCCTCGTTGACCGAACGCGAGGTGCCACCATTGGAAAGTCCGATCAAGTCCGCTGAAGGCGCTGAGGTCCGGATGGAAATACCCGCGGAGACCGTGGTGTCCAAGCTGCCGCTCAAGCCGTTTTCGAATTTGAACTGCACGGCGTTTGCGGTGCCTGCGAGCACCAGTCCCACAGCCAGTGCGGACAACTTGAGCGCAGGTTGCGCGCGGCTGATTCTAGATTGTGACCTCATTGGGTTCTCCTGAGTGGTGGTTTCGGTTGTTTTGCTATTTTGGATTGGCATCAGCGCACGCAAAAATGCACGCATACGCTGCGAAATGCGGCTACTTTACCTTAAATGCCAGAGTGAAGGCGCGGTGTGGCGCGCCTGCAACATTGTTGCTTTGCATCAAATTTGACAGGGGAAAGTGACTCGTCGGTCAGTTAGGAATTTGGCCTCAAAGTGCCTCAAAAAGCCCGGCCGCACCCATGCCGGTGCCAATGCACATGGTGACCATGCCCCACTTCTTCTTTTCGCGGCGCATGCCGTGCACCAAGGTTGCGGCGCGGATTGCCCCGGTGGCGCCCAGGGGATGGCCCAACGCAATGGCACCACCCTGCGGGTTCACCTTGGACATGTCCAGATGAAGGTCCTTGCCCACCGCCAGCGCCTGCGCGGCAAAGGCTTCGTTCAACTCGATCCAATCGAGGTCGTCCTGCTTCAGCCCGGCTTGCGCAAGAACCTTCGGGATCGCCTTGATCGGCCCGATGCCCATGATTTCCGGCGGCACGCCGGCCACCGCAAACGACACGAAGCGCGCCAGCGGCTGCACGTTGTATTTCTTGAGCGCCTTCTCGCTCATCAGGATCACCGCACCTGCACCGTCGGACATTTGCGAGGCGTTGCCCGCGGTGACGCTGCCGCGCGCGGCAAACACGGTCTTCAACTTGGCCAGCGTTTCCATGCTGGTCTCCGGGCGCGGGCCCTCATCGTTGTCGGCCACTTTCTTCTTGTGCTTCACGCCGCCGGTTGAAAGGTCGGGCGTTGCGGTGTCGATTTCATAGGGCAGGATTTCGTCCTTGAACTTCCCCGCAGCGATCGCCGCGCTCGCCTTTTGGTGCGAGGACACGGCAAACGCATCCTGCTCTTCGCGCGTGACCTTCCATTGCTTGGCCACGTTTTCGGCGGTGATGCCCATGCCGTAGGCGATGCCGACGTGTTCATTGTTGGCGAACACGTTGGCATTCATCGCGATCTTGTTGCCCATCATCGGCACCATCGACATGCTCTCGGTGCCCGCCGCAATCACCACATCGTCATCACCCGTGCGAATGCGGTCGGCCGCCATGCTGATGGCCTGGACGCCGGAGGAGCAAAAGCGGTTGATGGTCACGGCGGGCACGCTGTCGGGCAGCCCCGCGAGCAACACGCCGATGCGCGCCACGTTCATGCCCTGCTCACCCTCCGGCATGGCGCAACCGACGACAACATCGCCGATGTCGTGCGGATCAAGCCCCGGCACTTGCGCAATGGCGCCCTTCAGCACATGCGCCAGCATGTCATCGGGCCGCACATTCCTGAACATGCCACGCGGGGCTTTGCCGACGGGGGTGCGGACGGCGGCGACGATGTAGGCTTCTTGGATTTGTTTGGTCATGGAAATTCTCCTGGATACGTCGCTTAGTTTCTGAGGGGCTTGCCGTTCTTGAGCATGTGGTCGATCCGCGCCTGCGACTTCTCCGTCTTCGCCAGCGCCACGAAGTGCTGCCGCTCCAGCTTCAGCAGGTAGTCTTCGTTGACCATCGAACCGGGCTCGACTTCCCCGCCACACAATACGGTGGCGATGCGCGAGGCGATGTCGTAGTCATGATCGGAAATGAAGCCGCCTTCCTTCATGTTCACCAGCATCATCTTGAGCGTGGCAATGCCGGTGTAGCCGGCCACCGGAAATGCCGTGGGTGCCAGTGGCGGGCGATAGCTGGCCTGCGCCATGGCGCGCGCAGTCTCCAGCGCCACGAACAGCAACTCGTCGCGGTTGAACACGATGATGTCGCGCCAACGCATCAGGCCTTTTTCCTTGGCGTTCAAGGCGCTGGTGGAGACTTCGCCCATCGCGGCGTTCTTGAATGGTGTTTGCAGGTGCGGAAGGATGTCGCCGCCGTTGGCCGCGAGGGCTGCGCGAAGTGCCATTTCCTTCAGGCCGCCGCCCGCGGGCAACAGACCCACACCGACCTCGACGAGGCCCACATAGCTCTCCAGCGTGGCGACCACGCGGTCCGAGTGCATCTGGAATTCGCAGCCACCGCCCAGCGCCATGCCATCGACGGCCGAGACCACCGGAATCATGCTGTATTTCAGGCGCTGCGAGGTCTTCTGGAAATTGGCGACCATGGCCTCGAATTCGTCGAACTTTCCGGCCTGCAATCCGGCCAGCGCGTTCTTCAAATCGGCGCCCACGGCATACGGACCGTCGGGTTGCCAGATCACCATGGCCTTGTAATTGGCTTCGGCCTCGGCCACGGCGCGCTGCAGTCCATCCAGCACATCGCCGCTGATAGCGTGCATCTTGGTCTTGAACGACGCGATGAGCACATCCTCGTGACCCTTCGCGGTCCAGGCGCGCACGGCATCGGTTTCGAACACCGTATTGCCTTTGTCCGCCTTTTCGCCCAACAGCAATTCGGGGAACAACTGGCGCGCGTACACGGGCAGCGCGGAGCGCGGCACGGACTTTCCAGTCTTCGCCGAATAAGACCCCTCGGCAGAATGCACACCCTTCCTGCCATCCGTGACCCAAGCGGGCAACGGCGCGTTGGCCATGGTTTTTCCTGCGGCGATGTCCTCGGCGATCCACTTCGCAATCTGCTCCCAGCCCGCCGCCTGCCAAGTTTCGAACGGCCCCATCTTCCAGCCGAATCCCCAACGGATGGCAAGGTCGATGTCGCGCGCCGAGTCCGCCACGCTGCCCAAATGCACGGCGATGTAATGGAACACGTCGCGGAAAATCGACCACAGGAATTGCGCCTGGGGATGGCTCGAGGCGCGCAGCGCTGCAAACTGTTCGGCCGGGTTCCTGATCTTGAGGATGGCTGCGACTTCATCGGCGACCTTGCCGGTGCCAGACACGTAATCCTGCTTGGCCAGATCGAGCCTCAAAATCTCCTTGCCCTTCTTCATGAAAAAACCGGCGCCGCTCTTTTGCCCGAGCACTCCCTTTTCGATCATCGCCTTCAAATACACCGGGACGGCGTAGTACTTGTGCCATGGATCATTGGGCAGGTTGTCGTCCATGGTCTTGAACGTGTGGGCCAAGGTGTCCAGGCCCACAACGTCAGCGGTGCGGAAAGTGGCGCTCTTGGCGCGGCCGATGGCCGGGCCGGTCAAGGCGTCCACTTCATCGAACGCGAGGCCAAAGGCCTGCGTGTGGTGCATGGTGGCCGCGATGGAAAACACGCCGATGCGGTTGGCCACGAAATTGGGGGTGTCGTTGGCGCGGATCACGCCCTTGCCGACCGTGGTGGTCAAAAACGTTTCCAGCAAATCCATCACCGCCGGTTCGGTCGCCGCCGTGGGAATCAACTCCACCAATTTCATGTAGCGCGGCGGATTGAAGAAATGCACGCCGCAGAAGCGGTGACGCAGCGCCTCCGTAAACACTTTGGACAATTCCGTGATCGACAAGCCCGAGGTGTTGGACGCAAAGATCGCGTCGGGCCGGATGAACGGCGCCACCTTTTCATACAGCGACTTCTTCCAATCCATGCGCTCGGAGATCGCCTCGATGATGAGGTCGCAC
>JBGAUM010000077.1:0-17479 GCA_044228625.1 Usitatibacteraceae bacterium | reverse complement strand
GCCATGGCGCTCATGGACTGGCGCGTGTTCATCACCTCCATCAGGTCGCGAACCGCTGCCCGTTGTTCCTCGTCCGCAGCCGGGTTTGCACAAACAGCATTGAAAGTACCGGCGAACACGACACCCAAGATGACCTTGCGAATCGCGATCATTTCCCACCTTCCTCTTCATCCGATTCCACAATCTTCTGCAACCCGGACAACTTTTGACCGTCATCGAGGTTGATCAGGGTGACGCCCTGCGTTGCACGCCCCATTTCGCGGATCTGGCGGACCTTGGTGCGTATCAGCACACCACCGGTGGTGATCATCATGATTTCATCTTCAGTGCGGACCAGTGTCGCGCCCACCACCTTGCCATTGCGGGCCGACGTCTGGATGGCGATCATGCCCTGTGTGCCGCGGCCGTGGCGCGTGTATTCGACGATGGAAGTGCGCTTTCCGTAGCCGTTTTCGGTGGCCGTCAACACCGATTGCTCTTCGTCTTCCGCCACGAGCAGCGCAATCACCTTGCCGCCCTTTGCCAGATTCATGCCGCGCACGCCCCGGGTGTCCCGGCCCATCGCGCGCACGTCGGATTCCTCGAAGCGCACGGCCTTGCCCTCGTCGGAGAACAACATGACATCGTGCTTGCCGTCAGTGAGCGCCACGCCGATGAGGTTGTCGCCCTCGTCCAGCGCAATGGCGATGATGCCGGCCTTCCTCGGGTTGCTGAAGTCCGACAAGGCAGTTTTCTTGACCACGCCTTCGCTGGTGGCGAAAAACACGTACTTGTCTTCCGGGAAATCGCGCACGGAAAGCACCGCGCTGATCTTCTCGTCGGCCTGCAACGGCAAGAGGTTGTTGATCGGCTTGCCGCGCGACGTACGCGATCCCTGCGGAATCTCATACACCTTGACCCAATACACGCGGCCCTTGTTCGAAAAGCACAACACGTAGTCGTGGGTGTTGGCGATGAACAGGGTTTCGATGAAATCGTCTTCCTTCATCGCCGTGGCCTGTTTGCCGCGGCCGCCGCGCTTCTGGGCACGATAGTCGGCAATCGGCTGGTACTTGATATAGCCTGCGTGCGACATCGTCACCACGACTTCCTCGGCAGCGATCAGGTCTTCAATGGACATTTCCTGGCCATTGGTCACGATTTCCGATTTGCGCTTATCGCCGAACTGCTCCTTGACGAGCTTCAATTCCTCGGAAATGATCGCCGTGACGCGCTCCGGGCGCGACAGAATGTCCAGCAAATCGGTGATCTTGTCCATCACCTCCTTGTACTCGCCGGTGATCTTGTCCTGCTCCATGTTGGTCAGGCGCTGCAACTGCATTTCCAGGATGCGTTGCGCCTGCGCTTCGGACAGCCGGTACCCGGCTTTCTGCAATCCGAATTCGCGCGGCAAGCCCTCGGGGCGATAGGAATCGGCCATCGCGCGCGCCAGCATTTCTTCCACCAGCTTTGAGCGCCAGACTTTGCTCATCAGCCCTTCCTTGGCCAATGCCGGGGTTTCGGACTTCTTGATCAACTCGATGATTTCGTCGACGTTCGACAGCGCGACGGCCAAGCCCTCGAGGATGTGTCCGCGATCACGCGCTTTCTTGAGGTCAAACACTGTGCGGCGCGTCACCACTTCGCGACGATGCCTCAAGAACACTTCGAGGAACTGCTTGAGGTTCAGCAGCTTCGGCTGGTTATCCACCAGTGCAACCATGTTCATGCCGAACGATTCCTGCATCTGCGTCATCTTGTACAGATTGTTCAGCACGATTTCCGGCACTTCGCCGCGCTTCAATTCAATGACGGCCCGCATGCCCGATTTGTCGGACTCGTCGCGCAGGTCGGAAATGCCCTCGATCTTCTTGTCGCGCACCAGTTCGCCGATCCGCACCAACAGATTGGCCTTGTTCACCTGGTACGGCAATTCGTCGATGATGATGGCCTGGCGTCCGCCTTTTTCGAGGTCTTCGAAGTGGCATCGGGCACGCATGATGCAGCGTCCGCGTCCGGTGCGATAGCCTTCACGAACGCCATCGAGGCCATAGATGATGCCCGCGGTCGGGAAATCCGGGGCCTTGACGATACCGATCAACTCTTCGAGGTCAGCAGCCGGATTCTCCAGCACCCGTTGGCACGCATCGATCACATCAGAGAGATTGTGTGGCGGAATGTTGGTCGCCATGCCGACGGCGATTCCGGTGGAGCCGTTGACAAGCAAGTTCGGGAATCGGGCCGGCAACACCAGCGGCTCCATTTCCTTGCCGTCATAGTTGGGACCAAAGTCGACCGTTTCGGAATCGATGTCAGCCATCAGTTCCGACGAAATCTTTTCCATGCGGCACTCGGTGTAACGCATGGCCGCAGCGTTGTCGCCATCCACCGAGCCGAAATTGCCCTGGCCGTCGATCAGCGTGTAGCGCAACGAAAAGTCCTGCGCCATCCGGACCAGCGTGTCGTAAATCGCGTTGTCGCCGTGCGGATGGTATTTACCCATCACGTCGCCGACGATGCGCGCGCACTTCACGTAGGGCCGGTTGTGGACGTTGTTGGCCTCCTGCATGGCAAACAACACCCGGCGGTGCACGGGCTTCAATCCGTCCCGCGCATCAGGCAGTGCGCGGCTCACGATCACGCTCATGGCGTAATCGAGGAAGCTCTTGCGCATCTCCTCCTCAAGGCTGACGGGTACGGTTTCCTTGGCAAACAGCGGCAGTTGGGGTTCGGTCACGGATGGATCTCTTACGGTCAAAATTCTGGAAACAAAGGTGTTGCACCTGCATCAACCTGCACCCGCCCATAGTTGCCACGCGATGCCGGTCAGGGTTAACCCTGATTTTTTGTAACCCCTTGTTTTTATTGAAAATAACAATTTGGGAAACAGTCGATTTTAGCACGTATGCCCTCGCTTTCGCACCGTTGTTCCAAAAAAGCACAAGTTCTTGGTGGCGGCCATGAGGGGGGGACACCATGGGTGGTGCTTTTTCAGGCATCGTCCTTGGGAAAAGAAAAAGTGTTGCGGAATTGCAACCGCGAGCCATTTGTGAGCCCTCCATTGCCCGGTTCGGTTGTCGGCAGAAAAGCGATTCGTGTATGATTGCCCGCGTCATTTGACGTGAAAAAAGCGCTGGAAACCCTCGGCAATTAACGCTTTTTTGCGCATTTTGGCCGCTGCAGGCAGGATAAGGAGACAGCGGTCTGGATTACCCCTCACAAGAAATTCACTATCCAATCGGGAGTACGCAATGAAGATTTCCAAGCTGGTCCAAATTCTCGCCGCCGGTACTGCACTGAGCGTCTCTGCGGCGTTCGCTGGTGTCACCCCCAATCTGACCGATTCGTCGGGTGCACCGGTACGTGACGGCTCTGGTGGATGCGTGCAGACCCAAGGTATCGACCACCCGGATTGCGCTCCAAAGAAGGCTGAGCCGGCAAAGCCCGCGGCACCCGCTGCGCCTGTGGCAGCCAAACCTTCCGATTCCGCAAAGCCGGCAGCGCCTGCCAAACCTGCCGAGGCACCAAAGCCGGTCAAGATGGCCATCACGATTCAAGCTGAAGCCCTGTTCGACTTTGACAAGTATGTGTTGAAGCCCGAAGGCAAGAAGTCGATCGATGAAGCCATTGCCAAGATGGCGAAGGTCGACGTAGAGATGGTGATTGCCACCGGACACACCGACTCCATCGGCACGGACAAGTACAACCAGCGCCTTTCCGAGCGCCGCGCCAACACCGTGAAGGAATACATGGTGTCCAAGGGCATCCCTGCCGCCAAGATCACCACGTTGGGCAAGGGCGAAAGCCAGCCGGTGGCGACCAACAAGACCAAGGAAGGCCGCGCCAAAAACCGTCGCGTTGACATCGAATTCAAGGGTGTCTCGCAAAAGTAATCCGCCAAAGCGCAGAAAAGCCCCGCATCGCGGGGCTTTTTTGTTTGTGAATCCATGAACCCCACTCTCATTTCCCCGCGCTGGCTGATTCCGGTCGAACCGGAAGGCGTCGTGCTGGAACACCATAGCCTTGTCATCCAGGGCTCGCGCATCGCAGCCGTGTTGCCCACGGAGGCCGCCCGTCGCGACTTCCCACACGCGCCTGAGACACGCCTCGACCATCACGTGTTGATTCCGGGATTCGTGAATCTTCACGCTCATTCCGGAATGAGCCTGATGCGCGGCATGGCGGACGACAAGGCGCTCATGGACTGGCTGCAAAACCACATTTGGCCCGCTGAGGGCGCGATGCTGTCGGAAGCGTATGTGTACGACGGCACGATGTTGGCGGGCGCAGAGATGATCCGCTCCGGCACGACGTGTTTTGCCGACATGTACTTCTACCATCATGTCGGCGCACGTGCTGCAAGGGCCCTCGGCATGCGCGCAGCAGTCGGTGCTGCCGTGCTGGAGTTTCCGACGCCATATGCTGCCAACGCCGAAGACTACCTGAACAAGGCATTGGCCGTGCGGGATGAAATCACCGGCGATCCCTGCCTCAAGATGATGTTGACGCCACATGCACCCTACACCGTCGCGGACGCAACCTTCAGGCGGATCGTGACCATTGCGGAGGAAGCCGAGTTTCCGATCATGGTGCATTTGCATGAGACCGCCGGCGAGGTCGCAGACGAACTTGCAAAAACCGGCATCCGTTCCGTTTTGCGATTGGACCAATTGGGTGTGTTGGGGCCACAGACCATTGCCGTTCATTGCGTGCACCTGACATCCGACGAGATCGCGCTGTTTGCGCATCGCGGGGTCCATGTCGCACATTGCCCGGTTTCGAATCTGAAACTGGGCAGCGGAATTGCACCAATCAGAGCCATGCTCGAATCCGGCGTCAATGTCGGGATCGGGACGGATGGCGCTGCGAGCAACAACCGGCTGGACATGATTTCCGAATCGCGCATCGCCGCGTTGCTGCAAAAGGGGGCCTCGGGCGATGCTGCCGCTGTGCCGGTTCACCAGCTGTTGCGCATGGCGACGTTGAACGGGGCCAAGGCGCTGGGTTGGGACCAGGAAATTGGCTCCTTGGTTGCCGGCAAGTCCGCCGACATGACCGCAATTGATCTTTCGACCATCGAAACGCAGCCGGTTTACGATCCTGCATCGCACATTTTCAATGCGGCCGGCCGCGAGTGCGTCACGCACGTCTGGGTCCAGGGCGCACCGATTCTTGAAAACCGGAAACTCGTGCACTGGAGCGAGGTCGAAGCGATTGAGTTGGCGCAACGTTGGCAGCCGCGCTTCGCGGCCACACAAAAGCCCGCATGAACACGGAACAGACTACCAATTCCGATCCCGCTGAACTCGCCAAGTTTGGCGCCTTGGCGGCACGCTGGTGGGACGCGCACGGCGAATTCAAGCCGCTGCACGAAATCAACCCGCTGCGCCTCGATTGGATCGACCGCATTGCCCCACTGCAGGGGCGCCGCGTGATCGATGTCGGTTGCGGTGGCGGGATCCTCGCCGAGTCCATGGCGCGGCGAGGGGCCAAAGTCACGGGAATTGATCTTTCCGAGAAGCCACTCGCCGTGGCCAAGTTGCATGGCATCGAATCCGGTGTCGCGGTCGAGTATCGCCTCACTTCCGCAGAAGACGTGGCCAAGCTGGAACCGAACGCCTACGCAACGGTGACATGCATGGAAATGCTGGAGCACGTCCCGGATCCGGCATCGACCGTCATGGCCTGCGCGACGATGGCGCAACCCGGGGGCGACGTGTTCTTCTCCACCCTCAATCGCAATCCGAAATCGTTTGCCTTTGCTATTGTCGGCGCGGAATACATCCTCAAGTTGTTGCCGCTTGGGACGCATGAATATGCGCGATTCATCACGCCGGCTGAATTGGCGGACATGGCGCGCAAAGCCGGCCTGGAACCGATCGCATTTCGTGGCATGACCTACAATCCGTTCACCAAGCACTACGCGCTCAATGATGACGTCTCCGTGAACTACTTGCTGCACTGTCGGAAGCCTGCATGAAGTCCCGCCGCGAATTTCTGGGCCAGATCGCAGCGCTTGGAGCGCTCCCTCAAAGTCTTGCCTGGGCGGCCAATGATTGGGGCCAGCCCGCCGAGAACCTGTTGGTCTTGGTGTACTTGAAAGGGGGGAATGACGCGTTCAATACTTTCGTGCCCCTCGATGACAAGGCTTATCGCACGTTGCGCCCCACCTTGGCCATCCCGCGAGACCAATTGATTCCGTTTAGCGCAACCCATGGCTTCAACATTGCCCTGAAGCCGCTTCTCCCGGCTTGGGAATCCCGTGAAATCGCGCTGATCCAGGGCATCGGGCAAGAAGATGTCACCAATCAGCACTACCGCGATTTGGAAACCCAATTCACCGGCGCCGCTCCCAACGAATATCTCGCGCAGGGCTGGATCACTCGGGCATTGAGCGGCGGTTCATCGCCTGAATCGCTGGACGCGTTGACCTTTGGTGACCTGGATATCCGCGTCGCCGACCCGTTTGGCCCGTTTCGCGGTGAACAACTGAAGGTGGTCAATATTGTCCATCCGGCGGAGTGGCGCAACCCGCCGGATTGTGGCAACGTCGCATGTTGCGACACCGCCTTCAAGGCCTCGCTACCGCTGGGCTCTGGCCCGCACCTTTACGACCAAGTTCCCCGACCAGTAATTCGGGATGCCTTGCGATCCACGGCGGAACTCCGCGAAGATTGGGCGGGCGCCGCGTCAGTGCGTATCACTTTAAACGCCCACAGCGGCGATCACCACGATGCGTTCGACACGCACTGGGACCAAGCCAGGTATCACGGCGCGGCTTTGACCAAATTGGCGGATGGGCTCGCTGCATTTCGCACGGCCATGATCGAGGCCGGTCTCTGGCAACGCACGCTAGTGGCGACGTATGATGAATTCGGCCGGAGTCCGCGCGAGAACGAGCGTGCAGGCACGCATCACGGCTGTGCCAGCACCTACATGGTCCTGGCGCGTCGCGGCGGCCGATCGAATCCTCCTTTCTGCGGTCCATTCAATCAGCGGACCCGCGCCTGCCATCGACACTCGCGCGCTCTATTCAACCGTCATTGAAAAATGGTGGCAACGCCGCGCAGCTGGCGTTTTTGCCAAGCGATTCGAGTTGCTCGATCTGCTCCGCGCGTAGGTAACAATCGCTCATTCCCGGTGCGGCTCGAATCCATCCGCGTTCTGCTGTTCGACCTGGACGGCACGTTCATCGACAGTTCACCAGGCATGGTGCGTTCTGCCAATGCGCTGCGCGCCGCGAAGAACCTTGCTCCGCTTGATGCTGGCGCCTTGCGGCACGGCATCAATCGCGGCGCACGTGGAATGTTGGACCTGGCATTGTCCATAACCCCGGAACACCCGGAATACACTGTCTGGCGCGACCGGTTTCATGACGAGTACGCCCGTGCGTTGGTAAACGTGCAATGGATACCCGGCATGCGGGAACTCGTTGATGCGTTGGAGGCGCAAGGCATTGCCTGGGGGATCGTGACCAACAAAGCATCGCGCTTTGCCCATCCGATTTGCGAAGAACTCGGCATATCAGCGCGCGCCTCCTGCGTGGTGTGTGGCGATACCACGCCCCACACCAAGCCTCACCCGGCCCCGTTGTTGTTTGCGGCCTCGCAATGCGGCGTGTCGCCCGAAGTGTGTGCCTATGCAGGAGATGATCGCCGCGACATCACCGCGGCGCGCGCCGCTTGCATGGTAGCGGTTGCTGCCCGCTACGGCTTTTTGGCGAATGATGATGACCCCGATCATTGGGGTGCCGACTTGATCATCGATCACCCACTCTCGTTGGCCGCACACTTCAACTGATTCGCAGTATTGCCGCATTCGGCAATGACGTTGCGAAGGTGCAACAGTCCCTCGCCAGATCGCGTGTCGAATCGTAGCGGTTGTCACGGAGTGTTTCTTCCGTTGCTCAACCAGTTCCGCTTTTGTCGAGCAGCCACACTTTGTACACATCGGGCCAGCCATAAAGCAGCCACATCGCGCGTTGCCCCGCCACAAATATGCACGGAACGCCATCACGTTCTCCCTACCATGCGACGGCCATACACACCGGCGCACAGGTGTGCCGATTCATACAAACGAGGCTCAATCCATGTCTTTTCCCATTCGTTCAAGCGTATTGGCGCTTGTCGCCGCGGGCTGCGGTTCGCTGACCACCATTGCACTTCATGCACAAGCACCAGCCCCCGCCCAGAAAATCGAAAAAATCGAAGTCACCGGATCGAACATCAAACGGGTCGATACCGAAGGGGTTGCAGCGGTCCAGGTCATCACGCGAGAGGAAATCGAACGCACCGGCAAATCCTCCGTTGCAGAGGTGATTCGCAACATTTCGTCCAATTCCGGCAACAGCCTGAACGAAGTGTTCACGAACAGCTTTTCACCGGGCGCATCCGGCGTATCGTTGCGTGGGTTGGGTCAAAAGAACACCCTCGTCCTGATCAATGGCCGTCGCATGGCGAACTACGGTTTTGCCCAAAACCTGCAAGACACGTATGTCGACCTCAACAGCATTCCCACCGGCGCGGTCGAGCGCATTGAAGTCCTGAAAGACGGCGCCTCTGCGGTTTATGGCTCGGACGCCATCGGCGGCGTGGTCAATATCATCCTTCGCCGTGATTACAAGGGCGGTGAAATCGGCGCCACCGGCGGGACCTCCACCGAGGGCGGCCTGAACGAATACCGGGCAAACCTCGCTGCAGGCTTCGGTGACCTGGCCAAGGACCGGTTCAATATCCTCGGCACCTTGGACTATTTCAAGCGTGATCTCTTGCTTGCGTCCGAACGCGACTGGACCAAAGACCAGGACACCCGGCGGTTTCCCGGCGGCGCGCTGAATTGGGCAAGTATCGCCACTTATCGCCGGACACCACGTGCGCCCTTCGCTTCCTGTGGCGTGAACAACCCCGGCGTGTTGGTACCCGGCGCTCAATTGGCGTCCACCGGAACGCTGTGCGCCTACAACCCGGCCGACTTGATCACGCTCTTTCCGAAATCCGAGCGCCTGGCCTTGCTGGGTCGTGGCAGCTTCGAACTGAATGCCGACACCACCGCATTTGCAGAACTTTCGTACAGCCACAACAAAACCTTCCAAGTGGCGACACCCACGCCGCTCAGCCCCACATCGGTGGCCTACAACCCGGCCACCGGCGGCGTCACCGTGGTAAACGGCACGCTTCCCGCCAACAACAGCAGCAATCCGTTCGGGGTGCCGGTGGGCATCAACTACGGCTTCTTCGACGTCGGTCCGCGCAATACGGACATCGATTCCAAATCCCATCGCGCGGTGGTCGGCGCCAAG
Organism: Usitatibacteraceae bacterium; assembly: GCA_044228625.1. GTDB lineage: Bacteria > Pseudomonadota > Gammaproteobacteria > Burkholderiales > Usitatibacteraceae > UKL13-2. The sequence continues at coordinate 8,202 of JBGAUM010000077.1, read as the reverse complement.
GGCACCATTTCCGGTTGGGATTGGGAAACCGGCATTGGCAATGCGCAAAACAAGGTCAAGCAAATCAACTACAACCGTGTAGACCGCTACATCCTGACGCAGGCGATTGCCAACAACACCTACAATTTCCTGAATCCTTCCGCGGGCTCCGTGACAGCGGCGCAACTGCGCATCAATCCAGTGCGCAACTCCACATCCAAGCTCGATTTCTCAGACTTCAAGGTCTCGTCCGAGATCGGCGCGCTGCCCGCCGGACCCATCGGCTTCGCCGCGGGGATTGAACATCGGCGCGAATCCATCCAAGACCGCCCGGACCCGCTCATCACAGGTGGAAACGTTCTGGGTCAGGGAGCGACCGGCACCGATGGCAAGCGGAACAACACGGCGGGTTATGTCGAACTTGCGGTGCCAGCAACAAAGAACCTGGAGTTTCAGATTGCCGGCCGGCAGGACAAGTACAGCGACTTCGGCAGCGCTTTCTCTCCAAAACTCGGTGTGAAATGGTCTCCAGACAAGAGCTTCCTCGTCAGGGCAACGGCGTCAAAGGGCTTCCGCGCTCCCACCTTGCCGGAGAACTCGCGCAGTTCCGCGACCTTCTTCACCAGTGTCGTGGATACGCTGCCCACGTCGCCCAATTTCAACCAATCGGTCAACATTGCCGGTTCGTTTGCTGGCAACCCCGACCTCAAGGCTGAAAAGTCCAAAAACTACAACGTCGGATTCGTGTGGGAGCCCGATCGTGATTTCAACGTCGGCGTCACGTGGTACAAGATTCGCCAGAATGACATCGTGAGCTCGAACGGTTTCCAGACCATTGTCAGCAATCCTGCCCTCTTCCCCGGGCAAATCCTGCGCGCCGCAGATGGCACTTTGGTCGCTGTGAATGATGCATACCGCAACCTGGCATTCACTGAAACCTCGGGACTGGATATCGACTTCAAGAAGTCGTTCCGGTTCAACAACGGCAAACTGACGCTCTCGGCGGATTACGTCTACATCGACAAGTTCAAGAGCCAACCCGCAGAAGGCCAGGACATTGTCGATTACGTCGATTCGAACGGCTTCCAAGGCGGCGGCATTCCACGCTACCGCGGCCGCGTGTCGGCCACCTGGGAGCGCAACAGCTGGGTGTGGACCCTGAGCCGCTACCAGAACGCGTCCTGGGACCAAACTCAGGTTGCGGTACCTCCGGCACAGGAACGGGTCGGGGCATATGCGCAGTACGACCTCTTTGTCGCCTACGATGGGCTGCGCAACTGGCGATTCTTCGGCAGCATCCAGAATCTGGCCGACACCAAACCCCCGTTTGACCCGCAAAACGGCGGTACCGCCACCACCGTGCAATATGACATCTCGCAAAACGACCTGCGTGGGCGGTATGTCACCCTCGGTGCACGGTACACGTTCAAGTAGCCGCCTCGCAAAACGACCGGCCGCGCGGCCTGCAGGGCGCGCGGCCGGTTACGTTTTGCCACATGCCCGGGACATCGTGCTACAGACGACCACTTTTCTTCACGTATCCTCGATAATGATCAAGTTCATACGGAGGCAGCCATGCTGCAGGGATACGTTATGTCACGCGCGCCGAGACGCCCGTTCGGTCTACCCCAGGACAAGGATCCTGACATGCTGATGAGTCCGAATGGCCAAGCCTACCGGGTCATGATCGTCGAAGACGACATTGAACTGGCCCGCCTGACCGCCGAATACCTCGAAAAGCGCGGAATCCAGGTCACGGTGGAACATCGGGGGGATGAGGCCCTGTTGCGCATCCAGCGCGAACAGCCGCATCTTGTCGTTCTCGACGTGATGCTTCCGGGAACGGACGGCTTCGACATCTGCCGCGAACTGCGTGCCGGCGGATCGGATGTTCCAATCGTGATGCTGACTGCGCGGGACGAGGATATCGACCAGGTCCTGGGTCTGGAAATGGGCGCCGACGATTACCTGGCCAAGCCGGTTCAACCACGCGTCCTCCTTGCACACATCAAGGCAATCCTGCGCCGCATGAGTTCGCCGGAAAAGCCGGCCGACGTCGGCGACACCATCCAATTCGGTCGGTTGTTCATCAGCCACCATTCGCGCGAGGTCAAGTTGGGGGACGCCCCAGTGGATCTGACCACTGCGGAATTTGACTTGCTCTGGCTGCTCGCCACAAATGCGGGACGCGTATTGCCCCGTAACGAGATCTTGAAGTCGCTCCGCGGTCTCGACTACGACGGCATCGACCGTTCGATCGACTCGCGCGTGTCCCGCCTGCGCCGCAAGCTCGGGGATGATGTTTCCGCAGCCGGCCATATCAAGACGGTACGTCCGCACGGATACTTGTTCAGTCCCAACCCCTGGTAGTCTGATGGGCAAGGTTTTTCTCAAGCTTTGGGTGCTGGTGCTGATTACATCAGCCACCTCCTACCTGATCCACACCCATTTTGTGGATGAGGCGATCAATTCCGCAAAAGCCATTGAGAGCCGCAATTCCACGAAGCGAACCTTTGTGTTTGTTGAAGAAGCGCTGCGTGCCTATCCACAAAGCGAGTGGCCCGCCCGCGTGGCGCAGATCAAGGATCGCATCGGCTTTCCTTTCGAGTTGTTGCCACTGTCCCAACTGGCCTCGAGCAAGGCATTGGAACCGGAGACGCTGGAACGCCTCGCCCAGGGAGACGTGCACGTTACGCGTCTGTCCAACCCCAACGGGGCAATTCTCTACCGCACGGTGCTGGGAACCCAGCAGGTCGCCAAGATCACCGCACTGGCGTCGCAAGAACCGCAGATCTTCGGACTGTTCCGGCCCATGGTATTCGTCTGGATCGTTGAATCGACAATGTTTGCGTTGGCGCTCCTGGCGTGGATTGCGCTGTTCTGGCGCGATCTGAAACGCATCGACAGAGCCGCCGACTGCGTGGGCGCCGGCCAGTTTGACGTCAACGTGAAAATCCGCAAGGGTTCTGCATTGCGCCCGATTGCGGATTCATTCAATCGCATGGCCGAACGCATTGGCAAGCTGGTGAATTCGCATCGCGACCTCACCAACGCGGTATCGCATGAATTGAAAACGCCGTTGGCCCGCCTGCGGTTTGCGCTCTCCCTCGCGGAAGAGGCCAGCCCGGCGGAGCGCGAGAGTCTCCTCCGCAAGATGCACCTCGACGTCGACGAGCTCGATTCGCTCGTGCAGGAGATGCTGTTGTATTCGCGATTGGAACGCAACACCACGCCCGACATCGCGTTGGCATCGGTCCCCGTGGAGAGTTGGCTTCCCAATGCGGTGGAAGATGAAATTGAAGCAGCACAGGCGTCTGATATCAGCGTGCCGGTGGCCGTTGAATCCAATGTGGCCGATGCACCATGCGAGCCGAAGTTCATGGCGCGCGCAGTGCAGAACCTGGTGCGCAATGCGTTGCGCTTTGCCAAATCGCGCGTCGTGGTGCATGTCGAAGAAGACCGCCAGCGATTCCGCATTCACGTCGACGACGACGGCCCGGGCATTCCGGCGGCAGATCAGGCACGCCTGTTCGTGCCCTTCGCGCGGCTGGAAAGCAGCCGCACGCGGCAAGACAATGCAGGCGGTACCGGGCTTGGCTTGGCGATTGTGCAGCGCATTGCCGAATGGCATGGCGGGCGCGCCACCATTTCGACGTCCAGCCTGGGTGGTGCGCGCATCACCATTGAATGGCCGGCGATGAAGCCGGCCTAGGTACTTGGCGGACGGCTTCAGTCTGTTTCACAAGCCGCCGGCCGTTATGGAACGATAACTGCTTTCCCCATCACCTTGCGGGTCGCCACGTCATTCAACGCTTGGGGCACTCCTGACAACGGGTAGGTCGAAGAGATTCTCGGCTTGAGTTTTCCCGCTGCCAGCCAACGCATCAGTTCACCCAAGCCCTTGACGTTGGCCTCCGGCTCGCGCGCCACAAAATTTCCCCAGAAGACGCCAACGATCGACGCGCCTTTCAGCAGCGGCAAATTCATCGGCAACGCCGGAATGGTGCCGTCTGCAAAACCGATGACCAAATACCGACCCCGCCACGCGATCGAGCGAAACGCCGGCTCTGCAAACGGACCGCCGACCGGATCGTAAATGACATCGGGACCGCGCTTGCCGCACTCGCGAACAATGGCCTCTCGCAAGTCTTCCTTGGCATAGTTGATCAAGCCGTCGGCACCATGCTCCTTGCAGACCGCAAGCTTTTCATCGGTCGATGCCGCGGCAATCACCTTGGCGCCGATGGCCTTGCCAATTTCAATGGCCGCAAGCCCTACGCCGCCAGCTGCACCGAGGACCAGCATGGTTTCGCCCGCCTGGAGCATGGCCCGGTCGCGCACCGCATGCCAGGAGGTTCCATAGGCCAAGGTAAACGCTGCGGCAACATTGAACGGCATGCCCGGTGGCAGCGGGAGCGTGGCATTTGCAGGCGCATTCACTTCTTCCGCGAAACCACCCAGGCCACAAAAGCACGCGACGCGATCTCCCACTTTCACATGGGTGACGCCCTCCCCAACCGCCAATACCTCGCCGGCAACTTCAGCGCCGGGCGTAAAGGGCAACTGCGGCTGAATCTGGTATTTCCTTTGAATCATCAAAAGGTCGGGAAAGTTGACCCCGGCCGCACGGATGCGGATGCGGACTTCTCCCGCGGCAGGCGGCGGCAAGTTGACCTCTTCGACAGCCAACAACTCCGGACCGCCCCACTCTTTGCAGCGAATCGCTTTCATTCAGGGTTCCGATGGATGAAAAAACATACAGGACGCGGACATTGGGTCCTTGGCTCAAGTATGACCGTCAATTGCGCTTCGGCAGCAAACTGCAATTTACCGGAATCATCGCGCAACCAAATGGATAGAATCCATGGGTTCACTCCCCAAAACCAACAAGGACATCGCCATGAACAATCCGAACTGCTCGCGCCCGTCCACGCTTTCCCTCGCCGTCGCCCTTGCATTGGCCAGCCATGCGTCGATCAGCTATGCACAACAAGCGGACTCCAAGCCCGCCCAGAAAGTCGAGGGCAAGCTGGAGGAGATTGTGGTCACGGCGGAGCGCCGGCTGGAGAACATCAAGGACGTCCCCACATCGATCACCACGCTCTCGGGGGAAAAACTCGACGTCATCAATTCCAGCGGGCAGGACATCCGCATGCTGGCCGCGCGCGTGCCGAGTCTCAACATCGAGTCTTCGTTCGGTCGCGCGTTCCCGCGCTTCTACATTCGCGGCTACGGCAATACCGATTTCGACCTGAACGCATCCCAACCGGTCTCGCTGGTGTACGACGATGTGGTGCAGGAAAATCCGATCCTCAAGGGATTCCCGGTGTTCGACATCGCCCAAGTCGAAGTCTTGCGCGGCCCGCAGGGCACCAACTTCGGCCGCAACACGCCGGCTGGCGTCATCAAGTTTGACTCGGTCAAACCGTCTCAAGGCGGCGACCCGTACGTCAGCATCTCTTATGGCAAATACCAGACTGCCAACCTCGAGGGCGCGTTCAATATCCCGATGGGCAATGGCTGGGCCGGACGCGTCGCCGTGCTCTCGCAAACGCGCGACGACTGGGTGACCAACACGGCGCCCGGCGCAAAGACCCGGGAATTGGAAGGCTATCGCGACACCGCGGCACGTTTCCAATTGGAGTATTCGCCGGACAAGAATTTCAACGCGCTGTTCAATGTGCACATGCGCGACCTCAACGGTTCCGCCCGCTTGTTCCGCGCCAACATTGTCAAGCCCGGCACCAGTGAACTGGTCGATGGCTTTGACCCGGCACGCATTTCCATCGACGGCCTCAATTCACAGGATGTGAAGAACGAAGGCGCGAGCATGCGCCTGCGCTGGAACCTTGGCGACATGACCCTCCACTCAATCACCGGCTACGAGAAGATGAAGACGTTCTCGCGCGGCGACATTGACGGCGGATTCGGTGCCTCATTCCTGCCCGCTTCCGGCCCCGGATTCATTCCGTTTGACGCTGAATCGGCTGATGGCTTGCCGAAGCACAAGCAGATCACCCAGGAGTTCCGCCTGGAAGGCGGCGACAAGTCCCTGAAGTGGCTGGCCGGCGTGTATCTGTTCAATGAAAAATTCGACATCGACAGCTTCAACTACTCGTCAATTGGCGGCAACGTGCAGAATGGGTATGCGAACCAGAACCAGGAGAACAAGGCCAGCGCCCTGTTCGGGTCGGTGAATTTCGCAGCCTCGGACGTCCTGAACATCCGTGCGGGCTTGCGCTACACCAAGGACGAGAAAGACTTCGTTGCCAACCGCCTGGTGGCGCCACCCTTCTCCCCCACCTTTATCGGACGCCTGACCACGACCACCGACGCCAACAACACCTCGGGCGACCTGTCCGCAACCTACAAGCTTTCCAAGGACACCAACGTGTATGCCAAGGTCGCACGGGGTTTCCGCGCGCCCAGCATCCAGGGCCGCCTGCTGTTCGGCGATTCGCTATCGGTGGCCAATTCGGAAACGGTCACCTCGTATGAAGCCGGCATCAAGTCGGACCTCATGAACCGCCGCGCACGTGTCGGCCTCAACGTGTTCAGCTACGACGTCAAAGATTTGCAGTTGACCGCCGTGGGTGGAAACGCAAACTTCAACCGCTTGGTGAATGCAGCCAAGGCCAAGGGTTCAGGCTTCGAACTCGACCTCGAGGCCTTGCTCACGGACAACCTGCTGGCCACCGCCGGCTTCAGCTACAACAAGACCGAGATCAAGGATCCCAATCTTCGCGTGGATGCCTGCGGCTCCGGTTGCACGGTGCTCGATCCGATCACGTCGCCGATCAATCCGGCCATCGGCAAGTTTGCGCCCACCGTGTCGATCAACGGCAACCCGTTGCCGCAAGCGCCGAAAACCGTGTTCAACATGACCATGAAGTACACCCAGCCGATGGGCGCCGGTGCGGAATTCTTCGTATACGGCGATTTGGCATATCGCAGCAAGATCAACTTCTTCCTGTACGAAGCGCGTGAATACACGGGCAAGGCGCTGACCGAGGCCGGGCTGCGTGTGGGCTACAACTGGAGCCACGGTAAATATGAAGTCGCTGCCTTTGGCCGCAACATCGGCAACCAGATCCGCGTGGTGGGCGGCATCGACTTCAACAACCTGACCGGCTTCATCAACGATCCGCGCACCTTTGGCGTGCAGTTCAAGGCGAAGTTCTAGACGCCCGATTCAGCAGCACACAAGTCAAAAACCCCAGTACCGGTGCGCTTTTCCAGGGCCTTTGGGCCCGGGAGGTGCGCCGGTGCTGGGGTTTGTTATTGCGGGATCGGTCAGCGCAGGTCGAAACGGTCGAGGTTCATGACCTTGTTCCACGCAGCCACGAAGTCTCGGACGAACTTCGTTTGTGCATCGCTTTGCGCATAGACCTCGGCCAATGCGCGCAGTTGTGAGTTGGAGCCGAACACCAAGTCCACGCGCGTGCCGGTCCATTTGATCGCACCACTCTTGCGGTCGCGCCCTTCAAAGGTCCCTTCGCCGGCGGGCACCCACGTGGTGGACATGTCGAGAAGGTTGACGAAGAAATCATTGCTCAGCGTCCCCACGCGCTGCGTGAACACGCCATGCGACGATGCTCCGGCCCCCAAGACGCGCAATCCGCCCACCAACACCGTCATCTGCGGCGCGCTCAATGTGAGCAGTTGGGCCTTGTCCACCAACAGTTCTTCCGCCGGCACCGTGTAACTCTTTTTCTGGTAATTGCGAAAGCCATCTGCCAGTGGTTCGAGCACGTCGAAGGAGGCTGCGTCGGTCTGCTCCGCCGTGGCGTCCGTACGGCCCGGAGCAAAAGGCACTTCAATATTGGCGCCCCCGGCCTTGGCGGCGGCCTCCACGCCGGTATTGCCGGCCAGCACGATGAGATCCGCCAACGAAATTTTCTTGCCGCCTTTTTGCGCGCCATTGAACTTCGTGCGAATTCCTTCCAACGCATCCAGCACCCTGGCGAGTTGCGCGGGCTCATTGGCTTCCCAATTGCGCTGCGGCGCGAGGCGAATGCGCGCGCCATTGGCGCCACCCCGCTTGTCGGAGCCCCGGTAGGTGGATGCGGACGCCCATGCGGTCGCCACGAGCTCGGAGACCGTCAGACCAGCGGCCAGGATGCCGGCCTTGAGTTTTGCAATATCGGAAGCGTCCACCAGCGGGTGATCGACCGGCGGCACCGGGTCTTGCCAGATCAAGTTGGCTTTCGGGACTTCGGGTCC
>JBGAUM010000076.1:0-17586 GCA_044228625.1 Usitatibacteraceae bacterium | reverse complement strand
GTAGGAAGTGACGAACGCGATCTGGTCATTGGCCATGAGCTTGTGGTGCACGAGCGCGCCGCGCAGCAGCTGGCGCACCTCGGCCTGCTTCCAGATGCCAGATTGGGCGCGGTGGAACAAGCGCGTGTTGCTATACGCCCACAGTTCTCCATTGGGCGTGGCGACGAAAATGAAGGTTTCTTCGGGCTGCCGAAGGTCCCGCAGATTGCCCAGCGCGGCGGGCTTGAAGCGGGCACCATCCCAACTGAAGAGCCCCTTGCGTGTGCTGGCCACCCACTGACCGCCGCCGATATCGCTCAGGTAAGTTTCCGCAACCTGGCCCAGCTCCAGCCCTTCCGCCGCACCGAACGACTGGTGACCGGTGATCTCGCCGGCGTCGTTCACGGTCATGCGCATCACGCCCTTGCGGTCGGTGCCTACCCAGACTTCATTCTTGCTCACTTCAATGAGCGAGCTGATGCCGGGCGCGGCCGATTCCGGCATGGCGGCAGATACCTTGATGCCGCCGCGCAAATCGATCATGCGCAGACCGAAATCGGTGGCAAGGAAGGCACGGTTGGCGTGGTGCGCGGAACGGAAGAACTCGCGCGGATAGATGATGTCTTTCGAATACGGCTTCACCACGCCGTTTTCAACCATGGCCAGCCGCTTGGACTCCGCCAGCAGTGCGCGCTTGTTATCCAAAGGCAGCAAGTGGAAGGGCGCGTCCGTGGAGCCCGGCAGCCGGGTAAAGCGGGCGCCGGAGTCGCCGTCTTCCCCGCGGTAGATGCCGGAACTGGTGAGCAGGTATTGGTCACCGTTCCACTCGATGAGCGCATAGTAGTTACCGGAAACATTGTGTTCACTGCCAATCACCGTCCACGGCGCCGGCCAGCCGATGTGGTACAACGAGCCCTGCAGCACGGCGAGCACGCCGCCGCCGCGGTTCAAGTGGAAGCCTGTGACGAACCCCGGGTCCAGCACCACCCGGTGCAAGTGCGTGAGCTGCTCGTTGATGAAAAACACGTCTCCCGCGCTGCTGCCAATGGCCACCTCGCCATTGGCCAGCAACACGCCGGCGTTGATGACGGCGTCCTTGGGCAAGCCCGCCGGCTTTTTCTGCGGCTTGACGTTGCCATCGGCCCCGATGCGCCACCAGCCGCCGTTTTCATCCACGGAGAGTGCGCTGCCATCCTTGAGCGGTTGCAGCAATTGCATCAGCCCGCCGAAGGGGCGGCTTTCCGGCATCAGCACCCAGGTTTTGCCATCCCACTGCTTGAGGCCCTCGGTGCGGAACTGGACGGTGGTTTTGCCGCCATGCAGGATCATGCGCCCGAACCGGCCCGCGTGCGACCAATGCATGGCCACCTTGGTGGACGGGTTCCAGAGGAAGAGCTCGGTCAGCGCGCGGAAGTACACGCCTTCTGGCGCGATGAGGATGTCCCAGATTTCCGCAAAGTCTCCATCACCGAGGGCGGGGCGGAACCTTGGGGTGAGGTCTTCAAACTGCAGATACCCGGTGGCGTCCCGCCGCAGGATGCCAAACAGGTTGTAGCCGCCCACGTAAATGGTGCCGTCCGCCGCGATGGCGAGCGAACGCGCTATTTCGCCATTGGGCATGCGCGTAAGGCGCCAACGTTCCCCGTCGTATTCCAACACGCCGTCATAGCTGCAGATGAGGGCGCGGCCCGCTGAATCCTGCACCACACAGAAGTGCTGCGGGTAGATATCGATGTTGGGCGTGAATTTTTCCACCGGCGGATTGCCGATCAACGCCCGGGAAGGATCCTGGTGTGACGCCATCAGATTGAATGGCGCCAGAAAAATGGCCACGAGCAGGCCAGTCACGAACGTGCGGCGCAGTTCTGGGACACTCCGAAAGATGTTTCGAACGCGCAACGCCCATCCCTCCCGACGGTTGTTTCATCGCGCCGATTCAAGGCGATGGGCGCATTCTGCGCCTGGTCCCGATTTGCATTGCAACAAAATGTAAATCAATGGGATCCAACAGGCAAACGGTTGGCGGAAGACGACAGGCGGCACGACTGCGCGCGCGGCAAAACATGCCGCGTCACCCTCAGGCAAATGCTTGCGCGCCCCCAAAGCTGGACAGGGGCATGGGTTCGCCACCCGGGGTCACCCGGACGGCACAGTACTTGAGCTCCGCAATCTTGCCGAATGGGTCCAGCGCGGAATTGGTGAGTTTGTTGGCGGCGGCTTCGTAGTAGGCGAAGGGGATGAAGATGCTGCCCTGCGGCACGCCTTCGTCAGCGCGCACCATGATGCCCACCTTGCCGCGGCGCGATTCGACGGTGACGTTCTCGCCCGCGTGCACATGCAAGGCGCGCATGTCCAGCGGGTTCATGCTCACGCACGCGGCAGGCTCGATGGCGTCCAGCACTGAGGCGCGGCGCGTCATGGAGCCGGTGTGCCAGTGTTCCAGTTGCCGGCCGGTGATGAGGACGAAGGGGTACTCCGCATCCGGCCGCTCGTTGGCGGGGATGATGTCGGCGGGCACGAACTTGGCGCGGCCGTCCGCAGTGGGGAACTTGTCCACGAACACCACCGGCTGGCCGGGGTCGTCGTCGTCCTTGCAGGGGTAGGTCACCACGGATTCGCGGTTGAGCCGCGCCCAGCTGATGCCGCTGATGGAATCCTGCGCGATGTGCATTTCCTCGTATACCGCGGCCACACCACTTTCCTCGCCGGGGTAGTTCCAATCGAGCCCGAGTTGCTTGGCCATCTGCTGGATGATCCACAGGTCCTGTTTTGCGTCGCCCGGTAAATCGAGCGCGCGACGCCCGAGTTGCACCATGCGGTCGGTGTTGGTGACGGTGCCGGTCTTCTCCGGCCAGGCGGAGGCCGGCAGCACCACGTCGGCCAGATATGCGGTTTCGGTCAGGAAGATGTCCTGCACCACCAGCATGTCCAACTTGGCCAGGCCGGCGCGCGCGTGGTTGGCGTCAGGGTCGGACATGGCTGGGTTTTCGCCCATCACGTACATGCCCTTGATGACGCCGTCGTAAGCGGCGTCCATGATTTCCACCACGGTGAGGCCGGGCTTGTTGTCCAATTTCGTGTTCCACAACTTTTCGAACCGCGCGTGATTCTCCGGGTTGTCCACGCGCCGGTAGTTGGGGAACATCATCGGGATGAGGCCGGCGTCGCTGGCGCCCTGCACGTTGTTCTGCCCGCGCAGCGGATGCAAGCCCGAGCCCGGCTTGCCCACCTGCCCCGTCATGAGACAAAGCGCGATCAGGCAGCGCGCATTGTCCGTGCCATGAACATGTTGGGAAATGCCCATGCCCCACAGGATCATGCTGCCCTTCGATGTGGCGAAGGCGCGCGCCACTTCGCGCAACGTCTCGGCCGGGATGCCGCACAGCGGCGCCATCTTCTCCGGGGAAAACTCCTTGGCGTTTTCCTTCAGCGCTTCGTAGTTGTGCGTGCGGTTCTTGATGAAGTCCTCATCGACCAGCCCCTCGTCGATGATGGTGTGGATCATGGCGTTCAGCATGGCCACGTCCATGTCCGGCTTGAACTGCAGGTAGCGCCAGGCGTGGCGGTAGAGGTCGTTGCGCCGCGGGTCCAGCACCACCAGCTTGGCGCCGCGCTTGGCGGCGTTCTTGATCCACGTCGCGGCCACCGGGTGGTTGGAGGTGGGGTTGGCGCCAATCAGGAAAATGACTTCGGCTTTCGCCACATCGCTCACTTGGTTGGACACCGCGCCCGAGCCCACGCCCTCCAGCAGCGCCGCCACGGAGGATGCATGGCACAGCCGCGTACAGTGGTCCACGTTGTTGCTGCCGAAGCCGGTGCGCACCAGCTTCTGGAAGAGATATGCCTCTTCGTTGCTGCCCTTGGCAGAGCCGAAACCGGCGAGGGCTTTGGGCCCTTTTTCGTCGCGGATTTTTTTCAGCGTGCCGCCAGCCAGGTCCAGCGCCTCTTCCCAGGTCGCCTCGCGGAACACGTCTTGCCAGTTGGCCGGGTCGATGGTGAAGTCCGCTGTCTTCGACACGCCGGGTTTACGGATGAGCGGCTTGGTCAAGCGCTGCTTGTGATGCGCGTAATCAAAGCCGTAGCGGCCCTTCACGCACAGGCGGCTCATGTTGGCCGGTCCGTCGCGCCCTTCCACGCGGATGATTTTGTTTTCTGCTGAATTGACGTGATACGTCAGTTGGCACCCCACGCCGCAGAACGGGCACACCGAATCCACCTTCTTGTCCGCCACCACTTCATACGCCGCCTTGGCCGGGGCCAGCGCGCCCGTGGGGCAGGCCTGCACGCACTCGCCGCAGGCCACGCAGGTGGAGGCACCCATCGGGTCGTCGAAATCGAACACGATCTTCGATTGCCCCCCGCGGCCCGCGTAGCCGATCACGTCGTTGTTCTGCTCCTCGCGGCAGGCGCGCACGCAACGCGTGCACTGGATGCACGCATCCAGGTTCACGCTCATGGCGGGGTGGGAGAAGTCGGGGTCGGGTTGCTGGCGGGCGTGGAAACGCGAGCTATTCACGCCGAGCTTGGCTTTCCAATGGGTGAGTTCGTTGTCCGCGGGTTTGTAATCTTTCTCGGGCGCGTCGGAAGACAAGAGCTCCAGCACCAGCTTCTGCGAATGCACCGCGCGCGGGGAGGCGGTGGTCACTTCCATGTTGTTGCTGGGGTGGCGGCAGCAGGATGGCGCCAGCGTGCGTTCGCCCTTGATCTCCACCACACAGGCGCGGCAGTTGCCGTCCGGCCGGTAGCCGGGCTTGTAGCAAAGGTGCGGGATTTCCTTGCCGTGCTCCTTGGCGATTTCAATCAGTGTCTGGTCTTCAAAGGCCGTGATCTTTTGGCCATCCAGCGTGAATTCGACGGTCTTTCGCTCGAGGAGGGGTTCGTTCATGGCGTTCATGGCATTCACCTCAAGCGATCTCGTGACCAAAGTGCTTCACCACGCACCGGATCGGATTCGGCGCCGCCTGCCCCAGGCCGCAAATGGAGGCATCCACCATCACTTGCGAGAGTTCCTCCAGCAAGCCGGTCTTCCACTTCGATTCCTCCAGCAGCTTCACTGCCTTCTCGGTGCCCACGCGGCACGGCGTACATTGGCCGCAGGATTCATCGGCAAAGAACTTCATCAGGTTCAGCGCCGCATCGCGTGCCTTGTCTTGGTCTGAAAGGATGACTACTGCCGCAGAACCGATGAAACAGCCGTGCGGTTGCAGGGTATCGAAATCGAGCGGAATGTCGCCCATGCTGGCGGGCAGGATGCCGCCCGAGGCGCCGCCGGGGAGGTAGGCGTAAAACGTGTGGCCATCCAGCATGCCGCCACAGAATTCGTCGATCAGGTCCTTCACCGTGATTCCGGCGGGCGCCACATGCACGCCGGGTTTCCTCACGCGCCCGGAGACGGAAAACGAGCGCAAGCCCTTGCGCCCATTGCGGCCGTGGCCGGCAAACCAGGCGGCGCCCTTCTCCAGGATGTCGCGCACCCAGTAGAGCGTTTCCATGTTGTGTTCCAGCGTGGGCCGGCCGAACAAGCCCACTTGCGCCACGTAGGGCGGGCGCAACCGCGGCATGCCGCGGTTCCCTTCAATGGACTCGATCATCGCGGATTCTTCGCCGCAAATGTAGGCGCCCGCGCCACGGCGAAGCTCAATCTTGGGCAACGCGATGCCACCCGGCGGGTTGGCCTTCAGCGCCGCGAGTTCCGCTTCGAGGATCGCGCGGCAGTAGTGGTACTCGTCGCGCAGGTACACATAGCACGCATCGATGCCCACCACCTTCGCGGCGATGAGCAAGCCTTCCAGGAAGCGATGCGGGTCGCGTTCCAAATAGTGGCGGTCCTTGAACGTGCCTGGCTCGCCTTCGTCGATGTTGACCGCCATGAGCCGCGGGGCGGCTTCTCCGCGCACGATGCGCCATTTGCGACCCGCCGGAAACCCGGCGCCGCCCAGGCCACGCAGGTTGGAGTTTTCGAGTTCCTTGAGGATCGTTTCGGTGTCGCGCTTTCCGTTGGCAACATCTAGCCAAGTTTGGTAGCCGCCCTGCGCAACGTAGGCCCAGAGCGATGTGTGCTCCGGCGCCTCGCCGCGCAACGCACCGGTCTGCTTGCTGGTCACGGCGGCTTGCACGGATTGCACGCTGGCATGGCCGAAGCTATTGTGTCCCACGCACACCGCGGGGGCCTCAGCACAGCGGCCGACGCAGGGCGCGGCGATCACGCGCACGTCCTTGCCCAGGATGGACGGCAGTCTTTCGAGGAGTTCCTCACCACCCGCCATCGAACAAGACAAGGTCTCACACACCCTCACTGTGAGCGCAGGCGGGGCGGCTTCGCCTTCTTTCACCACGTCAAAGTGGTGGTAGAAGGTCGCCACTTCGTACACCTCAGCCTGCGCGATCTTCATCGCCTCGGCCAATGCGGCCATGTGCGCGGCAGAGAGGTGGCCAAACTTGTCCTGGATGAGGTGCAGGAATTCGATGAGCAGGTCGCGGCGCATCTCGCGCCCGGCCAACAGTGCCGCAATTTCGGCCCGCGCCGCGGGATCAACCTGTCGACCCTTGGGCGTTTGGCGAGCCTTCATCTTGCGACGCACGTCGGCGACAGGAATGGATACGGTGGCGCGGTCGTTCATCGGGGAGGCATTCGTGGGATTGACTTGGATCAACGCTGGAAAGCGGCCGGATTTCTCATGTGTTTCCCCATGAAGTCTGGGCCATGCGAGCGTGAGGATACGGCGCTCACCGGTCAGGCTACATGATTCCAGTCAAGACAGCGCTTTTCCCGCATGCGGATGAGAAACTCGAGGACTGGCGAGCATTCCAAGCCATTTTTGCCTTGAACACCTCGCCGATGCTGGAGTCTTCCAGTGGGGCACTTCAGGAAACTCGCTGCGCGGACTTTGAAAATACACGATGCAACTTGGCGCAGGCAAAAAAAAGCCCCGGAAATCCGGGGCCAGGAGAAACAAGCTCGTTGTAGTGCGCTGGCAATCAGAATTTCCAGCGTACGCCCACCATGTATTCACGACCAGTCTTGTGATACACCACCGCGCTGTTGCGCGCGCGGCTGATGAATTGGTCGTTGGCCTCGTTGGTAAGGTTCACGCCTTCGAGCATGAATTGCAGGTTCTTGTCGAACTGGTAGGAGAGTGAGGCGTCGACGTTGGTCGAGCTGTTCTTGCCTTCGACGTCGTTGTTGTTCTGCCCTGGCACGCGCGTAACAAAGGTCTTGCGGTAGGCGCCGGACACACGGCCGCTCCAGGTGCCATCGTCGTAATACAGCGTGGCGTTCCAGGATTTCGGCGAGAGGTTCAGGAGGTCGTCCGTGATCGTGGTGCCGCTGGTCGGCGAGACGGCGTATTCGATGCGCGACTTCACCCAAGTGTAATTGAGAAGCGTACCGAAGTTGCGCGCCCAGCCATTCATGAATGTGAAAGGCTGCTGGTAGTTGATTTCGTAGCCCTTCAGCGGCCCGCCATTGGTGTTGATCGGCGCCGTCACCTGAAACACTTCCGCGCCCGTGAAATTGGACGGCAGGAACGACAGCGGGAAGCCGGTCTGGTTGTACGGGATATTGGTGCGCAAACTCTGGATGTAGGTGCCGATGTCCTTGTAGAACAGGCCCAGGCCGAGGAAGCCATTCTTCTCGAAATACCACTCGAAGCTGGTGTCATAGGCCTTGGCGCGGAACGGCTGCAGCAACGGATTGCCAGCGGTGATCGACAACGTGCCGGTGGTGCTGATGGTGCCGCCCGGGTTGAGGTTGCCCAGTTGCGGGCGCGCCATCACCTTCGCCGCTGCGACGCGCCAGATGAAGTCGCGCGAAACTTGCAACGAGGCATTGAACGAGGGCAGCGTATCCGTGTATTCGTTGGTCACCGTGATTTCGGTGCCGCCCCCGGTGGCCTGGTAGCCGGTCGCCTTTTGCTCGGTGCGCACCTGCCGCACGCCTATGTTGCCGCGCAAGGGCATGCCGGCGATTTCATGGTTGAACTCCGCCATCAGCCAGATGCCATTGTCCTTCTCCACCACATTGCGGTTGTTGCCGCGCGCGTTGCCGTTGGTCGTCGACGACAGCGTGAAGTCGCCGGGACCGCCGGCCGGGCCGGACTTGATGCAATTGCAATAGATGTCATAAGCCGCAGCGATGGCACTCAGGTTCGGGATCAGCCAGGCGGTGGGCGTGCCGGCCGGCAGCCCAAGCCCTTGGCCGAATCCGGTCAACAGGGTGGTCAGGCTCGACACACTGGTGCCGGCCGGGGGCGCGAAGATGGTGTCGTTCTGGTTGACGCGTCGGAACTCGAAGGTATCGAAGGTGTATTTCTTCTTGTCGTAGCCACCCTTCACCGTGAGCTTGTCGGGAACGGCTTCCCACGCGAGATCAAAGCGCGCCAAATCGTTCTTGTTGGTGGACCCCTGCGGCCGGATGCGGATTTCGCTGGAAGTGGTGTTGGGGATGGTGGTCGGCTGCGTGCCCGACGTCACTTGCGGCACCGTCACCAGCGTGAGCGGACCATTGGACTGGGTCACGTCAAACGGATACGTGATGATGGGCAGGCGGTCGCTGCCGCGGAAGTCGATGGTGTAGCCGTTGACGTTGAGGGCATCCAGCGTGGTGGTGGTCTGGAACGGGTTGCGGAACTTGGATTCCGCCGTGCCTGCCTGCACAGTGAGGCGCAAGGTGTCCGTGAGCGTTTGCTCCCACGTGAGTGTCGGCTGCGTGAACGTGGTTTTGAGCAAGTCGAAGCGCTGCTCTGCACGGATATCGACGCCGTTGTATACGCCGTACAGCAAGGCGCCATTGGAGCCGTATTGGGTCTCCAGCACGCTGGTCTGCGGCTTGCCCCCCTGCGCCGCGGCGCGGCTGAAGGAGATCGCCTCCAGGAAGTCTTCCTGGCGCGTGGCTTCCATCTTGGAATACAGCATATCCAAGGTGAGCAGCGTGCCCTGCATGGGCTTGAACTGGATCGAGCCCGTGAGGCCGGTGCGTTCCTGGTCGTGCGTCAGGCGCCCGTAACGCGGCAGGCGCGGGTGGAAGTTGGCAGCATTGCTGGCGTCGTTGTAGGCCTGGATGGTGGTGGCGTTACCGACGATGCGGGCGACCCCTTGGGCCGCCGGGCCGCAGGTGGTGGCGGTGGAGTTGCTGGGGTTGTTGGCCACGCCCGTCGGTGCACACCAGCCACCCGACGATGCGCCGTTGTCCCAACGCACCGTGCTGAACCCTTCTTCAAACAGGTAGCGCTTGGAATAGGCACCCGAGAGCAGCACGCCGACGGTATTGTTCAGGAACGTGTTGGACACGAGGAAGGCGCCGCGCGGATCGATGTCCTTGGACATGTCGTTGTAGCGGCCGCTGAGCGAGGCCGATGCCTTGAAGCCCTTGAAGTCAAACGGTCGCGACGTTTGCAAATCGACCGTCGCGCCCAGCGAGCCTTCATCGACATCGGCAGAAGAGCTCTTGCGCACTTTCAACTGGCTGAAGAGTTCAGAGGCGAACACATTGAAGTCGAATGCGCGTGTGCGGTTGTTGCCGCCCGAGCTGTCGGTGCCGCCCGTGGTGGCAAGACCTTCAATGCCGTTGATGCGCACCCGCGTGAAGTCGCCGCCCAAGCCGCGCACGGTGATCGTGCGGCCTTCGCCGGCATCGCGGTCGATCACCACGCCCGGCACACGTTGCAGCGATTCGGCCAAGTTGGTGTCCGGGAATTTGGCGATGTCCTCGGCCTTGATGACGTCGACAATGCCTAGGTCCTCGCGCTTGAGGTTTAGCGCGCTTTCGAGGGAGGCGCGGAATCCGGTGACCACGACGGTCTCCACCGATTGCGGTGCGGCCGCTTTCGCCGGGGTACCAGGGGCTGGAGTCGTGGCGGGCTTGTCCGGCGTCGCAGGTGGTTTGGATTCCTGGGCCGCAACCGCGCCAGCCGACAGGACGCCCAAAGTGGCCACAGTGAGCAATTTCAAACGCTGAAACGGGGCACCGGCGGTTTTTTTCTGGGTCATGCGATTCTCCTCAATGGCGGTGGCGGTTTCTTGTGGGCCCGCTCGATGGTTCGCCGGTTAGTCAATCAATTCGGCTGGTCGATTCCAGGTGCTGGGTGCTGCAGTGTTTCATGAATAGTAACCGGTGTCATTTTTGCTGCGCCGCAACAACCAATTTGCTTCCGCTCCGTCTGCTGCAGAGCCCTTTCCCTCTGGGATTCCTGCAGCTCTCGGCCCCGGCGGCGATCAACTTGAGAAACCGGTGTCATTGAGATATTATGGGTAACCGTTTTTGATGTCAACACCTAATCAAAAGGACGCACCATGCGCCCCGCCACCCTGTTGTTTTTGTGCCTCATTCCATTCGGGTTGACCCCGGCGCTCGGCCAAACCCCGGCCCAAGCCTCACCAGATTCCAAGAATGCCAGTGCGGCCCCGATGAAAGCGTTTCCCGGCGCGGTGGGCTGGGGTGCCGTGACCCAGGGTGGGCGCGGCGGCAAGATCCTGCGCGTGACCAACCTCAACGCCGACGGCCCGGGTTCGTTCAAGGCGGCCGTGGAAACCAAGGGCCCGCGCATCGTGGTGTTCGAAGTGGGCGGCGTGATCGACATGGCGCGCAAGGTGATCGACGTGCGCGAGCCGTTCCTGACCATCGCCGGCCAGACGGCGCCCTCCCCCGGCATCACGTTGATCAAAACCGGGCTCAATATCCGCACCCACGATGTCATCGTCCGCCACATCCGTATCCGCACCGGCGCAGATGGCGCTGCCAAGCGCAGCGGCTGGGATCCCGATTCGCTCAACATGGTGTCAGCGAGTCGCGTCATCGTGGACCACTGCAGCATGAGTTGGGCGATCGACGAAAACATGTCGGCCTCTGGCCCGCGTTTCAAGGGCAGGAACATCGACGAGTGGCGCGCCAACACTTCGCACGACATCACCTTCTCCTACAACCTGGCGGCGGAAGGCTTGGCCGACTCCAGCCACCCCAAGGGCGAACATTCGAAGGGGTCCCTGGTGCACGACAACGTCACCAACATCCTGTTCGTCGGCAACATCTGGGCGCACAACATGGAGAGGAACCCGCTGTTCAAGGGCGGCGTGCGCGGCTCGGTGGTGAACAACCTCATCTACAACCCCGGCCGGCGCGCCATGCACTACAACCTGATGCTATTCGAGTGGGGCGACAACCCGGTCGTCAATGGCCAGATGAGCGCGGTAGGAAACGTACTGCGCGGCGGACCCTCGACGGTGGGCAAGCTGCCGTTCCTGATGATCGGCGGCGACGGTGACCTGGAATACTACGGCAAGGACAACATCGCCGTGGACAAATACGGCGAACCCTTGCCGATGTTCGGCCGTTACGGCACCGCTGCAGGCAAGATTGTTGAAATGTCCGCGCCGGTGTCCTGGCCCGCGGACGTGAAACCGCTGCCGGCAAAGGATGTGGAGCGCCATGTGCTTTCCCAGGCGGGTGCGCGCCCCTGGGACCGTGACCCGGATGATTTGCGTGTGCTGTTCTTCATTGTCGAAGGCCGCGGCGAAATCATCAACGACGAAAAAGACGCCAGTGAATATCCGAAGCAAAAGGAAACTCGCGCACCTTTCGTGGAGGCCGAGTGGAATCTCGACACGATGTTGCCCAAGTCCGGACGCTTCCCCGGCCAGAAGGGCCCGATCCAGGAACATTTGTCGCCGACTGATCTCGACATGCGCAAGTAGCGCCGCCGAATTCCTGATCGCTCAGGTTCCGGGCTGGATGTAGGGCACGGTGGCAAACAACTCGCGTTCGCGGCCCCGCGGGTCTTCAACCAGCCGTGATTCGCGGTCGAACACCATGGTCTTACGCATCTGCAACTCGTAAGCCGGCCAGCCTGGGTCGCCGGTTTTCGCGAAGCGCAGGAAGGCATCCATCATCGTGTCGCTGAGCGCGCGCTTGGCCGGTGGCATGTCTTGCGCGGTTCCAAAGGCCAAACCGATGTCATCGGTGTGCATGGCGTTGTCGAAATCAAGTTGGTAAACAAAGGCCGGCACGCCTGCTTTCGCGCGTTCCTCGGCTTCGATGACTTGCCCGCGCCAACTTCGACCCGCCGTGGTCGCGCGGATGAACACTTCCGCGGGCCCGGCTGCGGGAAACCATGCGCGGTAGCGTTCGACCACCTGTTCCGGCGCGATGTCCACCCGCATTTCGGGCCCGAGCCGTTCAGCGAGATTTGACCACTCCATTCCAACGAACACACGGTGTGAAGGCGGGAAAAAGCCGCGCGTTTCGGCCACCGTGTTGCCGAGCATCATGGGGATGGCGCGACCAAGCGGATGGGCATCCGGATAGAACGGATGGCGAGTGAGCGACCGGCCATCGAGCACCGGCCCGAAATACACCCCGCCACCGAGGATGGGATCGATGGCGTCCAACGCCTCGACCAATTTCTCGACGGGCACATCGGCCGGATCGCGCGCGAGCTTGGCAAGAAAAGCTTGGGCGCGACGCGTTGCGTTCAGCGGGCCGGACGCCGTGACCTGCTGGCCGCTCATGGTGATGGCACGATGGAACAACCCTTTTGCCGCAGGCATCGCCATCAACGTGGCGATCTTGGCGCCGCCACCGGACTGGCCAAACAGCGTGACCCGGCCAGGGTCCCCACCGAAAGCCGTGATGTTGTCGCGGATCCATTGCAAGGCCAGCACCAGGTCCAGTTGCCCTGCATTGCCGCTGTCGGGAAAACGCGCATCGAGCCGCCCCAGGGAAAGGTAACCAAACGCATTGAGGCGATGCGTGAGCGTAACCACCACCACGTCTCCGCGCATGGCGAGCTTGGTGCCATCCGACCAGCTTTCGTTGCCGCTGCCGGTGTTGTAGGCGCCGCCGTGGATGTACACCATGACCGGCCGCTTGGCACGCGCATCGATTGACGGCGTCCACAGGTTGAGGCGCAGGCAGTCTTCGCTTTGCATGCCGGGCACCTTGCCGCGCTGCGGGCTGATGGGGCCGTGCGTTGACGCGCGGGTCACACCCTCTTCACGATTCGCGGCGACCGGCGGGCGAAAACGGGTGACCGCCGTGTCCATGCCATAACGGATGCCGAGGAACACACAAACGCCATCGGTTCGATTTCCGAGAAAACGGCCGGCCGGTGATTCGACGAGCGGGCCGGCGTCCGTTGATGGTGCAAGTGCCGCGCGGGACACCAACGGCGATGCGAGCGCCGCGCCGAGGAAGGCGCGCCGTCCCACATGAACTTCAGCGGCGCACATCCAGTCCGCCGGCGTGGAAGGCGTCGATGTCGGCCTGACGGAACAGGCTGGCGTCGCCCGGTAAGGAATGCTTGAGGCATGTGAGTGCAAGACCGGTCTTCGCCATCTCCTTCGCACTGTCCTTCGCGAGCCAAGCGTGAAGAACGCCGGCCGCAAACGCATCTCCCGCACCGATGCGATCAACGATGCCGGACACCCGCACTTCGTCCGTCTGCGCGGAGTCCTCGCGCAGGTCCACGCGTGCGGCGATGCGATGGCAATCGCCGTCTTCAATATGCCGCGCGGTGGAGGCCATGAGCTTGAGCTGAGGGAATGCCTGGAAGGCGGCTTGTGCGGCTTCGCGGCGGCGCGCTTCTCCCTCGCCGCTGAAATCCTGGTCAAGCACCAGCGAAAGGTCGCGATGGTTGCCGAACAGGAAATCGGCCAAGCCAATCAGTTCGCGCAGGATGGGCGCGGGACGGCTGTCCCACGCACTCCACAATTGGGCGCGGTAATTGCCGTCGAAGGAAATCGGCACGTTCAAGCGCCGTGCCGCTTTTGCCGCCGCGAAGGCCACGTCAACTGACTGTGGACCCAGCGCCGGGATGATGCCGGAAAGGTGGAACAGCGACGCGCCCTTCAGCAGCGTGTCCCAATCAAAGTCGCCCGCGCGTGCACGCGCGAAGCTCGAGTCGGCGCGGTCGTAGACGATTTCCGAGGCGCGCAATCCCGCACCCGTGGCCAGAAAATAGAGCCCCATGCGACCGGGCCGCGTTTGAACGCCACTGCAGTCGACTCCCTGTGCGCGCACGGCGGCAACCGCACCACGCCCAAGGGCATTGTCGGGCACGACGCTGACCATGGACGTAGCATGGCCCAGGTTGGAAAGGCCGATGGCGACGTTGGCCTCGGCGCCACCGATGTGCACACCCAGCGTTGGTGACTGCAACAGCAATTCATGGCCCGGCGCGGACAGCCGGACCAGCAGTTCGCCGAAGCAGACGATGTGGCCGCTCATGACCCGATTATCGGCCCATCCAGCCGCCGTCAACGGTCAGCACATGGCCGTTCACGTAGTCCGAGGCTGGTGCCGAAAGATAAACGGCGGCACCCGCGATATCTTCAGGCTTGCCCCAGCGGCCCGCAGGGATGCGCTCGAGGATCTGCCGGCTGCGCACCGGATCGGCACGCAATGCTTCGGTATTGTTGGTCTCGATGTAGCCCGGCGCGATGGCGTTGACATTAATGCCTTTCGCAGCCCATTCGTTGGCCAGCGCCTTGGTGAGCCCGGCCACGCCGCTCTTGGCCGCCGTATAGGCGGGCACCCGGATGCCGCCTTGGAATGACAGGAGCGATGCCACGTTGATGATCTTGCCGCGACCTTTGCCGAGGAAGTGACGGGCAAATGCTTGGGAGAGGAAGAACAGCGTCTTCAGGTTGGTGTCGATCACCGCATCCCAGTCGGCCTCGCTGAAATCGACCGCATCGGCACGGCGGATGATGCCGGCGTTGTTCACGAGGATGTCGGCGCGGCCGAACGTGGAAATGACCTGCGAGACCGTGGGCTCGACTGCGGTCGTGCAGGACAAGTCCGAGGAAATGTTTACTGCGCGCCGGCCCAAGGCCAGGATCGCACTCACTGTGTCCGTGGCAGGCGATCGGCCGACCGCAGCGACGTCGGCACCGGCCTCCGCCAGCGCCACGGCGATCGCCTGGCCGATGCCCGTGTTCGCGCCAGTGACGACCGCGACCTTGCCGGATAAATCGAACAGGCTCATATCCGCCGTCACTTCAGCTGGCAGATGTCGAGGACGTTCATGTCCGTGTAGTCGAGGTTTTCACCCCCCATGGCCCAAATGAACGCGTACGACTTGGTGCCCGAGCCCATGTGGATCGACCACGGCGGCGAAATGATGCCCTCCTCATTGCCGGTGACGATGTGGCGCATGGCCTCCGGGCGGCCCATGTAGTGGAACACGCGGTCATTCTCGCCCAAGCCGAAATACAAATACACCTCGCTGCGCCGGTCGTGCAAATGAGGTGGCATGGTGTTCCAGACGCTGCCCTTCTCAAGAATGGTGAGGCCGAGCAGGAGCTGCGAACTTTCGCAGACGCCGGGGATGACAAACTGATAAATGGTGCGCTTGTTGGAGGTTTCGAGATCGCCGCGTACCAGGGGAATGGCTTCGGCGATCGAGATCTTCTTCAACGCGCAGGCCTTGTGGGCAGGAAGTGAAGTGAGGTAATACCGCGCGCCGTCGCCTTCAAACACAACCGACTTGCTGCCCATGGGAACGTACAGGCAATCGCGCGGTTCCATGTCGAAGCGCTGCCCGTCGACCGTCACCGCCCCTTTCGCGCCCACATTGATGATGCCCATTTCGCGCCGCTCCAGGAACGGCTTGCCGGCAGCACTCGCCGGCTCGGTCTGGTCGGGCAATTTGATTGGCGCACCGGATGGCACTGCCCCGCCGAGGACGAATCGCTCGTTGTGTGAATACTGGAGGTTCACTTTGCCCAGCTCGAACAATCCGGCCAGCAAGTAACGCTCGCGCAATTGCTCATTGCTCACACCGGCCATCATGTCCGGATGGGTGGCTTGGAAAGTCTTGGTGTACATGCCGTGCTCCGCAGGATCGATTCGTTGGCCCCCGCTCGGGGAGTTGCTCGTGCTTCAAGTCCCGAATGGTAACCGGTGTCAGCCTTTTTCGCAACGGGCGCGCCGGCAGGTCCGCGCGCGGCGTCAATCCTTGCGAGGCGGTGCGACGGAGCCGCGGCGAATCAGCGTCGAAATGAACAGGGAAGGCTCGGACACTTCCTCCGCGTGCGCAATCGTACCGCTGATCAATTTCAGCGCGGCGGAACGGCCCATCGCGACGATTGGCCAACGCACGGTCGTCAAGGGGGGCCAGACGCGCGCGGCAATCGGCGTATCGTCGAAGCCGACGATGGACAGATCGCCCGGCACGGAGAGGCCGCGCTCCCGGGCCGCAAACAAAACGCCGGCGGCCATCTCGTCATTGCAGGCGAAAATCGCCGTGGGTCGCGGCGAGAGGTCCAGGAGGCTGTAGGTCGCGGCAATGCCCGACTCGAAGGTGTATTGGCCATCCGCCACCAGGCTCCGCGGCAGTTTGATCCCGGCCTCGTTGAGCGCCATTTCGAATCCCTCGCGACGCTCGCGCGCGGAGCGGAATCCGTGCGGCCCGGCAACGAGGCCGATGCGCGTGTGCCCCTGACTGATCAGGTAGCGGGTTGCCTCGGCCACCGCGTCACGATCATTGGAGGCCACCATGTGGTCCGCGTCGTCGAGCACGGCGGAGCCCATGCGCACATACCGGCATCCAATTTCGTTGCACAAGGCGGCCAGCTGGTTGTTTTCCGAGATCGGCGGCAGGATCACGACGCCATAGAGACGCTGCCGCGTGAGGAAACTGCGCACATCGTCGAGCATGGTGGCCGACCCGCGATCGACCGGCCGCACCACCAGTTCGAAGTCGGTGTCGCGCAGCGCCTCGAGAATCCCCTGCTGCATGTTGAGGATCATCTGCGCGTTCGGGTTGTCGTGGATGAGGCCGATCAGGAAATTTCGGCCCAGCGCCAGCGCGCGCGCCTGCGGATTCGGGACATACCCGGTTTCCAGGATGACCTGCTCGACCCGTTCCCGCGTCTCATCATTGAGGAGGGGGGAGTTGTTGATGACGCGGCTGACGGTCTTTTTGGACACGCCCGCCAGACGCGCGATGTCATTGATGGTCGGCTTCGCGGGAGACTTGGCAGATACGTTTGCGGCTGGGGTTTTGGCGGGGGATTTGGCCATGCGCCATCATAACAGCCTTGCTATTGATACCGCTTTCCTTGCTGCGTCAGCCACAATTTTGCCTATGACGCGGCCCGATTTTCGCAGTTGAACATAGAGCGGCATGCACCACGCTTGCAAATGACACCGGTTTCCTATAACCTAGAAAAAGCATCAAATCCGACAAAAGGCGCAACTGTGTCGAACATCGACGTCGCACCCAGCCAGACCCGCAGCGCGGTTTCGTCCGAGGCCTCGGACATCGCAAGGCAATTCGTGGGCGCGAGACAGGCGGGAAAATCGCTACCCGGATTCCCCGGCCCGATCCCGTCGACCTTGGCTGATGCCTACCAGGTTCAGGACGCCGCCATTGCCCTGTTTTCCCAATCGGTCGGCGGATGGAAAGTGGGCAGGATCTTTCCGCCCCAATCTGACCAATACGGCGCCAATCGCCTCGCCGGCCCCATCTTCAAACCAGCCATTCAACGGGACTCGGGAACAGGTGTGGCCGGGCGCATCTTTGCGGGCGGTTTTGGCGCCGCCGAAGCCGAACTGCTGCTCCACATCGGCAAGCAGCCTCCGCCCGGAAAAATGAATTTCACGTTGGAAGA
>JBGAUM010000075.1:0-17598 GCA_044228625.1 Usitatibacteraceae bacterium | reverse complement strand
GTGCGCCGCCCGGCGTCTTTTTGATCACCGGCAGCTTCATCTTGTCGAAAAAGATTTCACCGAGCTGCTTGGGGGAGCCTAGGTTGAACGGCTGGCCCGCAAGCTCGTGCGCCTTGTGTTCCAGCTCCAGCATCTTCTGGCCGAGCTCACCGGACTGCTTTTCCAGCAGCGCGCCATCGATCAGCACGCCGTTGCGCTCCATTTTCAGGAGCACGTGCGTGGTCGGCATTTCGATCTCGCTGTACACGCGGTTGAGCGGCGCGTCGTGGGCGATCTGCGGAAGGAGGGCGTGATGCAATTGCAGCGTGACGTCCGAATCTTCGGCGGAATATTTGGTGGCAACGTCGATGGCGACCTGGTCGAAGCTGATCTGCGATGCGCCTTTGCCGGCGACATCTTCGAACGAGAGCATGCCGGTGGCGCCCAGGTGGCGCGTGGCGAGGGATTCCATGTCGTGGCGCTGGTGGCTTTCCAGCACGTAGCTTTGCAGCAAGGTGTCGTGCACGTAGCCTTGCACGGCGATGCCGTGGTTGGCAAACACGTGCAGGTCGTACTTGATGTTCTGGCCGAGTTTTTTCTTGGTGGGGTCGGTGAGCCAGGGTTTGAGTTTGTCGATGGCCGCGTCGAAATTCAGCTGGTCCGGGGTGCCGGGGTAAGCATGCGCCAAGGGCAGGTAGGCGGCTTCGCCCGCCACACAGGCAAATGAGAGGCCGACGATGCGAGTCGCCATCGGGTCGAGGCTGGTGGTTTCCGTATCCAGCGCCACCAGATCCGCGGCGTTCAACTTGGTCATCCAGGCGTCGAGCTGGTCCATCGTGAAAATGGTCTCGTACTGGCGGGTGCTGACGAATGTGGCCTGTTGGCTGGGTGCAGCGCCAGAAGACCAGTGCGAGGCGCCGGTGTCCTTGGCCGCCTGCTTGAACACCGCGCCCTGTGCCGCATCGCCGGAAGCCCCCGCGGATTCAGCGCCCTTACCCTTGTGCAGGGCCGCGCGCATCGACTTGAAGCCGTAGGACTCATACAGGCTGTCGAGCTTGGCGACGTCGCGGTCCTTGTGGTCGATGGTGTCGAAATCGAAATCGAGCGGCACATCGCACTTCACGGTGACCAGCGTCTTGCCGGTGGGCAGCCAATCCAGCGCCTTTCGGAGGTTCTCGCCCACCACGCCCTTGATCTTGTCGGCGTTGGCGATGATGCCGTCCAGCGAGCCATACTCGGCAATGAGTTTGGCAGCCGTCTTGGGGCCGACCTTGTCCACGCCGGGGACGTTGTCCACGCTGTCGCCCATGAGCGTGAGGTAATCGACGATTCGGTTGGGGGGCACGCCGAATTTTTCCGTGATGCCGGCGACGCCCAACTTTTCGTTGGACATGGTGTTGTACCAATACACGCCGTCCTCGATCAACTGCGCCAAGTCCTTGTCGCCGGTGGAAATGATGGTCTCCACCCCGCGCGCCACGGCGTGCTTGGTCAAGGTGCCGATGACATCGTCGGCTTCCATGCCGGGAATGAGGATGCAGGGCCAGCCCAACGCCTCGGCGGTTTCCCGGATGTGCGGGATCTGCGAGCGGAGGTCATCGGGCATGGCTTCGCGGTTGGCCTTGTACTCTGGATAGATGTCGTCGCGGAAGGTTTTGCCGGGGGGATCGAAAACGCAGGCGCTATAATCAGCCGGGTATTCATCGCGCAATTTGTTGAGCATGTTCGCCACACCGAAAATGGCGCCGGTGGGCGCGCCGGACGGGGAACGAAAGTCCGGCATCGCGTGGAATGCGCGGTAGAAAAAGCTCGAAATATCGACAAGCAGCAAGCGCGGTCGATTCGATTCATTGGCGCTCATGGAGTCCCCAAGTTGACGCAGGAAAAACCGGCCGCAGATAGCGGCCCCAAGGTCCCGAAACTGGCGGACCCGCAATTGATCCAGCAGTCGCAAACCGCCGCGCGCGACTCATGGTGGATGTTCAACATTATTGCCGAAATGGTCACGGCGGCTGACAAGCTGACGCACATTGCGCCCGCCGTTTCGATCTTTGGCTCGGCCCGCTTGAAAGAGGGGCACCGCTACTACACGCTCACCGAGCAGGTGTCGAAGTTGCTGTCCGACGCCGGCTTCGCGGTGGTGTCCGGCGGTGGCCCGGGCATCATGGAAGCGGCCAACCGCGGCGCGCAGGCCGGCAAAAGCCCCAGCGTGGGATTGAACATCGTGCTGCCGTTTGAAAAGGGCGGCAACGG
The DNA here is from genome assembly GCA_044228625.1 of Usitatibacteraceae bacterium. Taxonomy (GTDB): domain Bacteria; phylum Pseudomonadota; class Gammaproteobacteria; order Burkholderiales; family Usitatibacteraceae; genus UKL13-2. Next base: position 15,366 of record JBGAUM010000075.1, on the reverse strand, counting down.
CTATCAGGATGTGTCGTTGTCCTTTCAACACTTCTTTGCGCGCAAGGTGATGTTTGTGAAGCACACCAGCGCCTATGTGGTGATGCCCGGCGGTTTCGGCACGCTCGATGAATTGACCGAGGCGATGACGCTGATCCAGACCGGCAAGATCCGCCGCATCCCGGTGATCCTGATGGGCAGCGATTTCTGGAAAGGATTGGTCGACTGGGTCAAGACCACGTTGGTCGACGAAAAAGTGATCAGCCCCGAGGACCTGGACTTGATCAAGGTGATTGACGATCCTCAAGCCGTCGTCGACGCAATCTTCGATCATTATGCTGACCGCAGCTTCCTACCGAATCCGGACGAGAAAGCCCTGGAGATGTCGCTATGAAAACGATCCTGTTGGGGGTCATTGCTGCGCTTGCATGTACAAATGCACTCGCCCAATCCACGGAACGCGCAAAGCCGAAGGGCACGGAGGTGGTGGACAAGGTATTGCCGCCGCCGGTGGTGAAGGAATACCAGCCCAAGGTGACCGCGAAGGGCGATACCGTGGTGAAGGACGGCAAGGAAATCGCCCCCGAGGTCACCATTCGCAAGGAAGGCGACACCACGATTGAGGAATTTCGCCAGGGCGGCAAGCTTTACAAGCAGCGCATCACGCCCGGATCGGGTGCGGCGTACATCCTGATCGACGAAAAAGGCGAGGGCAAGTTCACCCGCGTCGATGGCCCGGACCTGAAACTGAACGTGCCCATGTGGGTGCTATTTACCTGGTGATTGTGGCGCGATGAGTGTCTTTACCCCGGTCAGCGTCGACGAGGCGCGCGCATTCGTGGCCCCTTATCAGGTCGGCGACATCATCGACTTTCAGAACATTGCCGCGGGCGTCGAGAATTCCAATTTCTTCGTGACCACCACACGCGGCCGGTACGTGCTGACGATCTTCGAGAAGATCCCGCGCACCGACCTTGATTACTACCTCGGCCTGATGTTCCATTTGCATGAAGCAGGTTTGGCCTGCGCGGCGCCGATTCTGGCGCGCGACCGCGCCATGCTGGGGACGCTTCACGGCAAACCCGCCGCGCTGGTTCAGCGGCTCAATGGCAACGACATCGCGCACCCGAAGCCGGACGATTGCCGCGCCGTGGGCGCTGCGCTGGCGGAACTTCACCTCAAGGCGAAGAGCTTTCAGGGGCACATGGCGAACTGGCGCGGCCTTTCGTGGTGGCGCGAATATGCGCACGCGCTGGAAAAACATTTGAGTGCACGGGAGAAGCAGGCGATTTCCGCAGAGTTGGAATTCCAGGCCGGTTTCGAAGCATTGAATTTGCCGCGCGGCCACATCCATGGGGATCTTTTTCGCGACAATGCCTTGTGGGACGACCACGGTACGCACCATACCCCGCAAATGATCGATTTCTATTTCGCCTGCGAGGAACAACTCCTTTTCGACGTCGCAGTGACCGTCAATGATTGGTGCCTCGATTTTGCGTTCTATCCCAATGCCCGGTTGAACAATGCCAATACGGCGGCGTTATTGCAAGGCTATTCGGCGGTGCGGGCATTCGAACCGGCAGAACTGAAGGCTTGGCCACAAATGTTGCGTGCTGCAGCGTTGCGAACCTGGCTGGGGCGCTTGGGTTATCACCATTTCCCGCGCAATTCCGAGTTGACGCATCCGAAAGACCACGCCTTTACCGAGCGCTTGCTGGCCTTTCACGTTTCTGAAATGAAAATGCAACAGGACCTGATCGAGGCGGCCGCATGAGCATTCGCGTAGTCGATTTGCCGGCGTCCGCCGGCTGGACATGGATTTCCGGTGCCGGCAGGATGTTCCGTGCACAACCGTTTGCATGGGTGGCCTTGTCGTCGTGCTGGCTGCTCTTCTCGCTGATGGCCGTGGCCATGTTTTCTGCCATGGGCATTCTCCTGGTGGTGACCGTGCAGCCGGCTGTCACGGGCGGAATGCTGATCGCGGCATCCGAGCAGGAGCGCGGCAACCGGGTTCACCTCGGGCATTTGCTTGCCGGATTCCAGGCGAATGGAAGCAACCTGATTCGTCTGGGAATGCTGTGGGTGGTGGGCATGTTTGTGGTGGTGCTGCTGATCTTTGCCGCGGGCATCCCCAAGCCGCCGGAGACGATCAAGACCGTCACGGAAATGACGGAGTGGGTTCGCGGTGCACTCGACATTTGGGCGGTGATGATTGCCGTGATTGGCGTGGCAATCCTGCAGGGCCTCCAATGGTTTGCCGTCCCGGTGGCGACGTTCCACGGCATGCGCCCGATGGAGTCGATTCGTTGGAGCGGATATGCGCTGGTTGCGAACATGGGCGCGATGATCGGTTTTTGCCTGCCACTGGCCGTCGCATTTGCCGGGTTGTTTATCGTCGGCAGCGCGGAAAACCGCATTCTTTCCGTGTTCGGTTCGTTCGCGCAGCTGGTGCTGACGGCAATCGTCACTCTGGCCAGCTACGTGTCGTATCGACAAGTGTTTGTTGCGCGGGAAACAGATGATCCACCGAAGGAGGAAACGGCATGAAGAGCGCCTCGTTGTTTGACCTGACCGGCAAGGTCGCCTTGATTACCGGTGGGTCACGCGGGCTGGGCCTGCAGATGGCAAAAGCTTTTGGTGGCATGGGAGCGAAGCTGGCACTCACCGCCCGCAAAATGGAGGAGCTGGAAGCCGCCAAGGCAGAGCTCGCCGGAATGGGTTTTGAGGCGTTCGCCGTGGCCAGCGACCTTTCCAAGCCTGAAACAATTGCCCCGATGGTGGATGCGGTGATTGCCCGCTTTGGGCGCATCGACATCTTGGTCAACAACGCAGGGGCCTCCTGGGGGGCGCCGGCCGAGCAGTATCCGCTCGAGGCTTGGAACAAGGTCCTCAATACCAATGTGACGGGGGCGTTCCTGGTCTCGCAGCAAGTCGCGGCAAAGAGCATGATTCCGAACCGATCCGGCAACATCATCAATATTGCGTCGATTGCCGGGACGCGCGGTCAGTTGGGCCCGATGCAGACGATCGCCTACAACACCAGCAAGGGTGGGCTGATCAATTTCACCAAGACGTTGGCCGGCGAATGGGCGCGGCACGGCATCCGCGTCAATGCCATCGCACCGGGATTTTTTCCATCCAAGATGAGCCAAGGCATTCTGGCAGTGATCGACAAGCAGATCCTGGCCATGACCCCGATGGGTCGCCTCGGCGGCGATGCCGATCTCATGGGGCCGGCGATTTTCCTCGCATCAGAGGCATCGAGTTATGTGACCGGTCACATCCTGCACGTCGATGGCGGCATGAGTGCCGTCTGACCGGGAATCCCGCCGCGCTATTTGGGCGTCAAGTTCTGCGCCACCGGCGCATGGGCCTGCTGCACAAACGCATTGACCTGCCGGGAAAGTTCCTTGGTGGCTTCGGTGGCAAGATTGGGCAGCATGTTGCGTGTGACCACTACCTGCGGCGACCCGGTGGTTAACAGGCTCCTGATGGAGAGCAGGTCCTGGACCTTGATTCGGCCCAATTCGTCGTCCGCGCGCGGGGCTTGGGTAATTTCGGTGCCGCGTGCAGCGCTCAAGGCAATGCACCAATCAGGCTCCAACAACTTGCGACCGCCGTTTTCATCGTAAAAGGCCACCAGCTGCTTTTCGAGCATCGTTTCCATTTCGCCCTTTTCATCGAGCGAGATCAAAGGCGCAAGCCCCTTGGAACTTGCAAGTTGGTGGGCGATCGATTTGGCGCGGTCCAGCAGGCCCATAGCGTTCTATGTAATTAGGGGTCCGGTTGATTTTTGGGGACTTCGCCAGCGGGCGGCCATTCTAGCGCCCAACAGCCGTATTGGGAGGGGGTAAGCCTTTGGCGCTGGAGTTTTTGGCTAAATTATTGTTTTTAAACGAAATTATGATCAACCTGCCACATGTCTCTCCCGTAAAGTGGCGAGAAGGCCAGTGACATGTGGAACGGCATTTGAGCGGGACTTGCGTAAGTCGTTGAAATGTCGCTATAATCGCGGTCTTTGCTGCTTTGGCCTCGGCTTCGTGGGCCAAAGATCTGCCTAGAAACGGGATGCAGAACATCGCAAACCGGCCGCCCAAGCGTCCGCCGAAGCCGAAGACACCAGCGTTCGGGCACAAGAAGTTTTCAAAGCCTGCCGGCCTTGTTCATGTTTTGAACGGGGCGGGCAATTAAGACGGGTCCAAGACTAGCTGCTTCCTCTCGGTTGCGGCACAAGTTGGAGATAAAAATGATTCAGATGCAGTCGATTCTCGACGTCGCCGATAACACCGGCGCGCGATCGGTGATGTGTATCAAGGTGCTGGGCGGCTCCAAACGCCGTTATGCCGGCATCGGTGACGTCATCAAAGTCAGTATCAAGTCAGCCCAGCCGCGCGGTCGCGTGAAGAAGGGCGAGGTCTATAACGCCGTTGTTGTGCGTACCGCCAAGGGTGTGCGCCGCACGGATGGCTCGCTCCTCAAGTTCGACGGCAATGCCGCAGTGCTGCTGAATGCCAAGCTCGAGCCGATCGGCACGCGCATCTTTGGACCCGTGACACGCGAATTGCGTACCGAGCGGTTCATGAAGATCGTGTCGCTGGCGCCGGAAGTGCTGTAAGGAGTCCACCATGAACAAGATCAAGAAGGGCGACCAGGTGGTCGTCATCACCGGCAAGGACAAGGGCAAGCGTGGCACCGTGCTGCGCATGATCCCCGAAGTCGAGCGCGCGGTTGTCGAAGGCATCAATCGCGTGAAGAAGCACACCAAGCCCAACCCGATGAAGGGAACCCAGGGCGGCATCGTCGAGAAGGAAATGTCGATTCACATTTCCAACCTGGCCATTTTCAATCCCGCGACCGGCAAGGCCGACCGCGTGGGCATCAAAGTTCTCGCCGCCCAAGGCGCGGAAAAGGCCCGCAAGGTCCGCATTTTCCGCTCGACCGGCGAGCAAGTTGACGCCTAAGGAGCGCAGACATGACCCGACTCCAGTCTCATTACAAGGAAACCGTGGTGCCGGCGCTGATGAAGCAGTTCGGCTACAAGACCACGATGCAGGTGCCGCGCATCACCAAAATCACCCTGAACATGGGTGTGGGTGAGGCGGTGACCGACAAGAAAATCATGGAACACGCCGTCGGCGACATGACCAAGATCGCCGGTCAGAAACCTGTGGTGACCAAGTCCAAGAAGTCCATCGCCGGATTCAAGATTCGCGACGGCTACCCGATCGGTTGCATGGTAACCCTGCGTTCAACTCGCATGTACGAGTTCCTGGATCGCCTGATCACCGTGTCGCTGCCGCGTGTTCGCGACTTCCGCGGCATTTCGGGCCGTTCCTTTGATGGCCGTGGCAATTACAACATGGGCGTCAAGGAACAGATCATTTTCCCGGAAGTTGAGTACGACAAGATCGACGCGATCCGTGGCATGAACATCTCGATCACCACCACCGCGAAGACGGACGCCGAAGCCAAGGCTTTGCTGGCTGCGTTCAAATTCCCTTTCCGAGGCTAAGCACATGGCAAAACTGGCCCTTATCAACCGTCAGAAGAAGCGCGAAAAGCTCGTGAAGAAATTCGCCGCCAAGCGCGCTGAGCTCGAGAAGATCATCAACGACCAGAGCATTTCCGAGGAGGACCGCTATCAGGCCCGCCTCAAGCTGCAAGCCATGCCGCGCAATGCGAATCCGACCCGTTTGCGCAATCGTTGCGCTTTGACAGGTCGTCCGCGTGGTGTGTACAGCAAGTTCGGCCTCGGCCGCAACAAATTGCGCGAAATCGCGATGCGCGGCGAAGTGCCGGGCCTCGTGAAAGCCAGCTGGTAACGGACGCGCAAGGAGACAGATATGAGCATGAGTGATCCCATCGCCGACATGCTGACGCGCATCCGCAACGCGCAGCAATCGGAAAAGACCAACGTGACGATGCCCGCTTCCAAGGTGAAGCAGGCGATCGCGAAGGTATTGAAGGACGAAGGTTACATCGAGGATTTCGCGGTTCGCGCCGTGGAAGGCAAGAACGAACTCAATGTCAGCCTCAAGTATTACGCGGGCAAGCCGGTGATCGAGAAGATCGAGCGCGTATCGCGCCCCGGGCTGCGCATCTACCGCGGCAAGGAAGACATCAAGCCCGTCATGAACGGCTTGGGTGTGGCCATTGTGTCCACGTCCCGCGGCGTCATGACCGATCGCAAGGCGCGTGCCACCGGAGTCGGCGGCGAAGTCTTGTGCATCGTGGTGTAAGGAGCGAACCATGTCACGCGTAGGAAAACTCCCCATCAGCGTTCCCGGCAAGGTCGAAGTGAGCATTGCCGCGAATGAAATTACCGTCAAGGGCCCCATGGGCACCCTGAAGCAATCGGTGTCGGATCTCGTCAATGTCAAGAAAGACGGCGACAAGGTGGTGTTCGAAGCGGCGAACGACAGCCAGGCTGCGAATGCGATGTCCGGTACCTTGCGTGCGCTGGTCGCCAACATGGTGACCGGTGTCGAAAAGGGCTTCGAGCGCAAGCTCATGCTCGTTGGCGTGGGCTACAAGGCGCAGGCGCAAGGCACGAAGCTCAACCTGGCGCTGGGCTATTCGCATCCGATCGTCCACAACATGCCGGAAGGCGTGAAGTGCGAGACGCCGCAACCCACCGAAATCATCATCAAGGGTGTCGACAAGCAGAAGGTCGGTCAAGTGGCCGCCATCGTCCGCGGATACCGTCCGCCAGAGCCTTACAAGGGCAAGGGCGTGCGCTACTCCGACGAGAAGATCACCCTCAAAGAAACGAAGAAGAAGTAAGCGAGGCCATCATGATCGACAAGAACGCATCTCGCATCCGCCGTGCTGCCAAGACGCGCGCCATCATTGCGCGACTCAAAGCCGTGCGCATGACGGTACATCGCACCAACACGCACATTTACGCCCAGATCATCGACGCCACCGGCTCCAAGGTGCTCGCCTCGGCTTCCACCGCAGAGAAGGAATTGCGCGGACAGGTCAAGAGCGGCAGCAACAAGGAAGCGGCAGCCGTCGTGGGCAAGCGCATTGCCGAGCGCGCCAAGGCTGCCGGCGTCACAACGGTGGCTTTCGACCGCTCTGGCTTCGCCTACCACGGCCGCATCAAGGCATTGGCTGAGGCTGCCCGCGAAGCCGGCCTCAAGTTCTAACGGGATTCCTTACTATGGCTAAGAACGAACAGCAAACCGAAGAAAAAGGCGACGGCCTCCGGGAGAAAATGATCTCGGTGAATCGTGTCACCAAGGTCGTCAAGGGTGGCCGCATTCTCGGCTTCGCAGCCCTCACCGTTGTCGGTGATGGCGATGGCTCTGTCGGCATGGGCAAGGGTAAATCCCGCGAAGTCCCCGTGGCCGTGCAGAAAGCCATGGAGCAGGCCCGCCGCAAGATGGCCAAGATTCCGCTCAAGAACGGCACCTTGCATCATGAGGTCATCGGCAAGCATGGTGGCACAAAGGTGTTCATGCAGCCGGCGGCCGAAGGTAACGGCATCAAGGCGGGTGGCGCCATGCGCGCAGTGTTCGAAGTGATGGGCATTACCAATATTTCCGCGAAGTGCCATGGTTCGACGAATCCGTACAACGTGGTGCGTGCCACGCTGGATGGTTTGAGCCAGATCACGCGCCCGTCGGAAGTCGCTGCCAAGCGCGGCAAAACTGTTGAAGAAATCCTGGGTTAAGCGGGGAAAACATGACTGCCAAGAAAACCGTCAAGGTCAAGCTCGTCAAGAGCACCATTGGCCGCCTGGAAGCTCATAAGGCTTGCGTACGCGGGCTGGGCTTGAGAAAGATCCACCAAACCGTCACCTTGGAAGACACGCCGGCAGTTCGCGGCATGATCAACAAGGTGAGCTACATGCTCGAAGTCGTGGCGTAGGCCGCAGTCTTCCGAAAGAGCGAGAACAATCATGGAACTCAATACCATCAAACCTGCCGAAGGTTCGAAAAAGAACCGCCGCCGCGTCGGACGCGGTATCGGCTCCGGACTTGGCAAGACCGCAGGTCGCGGACACAAGGGCCAGAAGTCGCGTTCCGGCGGCTTTCACAAGGTCGGTTTTGAAGGCGGACAAATGCCGCTGCAGCGCCGCCTGCCCAAGCGTGGCTTCATCTCCCTGTCGCGCAACGACAGCGCAGAAGTTCGCTTGTCCGCCTTGGCCGCTTTGCCTGTCGATACCATCGACCTGATGGTGCTGAAGCAAGCCGGCATCATCCCGGCCATCGCTGAAAAGGCGAAAGTCATTTTGGCCGGCAAGATTGACAAGAAGGTGAAGTTGGTGGGCATCGGTGCCACCAAAGGTGCGCGCGCGGCGATTGAAGCGGCGGGCGGCAGCATCGAAGAAGCCGCCGCGGCGTAAGCCGGGCAGTAGCCTTTTCCACGCGAAAGACGAATTTGTCCTCGAATCCCCTCGAAGCTCTCGGCAAGATGACCGACCTGAAACGCCGCCTGGTGTTTCTGGTGATGGCACTTATCGTGTTCCGGGTTGGCACGCACATTCCGGTTCCCGGCATTGACCCGGTCCAGTTGTCGCGCCTGTTCGACCAGCAGGGTGGTGGCATCCTCGGCATGTTCAACATGTTTTCCGGCGGCGCCCTGTCGCGCTTCTCGGTATTCGCGTTGGGCATCATGCCGTACATCTCTTCCTCGATCATCATGCAGTTGCTGACGGTGGTGTACGCGCCGCTGGAAGCGCTCAAGAAAGAGGGTGAGGCAGGGCGTCGGAAAATTACGCAATACACCCGCTACGGTACTGTGGCGCTTGCATTGTTCCAGGCGGTCGGCATTTCAGTCGCCTTGGAGTCTCAGCAAGGGCTGGTGATTGACCCGGGCATGATGTTTCGTTTCACGACGGTCACCACGTTGATTGCGGGCACCATGTTCCTCATGTGGCTGGGAGAGCAGATTACCGAACGCGGCGTTGGCAACGGGATCTCGCTGATCATTTTTTCGGGCATCGTGGCGGGGCTTCCCTCCGCGATCGGTGGCACGCTTGAACTGGCGCGCACCGGCTCCATGTCCTATCCCGTGGTGATCGGCATCGTGGCCTTGTGCGTGATCGTGACCTACGTCGTGGTGTTTGTCGAGCGTGGCCAGCGCAAGATTCTCGTGAACTACGCCAAGCGCCAAGTTGGCAACAAGCTGTACGGCGGTCAGTCCTCGCATCTTCCGCTCAAACTCAATATGTCAGGCGTGATTCCGCCGATCTTTGCGTCCTCGATCATTCTGTTCCCCGGAACCGCGGCAAGCTGGTTTGGCCAAAGCGACAAGATGACATGGTTGAAAGACATTGGCGCGGCGCTGGCGCCGGGGCAGCCGCTTTATACGGTGCTCTATGCTGCGGCCATTGTGTTTTTCTGCTTCTTCTATACGGCACTTGTGTTCAATTCCAAGGAAACCGCTGAGAACCTGAAGAAGAGCGGCGCATTTGTGCCGGGGATTCGTCCGGGGGAGCAGACTGCGCGCTATATCGACAAGATCCTGATGCGTTTGACGCTCACCGGTTCGGTGTACATCACGCTGGTTTGCTTGCTGCCGGAGTTCTTGCGACTGCAGTACAACGTGCCGTTTTATTTCGGTGGGACATCGCTGCTGATCATCGTGGTCACCACGATGGATTTCATGGCGCAGTTGCAGGCGTACATGATGTCGCACCAATACGAAGGATTGCTCAAGAAAGCCAATTTCAAGGGCGGCTTTCCGGTCCGGTAGTCCCCCAATTAGCTAACTAACAACGAGGTTGAATGGCGAAGGAAGAAACCATCCAGATGCAGGGAGAGATCCTGGAAACACTGCCGAATGCAATGTTCCGGGTGAAGCTGGAAAACGGCCATGTGGTTTTGGGCCATATCTCCGGAAAGATGCGGATGCACTACATCCGGATTCTCCCAGGCGACAAGGTAACGGTTGAAATGACGCCCTACGATCTCACCAAAGCAAGAATCACCTTCCGCGCCAAGTAGCGGGGGGACTACAAAAGGAGTACGACAATGCGAGTTCAAGCATCGGTTAAGAAAATCTGCCGCAACTGCAAATTGGTGCGGCGTAAAGGCGTGCTGCGCGTGATCTGTACGGATCCGCGTCACAAGCAGCGTCAAGGTTAATTTCAAGGTAGACCAACATGGCACGTATTGCTGGCGTCAACATCCCCAATCACCAACACGCCGAAATCGCGTTGACCGCGATTTACGGTATCGGCCGCCCCACTGCGCAGCAAATCTGCGTGGCAGCGGGCGTGAGCAGGTCCGCCAAGATCAAGGATCTGACGGACGCAGACATGGACAAGCTGCGCGAGCAGATTTCCAAACTCACCGTCGAAGGTGACCTGCGCCGCGAAGTGTCCATGAGCATCAAGCGATTGATGGACTTGGGCTGTTACCGTGGCACGCGCCATCGCAAGGGCCTGCCGGTTCGCGGTCAGCGCACCCGTACCAACGCTCGTACCCGCAAGGGTCCGCGCAAGGCCATCCGTTTGGCCAAGTAAGACTTCACGAGGAACCTAAAACATGGTCAAGCCAACTGCTGCCACGCGTGTCCGCAAGAAAGTCAAAAAGCACGTTTCCGAGGGCATCGCCCACGTGCACGCGTCATTTAACAACACCATCATCACCATCACCGACCGCCAGGGCAACACGTTGTCGTGGGCCACATCGGGCGGTGCTGGCTTCAAGGGCTCGCGTAAGTCCACACCGTTTGCGGCCCAGGTGGCTGCCGAAGCTGCCGGCAAGGCAGCTATCGAGTGCGGCATCAAGAACCTTGAAGTGCGCATCAAGGGTCCCGGACCCGGCCGCGAGTCCGCGGTTCGTGCCTTGAATGCCCTGGGAATCAAAATCCTGTCGATCGCTGACGTGACGCCGGTACCGCACAATGGTTGCCGCCCACCGAAGCGTCGCCGCATGTAATTCGCAACGGAGAAAAAAAGTGGCTCGTTATCTTGGACCCAAATGCAAGCTCTCCCGTCGCGAGGGCACCGATCTGTTCCTGAAGAGCGCCCGCCGTCCGCTCGATTCGAAGTGCAAGCTCGAATCGCGTCCCGGTCAGCATGGCGCCAAGCAAGGCCGTGTTTCCGAATACGGCACGCAGCTTCGCGAAAAGCAGAAGATTCGCCGCGTGTACGGTGTGTTGGAGCGCCAATTCCGCACCTATTTTGCGGAAGCCGAGCGCCGTCGTGGCGCAACGGGTGAAAACCTGTTGCAGCTCCTCGAGTCGCGCCTGGACAACAGCGTCTATCGCATGGGCTTTGGCTCCACGCGTGCTGAAGGCCGGCAGTTGGTGAGCCACGGTGCGGTGCTGGTCAACGGCAAGCCGGTGAACATCCCGTCTTATCTGTTGAAGCCGAATGATGTGGTCACCCTCAAGGAAAAGGCCCAAAAGCAACTGCGCGTGCAGGATGCGCTGAAGCTGGCTGAAGCCAATGGCTTCCCGAGCTGGGTGGAAGTTGACACCAAGAAGTTCTCCGGAGTGTTCAAGAACCTGCCGGATCGTGCGGAATTCGCCAACGACATCAACGAACAATTGGTCGTCGAACTGTATTCCAAGTAATTCCTGTTTCTCCGGCGCACCCTGATCCCCAGGGGGCGCCATTCACCATTAGAGGCCCTCGTCAATGCAAAGCAATGCTACGACTTTCCTGAAGCCGCGCATCATCGACGTTCAAAACGTATCCCCCGCTCATGCCAAGGTGGTGATGGAGCCGTTCGAGCGCGGCTATGGCCATACCTTGGGCAATGCGCTGCGTCGCATCCTGCTGTCGTCGATGCCGGGCTATGCGCCCACTGAAGTCAAGATTTCCGGTGTGCTCCATGAGTACTCCACGCTGGAAGGCGTTCAGGAGGACGTGGTAGACATCCTGCTCAATTTGAAGGGCTTGGTGTTGAAGCTTCACAACCGGAATGAAGTGCTGTTGAAGCTCAAGAAGGCAGCGCCAGGCCCGGTCACGGGGGCGGACATCGAGCAAACCCATGATGTCGAGATCATCAACCCGGACCATGTGATCGCCAACCTGACCTCAGGCGGCAAGATTGACATGCAAATCAAGGTCGAGAAGGGCCGCGGGTATGTGGCTGCAACCGCACGCCGTGGTGAAAACGACAATCGCTCCATCGGGTCAATCCTGCTGGACGCGTCGTATTCGCCGGTGCGTCGTGTGTCGTACGCGGTCGAAAGTGCACGTGTGGAGCAGCGCACGGACTTGGATCGCCTGGTCATGGACATCGAGACCAACGGTGCCATCGAGCCGGAAGAGGCCGTGCGCTACGCTGCACGGGTACTGGTCGATCAGTTGTCCGTATTTGCAGACCTGCAAGGAACTCCGATGCAGGCTGAGGAAACCAAGGCTCCGCAGATCGATCCGATCCTGCTGCAACCGGTGGATGACCTCGAACTGACCGTACGTTCTGCCAACTGCCTCAAGGCAGAAAACATCTACTACATCGGCGACTTGATCCAGCGTACCGAAAACGAGTTGCTCAAGACACCGAACCTGGGCCGCAAGTCGCTCAACGAAATCAAGGAAGTGCTGGCAGGCAAGGGTTTGACTCTTGGCATGAAGCTCGAGAATTGGCCGGTTGCCGGCTTGACCCGCTAACTCCTGCTTCAGTCTGAATTCGCCTCAACCGTTCCAACCCATAACGACAACAAGGCCGGCGCCATCAGCGGCCAAGAATCCAAAGGATAACTACCATGCGTCATCGTCACGGACTTACCAAACTCAACAAGACCTCGTCGCATCGCCTGGCGATGCTGCGCAACATGACCAATTCGTTGCTCAAGCACGAAGTCATCAAGACGACACTGCCCAAGGCGAAGGCCCTTCGCAAGGTCGCCGAACCCATCATCACGTTGGGCAAGGAAGCCACGTTGGCGAATCGTCGCTTGGCGTATGACCGCCTGCGTGATCGCGAGATGGTCACCAAGTTGTTCGATGAGCTTGGGCCGCGTTACAAGGCGCGCAACGGCGGATATTTGCGTATTCTCAAGTTCGGTTTCCGCCAGGGGGACAATGCGCCGATGGCATTGGTGGAGTTGGTCGATCGTCCGGTTGTCGAAGAGGCGGTCGCCGAAGAAGGTCCGCGTCTGTAATCGGCCCTCTGCAAAAAAACCGGGCTGTGGCCCGGTTTTTTTTTGGCAATTCCCAACGTGGGTCGCTGCTATGATCAAGGCATGATTCAACTGAACTCCAAGTTGCCCGATGTCGGCACCACGATTTTCACGACGATGTCTGCTCTGGCGCAAGAGACCGGCGCCGTGAATCTTGGCCAAGGATTCCCGGACTTTGCATGTGATTCCCGATTGCTCGACTTAATGCATCGAGCCATGGCGGCTGGACACAATCAATACCCCCCCATGGCAGGCATTCCGTCATTGCGGGAACAAATTGCGATCAAGGTACACGATTGCTACGGCCGTCAATACGACGTGGCAAACGAAATCACCGTCACCGCAGGGGCGACCCAGGCCATCCAGACGGCGTTGACGGCTCTTGTGCATCCAGGTGACGAGGTCATCATTCTGGAGCCGGTTTACGACAGCTATGAACCCGTCATTCAAATGAATGGTGGCATCGTGCGCAAATCAAAGCTTTCCTATCCGGATTACCGACCGAATTGGAGTGAGATTCGGGCATTGATCGGCCCGAAAACGCGCGCGATCATGATCAACTCCCCACACAACCCGACCGCCACGGTTTGGACGCGCCAGGACCTGGATGCGCTCTCCACGCTCCTGAAAGACACCAACATCATTGTGATTAGTGACGAGGTGTATGAGCACATGGTGTTTGATGGGGGCAAGCATTTGAGCGTGTCATCGCACCCGGAGCTTGAGGAGCGCGCCTTTGTCATCTCCTCATTCGGGAAAACCTACCATGTGACCGGGTGGAAAATTGCCTACTGCCTCGCGCCCCGCGCACTCATGGCCGAGTTTCGCAAGGTGCACCAGTTCGTCGTCTTTACCGTGCATACGCCTTCGCAGTATGCGATTGCGGAATACATGAAACATGGGACGCATCGAGAGCTGTCAGCGTTCTATCAGGCCAAACGGGACTATTTCATCAATGCAGTGCGCTCAACGCCGCTCAAATGGAGATCGTCAAGCGGTACCTATTTCGTTTTGGCTGAATACGGGCACCTGGACGGTCATGCAGACAAATCAGAAGGCCAATTTGCTGAATGGCTGACACGTGAAATTGGCGTTGCCTGCATCCCTGTTTCAGCTTTTCATTCGGACGGCGAAGACCGTCGAGTGGTGCGTTTCTGCTTTGCCAAGCAAGAAGAGACATTGGCACGGGCGGCAGGTCGGCTGGCTAAATTAGGGTCATAACACCGCGCACGACGGCACGAGGACCGTACAGCATGGCCGCGCCCGTTCCGATTAGGCCCTTGGATGATGCTTGGCATGAATCTGCCGCAATCGTTCTTGCGCGACATGCGTGTAGATCTGGGTGGTAGTGATGTCCGCATGACCCAGCAGCAACTGCACCACGCGCAAGTCTGCGCCGTGGTTGAGGAGATGTGTTGCAAAGGCATGGCGGAGGGTATGGGGTGAAATGGCCGACGAGATCCCCGCGCGCAACGCATAGCGCTTGATGAGGTTCCAGAACATTTGTCGGGACATTGCGCGCCCTCGCTGACTCGGGAACAGGTCGTCTGATTTGTGTGCGCCAAGGATCTCCTGGCGGGCCGACTGCAGGTACAAGCCGACGATATCCTGTGCCGCCTCCCCGATCGGGACCAACCGCTCTTTCGAACCCTTCCCCATGACGCGCACGACGCCCATCTCAAGCGACAACTGCGGGACTTTCAAGGTCACCAGTTCGGTCACGCGCAACCCGGAAGCGTACAGCGTCTCGAGCATTGCCTTGTCACGCAGACCCAATGACGTCTCCACATCAGGCGCCGCCAGGAGCGAGCTCACGTCTTGCTCGGAAAGCGCCTTGGGCAGCGAACGCGGAATCTTTGGTGCAGCAAGATGCCGGGCTGGATTACCCGTGACGAGCTTTTCGCGCACCAAATATTGAAAGAACCTCTTCAGAGAAGAAGTGAGCCGGGCCGTCGACCGCGGACTTGCGCGCTGAGATTCGATTCGGAATGCAAGATAGGCCTGAATATCCTCTGAAGTCGCCGATTCGACGTGCTTCTGCCGGGTTCGTTGGATCCATTCCTCAAACTGCGCCAAGTCACGGCGATAGGCGTCGATCGAATTCTTCGCAAGCCCATCCGACAGCCAAAGGGCATCCGCGAACGCATCAATCAAGGGATTGGTCGCAACAACTTTTGCGGGATTCAAAGCAGGAGCGCGCCTTCGTGCGTCAACAGCCATTGTTTGATGCCGAGGGGATTGGCAAGTTTCCCTCCCATGAAGCCACCCAATGATCCATTGGCAGCAACGACGCGG
>JBGAUM010000074.1:0-18030 GCA_044228625.1 Usitatibacteraceae bacterium | reverse complement strand
GCCATGCCGGCTTGGCGACTGCTACGTGAGTTTCAAGAATACGCCGAGTTTTCGGGGTGTGGCAATGCGTGGAAACATAACAATTGACACACCATTGGAACGCCATGACATCTGCGTGGCAACAGCGGACCGCAATCGCGATCTTGACGTCAGGCCAAGTGGTTGTGCGCGCTGCAGCAACCCGGACCAGCCTTACGGGAGGTCGGTTTCATGGGGGACCGGCAAATCAGAAGACACATTTGCCGCGGGGAGAGTCCCGAGTGCGGCGCAACGCACCCTTGGGCAGCGGCCGGTCGCCGCATTGCTACGCTTGACGCTGAACCCCCTCGCGGACTGCCGCGTCGAGTGCCTCGGGGTCCATGTCCTTCAGCGCCTTGAACTTGATGCAATTGCCGGTCACGCTCGCCTTGCCGAGTGCCTTGCCATGAGTCTTCGAATGGTTCGTCTTGTCCTCGACTCCAAGGAATGCACCGAGATGCCCGTGGTGTTGGCACTGAGGCCCACCTGGTAGAAATCGCGGGAGCCTCCATCGGCGTATCGGTGGTTGCGCAGTCCATACCCGAAGTCCGGATTGGAGACCACCATGCCTTCGCTGTTCCTGCCATCCAGGACCCATAACTTGCGCTTCGCCAAGGCCTACTGGATGAGTGCGTGCAATGTCTGCAACTCGGCGGCCTTGGATTCGCCCTGGCTCCCGATATTCGCCTTGACCTGGGCCTTGAGGGACATCATGCTCCCCGGTCGCGGAACCCCTCAACGCTTCGGACTGGGAACGTGCTGGTCGAACAAGAGCGCGTTGCCGTCTGGGTCGATGACCTTGAAGAACGCGGGGCCCTCGGTTTTCTCGTCCGCCTCCGGCGAAATGGTGGTGATGCCGCGCGCCTTCAAGGTACGCTGGATTTCGCGCACATCCTGGAAATTCTTGAGGGCCTCCTTGTCCTTGTTCCATCCCGGATTGAACGTCATGAGGTTCTTGTCGAACATTCCCTGGAACAAACCGATCGTGGTGCCGCCGTTCTGGAGGACGACCCAGTTCCTTTCAAGCTTGCCGGCAACCACCTTGAAATCGAGCTTCTCGTAAAAAGCCATGGACGCCTTGATGTCCTTGACGTTGAGGCTGACGGAAAAATTTCCGAGCTCCATCGGCTTCTTCTCCGCAACCGGGCTGGTTTGCGCACAGACAGAAAGGGCGGCCGACGCCACTGCCAACAGAAAAAATCGCATGAAATTGCTTGCAAACACTAGAGCTCTCCTTTCGAGTGGGAGTTGGACGCGTGGAAATGCGTATTGAGGCGCTTGCTTCTTCAGGCAAATGCGCCGTGATGCGGCCTCGCGATGATCCCATGAACGCCAAGGCACGACGCTCGCCCGTCGTCCCTTCCACGCCGCGAAGAGCTGACTCACGGCCATATGGCAGACAAGGCTTGCAGCGACTTGTGCGATCAGGGTAACCGCGTCCCCGAGCGTTGCTTGACGACGCCTAGATCTGCCGCATCGATCAAACCATCGGCATTGACGTCAGCCCGGAAATTGCCGGGTCCAACTTCTTTTCCGATGCGAGACTTCACGCCAAAAATATCGCTGGCGCCCACCGCCCGGGTGTTGTTGACATCTCCTGCCAGAAGACCTATCGATGCGCCCACATTGTGAGCACCGTTGACCCCCGTCAGCGAAACCTTGATTCTCGACGGTCCCTCGACGCCGCTCAATTGCACAATGACCTCGTTAGGGTCTGCAGGATTGATCGTGGCATGAGCCATTCCCAGTGACGCTCCCGTGCCATCGACTACTGCTGCAATTCCCGGGCTCGCGATCGGGACGCTAAACGTGAAAATGATCTTGTGGCCGGCACCCGGCAGTCGCGGCTCCGTCGTGATCGCGCCATTCAAATCCACCAGGTGGCTGACGGCCACATCGTGTGCGACGGCGCCATGAATCTTTCGTGACTTCACCGCAAGCAACGGAGAATTGCCCGCAGTCACCGTAAAGGGGACGGCCACGCCGCCGATCGTCAATGTGGCTGTTGCAGAGGTAAAGGCAATGTCCGGCGACAGAACGCGCACGCGAACCGATTGACCATTGAGAATCACGCCCGGGTTGGCGGTAAATTCACCGTTTCCGATTGAATACTCGCCACCCATCACTGAGATGGGCGTTGCGATGGTCATTCCCGAAATGGTGACAGGTCCAGAGATCACCGGGACGCGCAAGACCACATCTTTCTGCGGCACAAAAGCAAATTCGTCCGGGACGGTGCGTTCCACATTGGTACTGACCAGCTCGCGCGAGTTACCCAAGGTATCGATTTCCTTCACCTTGCCGATGCCAGGTGCCAGCCAGAAAGTCTGAAATGTCGTGCTGGTGAAATTTGCGCTCGTGATTGTGACGCGCAAGCGGATCTTTGCGGCATCGAATTGGCCGGCCGGCACGGTGACTTTCTCATGCGCCAGGAAATAGGTATCCGAACTGTAGTTGTATGCAAATACTCCGCAAGCCCCGTGATCCTCGGAGACCGCACCGTTGTAATAGGCCTGTTGACCGACTGTGAAATTTGGCGGCATGACAACCACGGGCGCCGAGTAGGTGATGGTCTCGGACACGACGCCACAGCCGGCCACGAAACCTGGCGGATATTGCAGCCGATGCAATCGAACACCCTGTGCTCCGGCCGAAAAATACGAGACCGAAGAATCCATCGCATCTGAAATACCAGTGGCGCTCAACCCATTGATGGTGTCTGTGCCCGCGACCGACGCCGTGCCCAGAACCTGGTTTCGGACGTAGGTCCAGGTCGCTCCTGGTGGCATGGGGAAATATGGCGTAGAGATGACATTCAATTGCAAGGTCGTGACCGAGAAACCGCCGGCGACGCCGCCGATCGTCAGCGTCGCTGTCACGGTTGTGGCGTAGCTTGCTGAAGAAATGACGCGCACCATGACAGTCTGGTCGAGGGACACCATTCCGGGCGCCGCAGTGTAGGGGCCTCCGTTGATGCTGTACTCGCCCCCCATGATCGAAATGGGCGCAGGCGCTTGAATGCCTGTGACGCTGATACTGTTGGACTCAATTTGGACGCTGCGCTGAACGCCGTACTGGCCATTGAAGCCGAATGGATTCGGGGCCGTGCGTGGCGGCGTGGTGACGGCGACAGAATCGGACAAGGCCGAGCAATTGTAGGAACTGTCGCACGCACGAACCTGGTACGTGACCTGCGTTTGCGGACTCAGTGACGAATCCTGATAGGTGGTCTGGGGTGCATAAACCGTGTTCAGGAAATAGTTCGCCCCGCGATAAATCTCGTAGCGGTAAACACCAGCATCGTCGGTCGAGGGATTCCAGTTCAGGTTCACACGCGAATGATCAAGGGCCACGGCGGTCAGGCCCGTGGGCACACTCGGCGGGTCCGTGTCTTGCACATTGATCGAAATGGCCGTCGACTCCTCGCTTTCGCCGCTGGCGTTGACGGCGGTAACGACGATATGGTGGGTGCCTGCAGGCGTGGCCATCCGGGTAAAGGGCGATGTCACGCTCGAGAATTTCACGCCCCCCGGCAACGAGGCGTAATTGGCCTTGGTAACACCCTGCTGCCTGGCCATGTATACGTTGTAACTGGTCGCCCCTTCGACACCGCCCCAACTGACAACCAAGTTCTTGGTGTTTTGCGTCACCGAAGCCCTGACCCCCACGGGTGAGAGCGGAATGCCACACGGTGCCGCGTTCAGTTCAAAATGCCGCAACAAGTTAGCGGACTGATCGAACGCCCAGAAGTCATCGCCCGAAGGATTCAAGGCGTAGACCGTAGTGTCAAAGCCCAGCGGCGTGATCAGGTCGCCATTCAGCGCATTGAACAGGCGGCCATTGCCAAAGGCCACAGATCCGCTCGCAACATAAATGGGGTCAGCGAAAACGCGGCGATTGAACGAAACATCGAGCGGATCAACTTGGAGGTTGCCGTAATAGAACGCGCTCGAGTCGGTCGCCAATGCCACGTTGTAGCCGTAGCCTTGCGCGGACCCATATGTTCCTGAACTCTCTTGCGGGACAAAGTTATTGTTGACAAGGCTGTACGTCTGGATTTCCTGCGAACTCAGTCCGGAATTGCCGTGCAACAACCGGTTGGACACCGGGTCATATCGAAAGTCGCCGTAGTATGCCCAGGCGTAGTACCCAGGGCTGTAGTAGCTGGAGTTCGTGTTGTTCAGAATGACCGCTTCGGGACCGGATCCCCACGAGTTGTTCGTGAAAGTAATCCACTGATCGCGGGATTTCAAGATGAACTGGCTGTCCGATACGGCCTGAACTCCGCCGGCGATGAATACGCTTCGACGCTCCCAGGTTCCATTCGACAAGTCCAGGCGGTGCACCGAGTGCCCGTTCGCCGGGGTTCCATAGCCGATGTTTTCCCCACCATAGTCGGCGGCAAACACATACCGTCCACTGGGCGACAGGGCCATGTCGACGAATGACGTGTCCGGGGAACGTGTGGCGGCCTGCCCATTGGAAGTATTCAACACTGCCACTGCACTACCGAGGTTTTTCAGGATCAACCGGCCATAGGTCTGCGAATAAAACATTTGCCGGACATTGGTGGGTGGCGTCAACGAGCCTATTTGATTTACTGTGCGGCAAGATTGCGCGAGGGTCGACTGCGGAATCGCACTGGCCACCATGCCCGTCAAACACGCAATGAAACGGATCCAGGAATGCCACCGAGAATTGGCGAGAGAACGAGTAGGGGCCATGGAATTTTTGATGATCTGTCCGGTCCGGGACTTTAAATGGGCGAATGAACGGGGTGCGATCTGAGGGGGCGCGGGCGTCGGCCCGGCAGGTACCGCATTCCGGTTTCGGCAGCGACATTGATTAACTAGATTTTGATTGAAACCGCATTTTATCAAATGGAGCCACACCATCCATGTCGCGATGATCCCGCACTTGAAAAATCGAGCCGTGAAAATGCTGCCTTCCATTCACCGACCTGGGATGCGTCCCCGAACCATCGACCAGTTGGCATCACCCCAGTGTCTTGCTTAGTTATCGATTGTTCGATAGTCAACTTGGGTAAGGAATATCAGATGGATTTCTTTGATGCCAGTTGCCGGCGAGCCGAATTGATCGGGCCTGAAAAACGGGGGTCGCCTTCGGCCAGGCAGCGCCTGCCGCAATGATGCCCCGCCCCGAGGCTTTATCACCCATGGTCAGCCGCGCATTTCTGGCTGGCCTGGTGCCGGCGAGCCGGCCCACGCCGATCAGCCCAGCGCCGCGCCTTCGAATCACAAATAAAAACGCCGCGAACCTTGATGGCCCGCGGCGCTTCTGGAAGGTAACTGCTTAAAACGTTTTGCGAATCGTGATGCCGAAGGTGCGCGGTTGATTGGTGGCAAACCCCAACCGGGCACGGCCGCCGCGTTCGCGATCGAACGAAAGCAGTGCCTTTTCATCCGTGGCGTTGTTGACGTACAGGGTTGCCGAAAGCCCGCGCTCGAAGTCCATCCCGGCGCTCAAATTGACCAGGTTGTACTTGGGCAATTCGAGGTTGACCGTGGTGGCTGCGTTTGCAGGCGCGCCTTGGAAGGGCAGGTTGTGCGTGAAGGTGCGCGGATTGTTTTCCTGGTCAGACGGTTGGGTATAGCGGCTCCCAACATGTTGCGCAGATGCAGTGAAGTAGGAATCGCGCCCGGCCAGACTGAAGTAGTACGTGAAGCTTGCAGTGAACGCAAGTTTCGGCACTGACGGAAGACGATTGCCTTCGCGAATTCCACCAAGCACCGCACCCGAGCCATCCCGAACGGTGGAATCAAACTCCGCCTTGACGGCGGTGCCCGAGAATCCAAGTTCAAGGTTGTCGGTTGGCCTTGCGGTCATCTCCAGCTCCAGACCGGCAGAGTGGGCTTTCGGCACATTGAACACGACACGTGATGAGCAGGACCCTGCATCGAGCGTGACTTGCAAGTCCTTCATCTGGGTGTAGAACGCCGCGGCGTTGAAGCTCAATCCGCGCCGTTGCATCTTCATGCCGACTTCGTAGTTCCACAGCGATTCATCGCTGAAGCGCTGGTAGCCACCGAAGATGGCGCGATCCTGTGCGGTGCAAAGCGGCACGTTCAACGGATCATTCACGCCGCCAAGGCGGAAGCCCTTCGACGCTTGCGCGTTCCAGGTTACGCTGTCTGACGCCTTGTACGCAAATAGAACACGCGGATTGAAGCCATCCGACTTGGTCTTGTCGAAGTTGTTGTTGCCATCGGAAAACAGGCCGCCGGACTTGAACGTGCGCTCTTCCTTGTAATCATAGAAACGCCCGCCCACCGTCGCCGTGAGCTGCTTGCTCATCTCATAACTCATTTCGCCGAAGAATGCGGTCTGCTTCAGGTTGTACGGAAGATCCGCGTTATAGGGCGAATTCAGCGGGAAACCATTGGCGACAGCAACAGAGGTTCCGGCGCCAAATCGCGCATCGGTAAACGTGTCATATCCCGGGGTGGGCAGGCGCTGGGCGTACTTGCGATCCGAGTCCGCAAAGAATGCGCCCACCAGCCATTGCAGCGGACCCTTGCCCGCGGAGCTGAAGCGGATCTCCTGCGTCACCCCTTTGAAGTCCGTGGTGTCATTGAGGCGCGAAGGAAGCAATACACCAGCGCTTGGGAAGCCCAGATCAACCGACACGGAACCCGTCAACGCGCTGGCGTCGCGGCTGACCAGGATGTCACGTTCAGTCTTGGTGGTCACCGAGGTGAGGTCCCAGCTGCCGAAGCCGATCTTGATCGTCGCGTCGGCAATGGTGGTCTTGTCGACGAATTTCTCGCGCTGCAACAGGTATTGCTGATGATCCTGGAGGACCACCGGCGGAACCGTGGTGGTAAACCGGTTGCCATACAGGTTGAAAACCTCCTGCCGGTTGAAGCCCTCGGCGGTTACCCGTTGTGAAAGCACGCGAGGTGTGATCGTCACATCCTTGGTCGGCTGGATGGTGAAACTCAACCTTCCACCGGTGCGTTCGCCTTGATTGACATCCTTTCCGCCACCCGGTCCAAGGGCGTCAATCCAGCCGCCAAACTTGGTGTTGTAACCGACTACGCGCATGGCCAGACCATCTCCCAAGGGCATATTCAGTGCTGCCTTCAAGCCACCACCACTTCCGCCATCGCTGATTTTGTTGGCGTTCAATTCGACAGTACCTTCGCTGACGCCCAGCTTGGCCTCATTCGTGATGTATCGAATCGTGCCACCGATGTTGCCGGAGCCGAAAAGCGTACCTTGCGGTCCGCGCAACGTTTCC
Source organism: Usitatibacteraceae bacterium (assembly GCA_044228625.1). Lineage (GTDB taxonomy): Bacteria > Pseudomonadota > Gammaproteobacteria > Burkholderiales > Usitatibacteraceae > UKL13-2. The sequence continues at coordinate 10,751 of JBGAUM010000074.1, read as the reverse complement.
ACCCGTTTCAGATCGAAAAGGTCGAGGTCGGGGGTAAACAGCGACATCGAAATGGCCGTCTCGTCAAGGTAGACACCCACTTGCTCCTTGACGCCCGGCTGGTCGCGGACGATCTGTCCTGAGGACACCCCGCGAATCGAGACCTGGCTTTGGCCCGGTCCGAGATTCTGGATGGCCAGGCCAGCCACGTTTCGCGAGAGGTCTTCCAGCGTGACGGCGCCTGACCGGCGAATGTCCTCTTCTGTCTGGGCATTGATCGAGAATGGCACATCGCGCAGGCTGGTTTCGGGGCCCGTTTTGGCGGCTTGCTCGGTGGCAGGCTTGGCGGCCTGTGCGTCTTGGGCGTTCGCCACACTTGACGCGCCGATCACCAGGCCGGATGGAAAGGCCAGAAGCAAAGCTTTTGCTATGGGACGCATTTTCATTGCGACATCTCCTCACTCTTTGTTATTGGGAAGTTCCTTGGCGCAACAATCCTACACCAGACAGTGTTGGACTGAGACAACTGGTCACCGGCCGGAAGTGCAATCTGCGCGCCACATCACCGGCAAACGCATTGACCCACATGGCGCGGTCAAACTGATCGGCGAGGAAATTCGCTTATGCGAACGGCACGCGTCTGGGCCATGGGGTGGCAAGTGGCGCCACCATCTGGAGACCCATCGCGCCATCGTCACGCCGGTCGCCGCCGCTCGATTCATGATTGAATCGATGCATTCACGATGCAAAGGGGAATCTGGTGTTGCGATCACACCCATGGCCAGGTCTGTTGCTGGTGGCGGGCATGTTGTCGGCGCTTGCCCATTCCCAGAGCCTTGAACCGCCAGCGTGGGCGTATCCGGTCAATCCGCCGGGAGCCAAGCCCGCGCCGGACGACGGGAAGCCACGCAACGTGCCGGGCAGCAAACAGAGTTTCCTGTTGTCCCAAACTCGCGACCTGTTCTTCGCCCCCGACTGGCATCCGGACGACCATCCACCCATGCCACCCATCGTTGCGCGCGGCCGGAGGCCCGACGTGATGGCGTGCGGCGTCTGCCATCGCGCCAGCGGCCCGGGTGGTCCGGAGAACGCCAATCTCAGCGGCCTGCCGTTCGACTACATCGTGCAGCAAATGCGTGACTACCGGTCCGGTGCGCGCACGACCGCATTGCCCGAACGATTGCCGCAGAAATTCATGATCTCCAACGCGAAGAGCATTACCGACGAAGAGATCCGCGAGGCGGCTGCCTATTTTTCGGCAATTCGACCGCATCAAAACATCCGCGTCGTTGAAACCACCACCATTCCGAAACCCGTCGTTTTCAACTGGACATGGACCGATCCGAAAACCGGCCAAAGCGAACCGTTGGGCGCGCGCATCATCGAAGTGCCCGAACATTTGGAGGAATTTGAACTGCGGGACGCGCGCGCGACCTTTATTGCCTACGTCCCGTCTGGCAGTTTGAAGCGTGGCGAGGCCTTGGTGACCGGCAAACTGCCCGATCGAACGATCGCGTGTGAAACCTGTCACGGCAAGGACTTGAGGGGCTTGACGATCGCCCCGCCGATCGCCGGGCGCTCCGCCTCCTATGCCATGCGCCAGCTCCATGAATTCAAGGCCGGCATCCGTACCAATGCCAATGCCGCGCTCATGAAGCCGGTGGTGGAAAAGCTGTCCGTGGAGGACATGATGGCGATCGTGGCATACCTCGCTTCCCTGTCACCCTGACGGCCACCTTCTGCACAGAGTATCTGCGACATCATTCACGGATTTTCAGGGCAGAACCCAAGAATTGGCGCGCCTCCCGAGGCGTCATTGGCCCAAACGCCGCACCGCTGCTTGAGTTTGCCAGCAAATCCTTCATCCAAGCTGTGCACCGATTACAATCGACGTTAGTTTGCGACCAGACGACACTCTGGGCGTCGCGCATTTCCGTTTCATTCACCGCATTACCTCATAGCCTCCTATACACGATGAACCCCATTGAATATGCGATCACCACCGAGTTCATCGAGCTCAATCAATTGCTGAAGTTGTGCGGGCTGGCAGGCAGCGGCGGTGCGGGCGGCGCGCTGGTCAGCGAAGGCAATGTCGAAGTCGATGGGCAGGTGGAATTGCGCAAGCGGTGCAAGATCCGACCCGGCCAGGTGGTGCGCCTGGGTGACGCGCTGATTCGCGTCACGGTTGCGGACGCGGAAACGATTGCCGCGAAAGCTGCCGCACACGCGGCGCGCGAAGAGGCAAAAACGTCGAAACCCGGGAGACCTTCGGTGTCAAAGCGCCCACCCGCTAGCGGAGCCCCATGGGGCTCCAAGCCTCAGGGAAAGCGGCCTCCAAGTCGTCATCGGCGAACCGCCTCAAAATAGAGGCGAGGTCATTCAATCACTCGGTCCGCGCGCAAAAGGGTCGCCTGCGGCAGGTTGATTCCCAGTGACTTGGCCACGCGCAGGTTCACCACGAACACAAAGCGGTGTGGCTCTTCGATCGCCATGTCCGCGGGTTTCTCGCCTTTCATGATGCGCACGACATACCCGGCCGCGCGACGATAGATGTCGGCAAAGTCCGGGCCATAAGTCATCAGGTATCCGGAATCGGCCGTGCCTTCAGCCTCGTGCATGGTGGGGAGCTTATGTCGGACCGCAAGGCGCGCGATCTCCGGTGCCACATCCGCCACTGACGTAAACAAGGGCATCACCAGGGCCTGTGCCTTGCTGTCGACGATTTTCTGGAAGGCCGGTTCCAGGCTTGCAATGTTCACGGCGAGATTCGGCACACCAACTTCCACCAACGCCACGCCTAATGTTTTTGCAGCAGCCCGGAATTGCTTGAGCTCCTCTTGGCACGAGTCGTACAACGTTTCGTCATACAGCACTGCAATGCGCTTGGCGCCTGTCGCTTGGTGCAACAGCTCGAACCGCTTGCCGGTCAATTCAGCGCTCGCCGTTGTCACACCGGTGATGTGCTTTCCAGGCCGCGCCAGGGAATTTGCATATTGCACCATGACCGGATCGGTCACCGTTGCAATCACGGTCGGAATGGCGCGACTGGCATACCATGCGGCGTCCGTAGCGGCTTTTGACGGCGTGAACAGCACATCGACTTTCAGCGCGGCAAGTTCGCGGGCCTGGGCCTGAAGGCGTTTGCGATCTCCGGCCGCCACGCGCTTTTCGATCGTCAGGTTCTGGCCCTGCACGTAGCCGGCGTTGCGTAATCCCTCGATGAACGCACGCGAGGTGACTTCACTGAATTTGCCTTGGTCGGTCCACTCCAGCCAGCCCACACGCCAAACCTTCGCGGGTGACTGCGCTACGGAACAAAATGGCGCGGCGGTCAAGGCCAAAAGGAGCCGGCGGCGGACACGATTTGCCTCCCCCAGTGAGTGCACCGCCAAATTGTCCAAGCATGGGACCTTCATCGCTCCCCCCTCTTCACGCGACGTTGTTGGCCTGCCACCGGTGGATTTCGTCGCTGTCCTCGATCCCCGGCGGCAAGCCATTGCGTTCCGGAATATTAACGCGGCGACTTCTCCTTAAGCCAACGATCCACGGCCGCTTCCAACACGCCCAAGGGCACCGAACCGTGCGTGAGGATTTCGTCATGAAATTCCCGGATACTGAATTTCTTGCCGAGGGCTTTCTCCGCGCGAGCGCGAAGTTCGCGGATCTTGATCTCGCCGATCTTGTAGCTCAGCGCTTGCCCCGGGACTGCGATATACCGCTCCACTTCCTGCGTAGCCACCACTTCGCCCTGCGGAACGTTTTCCAGAAAGTAGGCGATCGATTGCTCGCGCGTCCATCCTTTGGCGTGGACGCCGGTGTCGATTACCAGCCTGACGGCACGCCAGATCTCCGCGGAAAGCCGGCCGATGTATTGCCAGGGATCGTCATAAAGCCCCATCTCCTCGCCCAGCATCTCGCTGTAAAGACCCCAGCCCTCGCTGTAGGCTCCACTCCCCCCATGCCGGCGAAACGCGGGTAGCGATGGGTGCTCGCTGGACAGGCTGGCTTCGAAGTGATGTCCGGGAATCGCCTCGTGCAAGAAATAGGCGATGGTGGTGAATCGTGTGCGGGTTTCGGGCTGATATGCGTTGTAGTAAAAAATGCCCGGGCGCGAGCCATCGGGCAGGCCGCCCGAGTATTGGGCGGGGGCCGCGGCCACCTCCCGAAAGGCCTCCACCGGCCGAATCTCGAATGGGGTCTTCGGCAACCGGCCAAAAAATGACGGCACCTTTGCATTCACCCGCGGCCGAATGCCTTCATAGGCAGACTGGATCTCTTCGCGGTTCTTGAAGCGCAGTTCCGGCGCCGTGTTGAGGTGTTGCACAAACTCCTTGAGCGTCCCCTTGAATCCGACACGCTCCTTAGTCAACTCGAAAAGGCCGCGAATGCGTGAAACTTCTGCCAAACCGATGCTGTGAATTTCATCGGGCGAAAGTCCAGTGGTCGTCAAACTCCGGGCCAGGAATGCATACCATGCCTTGCCGCCCGGCAACTCGGACAACCCCACACTGTCGCGCCCGGCCGCCAGATAGGATTCACGCATGAAATCCAGCAGGCGACGGTGAGCCGGCGCTATCTGCTGCTGCACCAGCGCTTTGAAGGCCCCGTTCAGGCGCTTCTGGTCATCCTCGCTGATGCCTGCGGGAAATTTCCGGACCGGCGCCATGTAGACGTTCTTGTCCAGGTCTTCCGTGCTGAGGCTTTCTAGCTGGGGGAGGATGGGCCGGATCAAGGCCTTGGGGAGGACCACGCCTGCCTTCATGCCATCTCGCATGTCCGCGATCCAGCCATCGATCACCCCAGGAAACGCCCCGGCGCGCGCCAGCCAATTGTCGTAATCCTGAGTATTGCGAAACGGTTGCACGGTGCGGCCGGAGGCCAATTGTGCAAATGACAAGTGTTGCCCAAACATCTGGTTGATCGGAATCCAGTGCGACGGATATGCCAGGCCGTCCAGCATTTGCTGAAGGTTGTACCGCAGCAGGTCATAGCTGATGCGGTCCTCGGGCGGCAACGAGGAGGGATCGAATTCCGCCGTCCGGGCAAGGTACTTTTCGGCGATGCGTCGCGTCGTGGCTCGCCGCTCGGCAGAGGACTGAGGCCCGTAGCGCGCATTGAAGCGGTTGTCCCCAATGCGAGTCGCCAGGATGGGGTTGGCCTGGAGGTTTTCTTCCCAATACTCCGCATAGATCTGGTTCATCTTTTCCGGCGTGGCAAGGGATTTCGCCAACGCCGAGACGCTGGCGAGACAAATGATCGAAAACAACGTGGTGATGCGGCAAAGATGCATGGTCATGGCAATGGGTCTAGGAACTGAAATCAGGTAACTCCCGGAGGCGGGGTTGAAGCGTACCCCATTCGACGATTGTCTGGCAGAACTTCAAACGGCAAACTTGAAAGTCAGTGCTGGCCAATCTTGGTATCGATGGGGCTTGTTCCCGGCGGCGCGCACACTCGTCATGGGCTGTACGGCGGCAAGGCAATGAACAACTCGAACGCGGCGCCGGTGCTAGAGTTTGGATGGTTACAGCCAATGATTTCAGGAAGGCCGCTTTGGGAGGCGCTCATGCTCAGAAAGGCAATGGGGATGGTTGGCGGGTTTGCAGCGTGGCTGATTGTTTGGGTGGGCATCGAGGCGGTGCTCTCTGGAGTCTGGCCCGATGGGTACGGTGCCCACCAACGCGCGTTCACAGCAGCCATCAAGACCGGCGCGGCCTTCACGCCGGATGCAGTGATCTTGGTGATTCACGTGGTGATTGCCATGGCAGTCGCGTGTTTGTCCGGATTTTGGGCCGCATGGCTCTCACGAGAGAACCAACGTGTGCCGATGATTCTTGGCATTCTCTTGTTCGCGCTGGCGATCCTGAAAGCAGCCATGACATGGTCGCTCGTGCCGGTCTGGTATCACGTAGCGTTCACCATGGTTCTGCTGCCGATGGCGTTGATTGGCGGGAAGTTGTGCGGATGGCCGCGCAGTAAATCGCCAGATCGACAGGATTCAAGCACGAGCACGGCGCAAAGCGTGTCGGGCCCGAATCGGTGACCGGCCAGCAAGCCAGCAGCGAAAAAATGTAAGGAAATCCCCAATCCGTATTCCCCTGAGAACGCGTCAAAGGGCCTTCGAACACTTGCCTGACTCATCTCCATGAAATTGGCCCGCCCCTTTGTCGATCTACAACAGTTGCGGCTCTGCACGAGTTGCTTCTTGTTTGTGCTGGCATTCACAGCATCAACGAGGGCATCTGCGCAAGCACAAGTTTCGAGCGGGCACAGCAACTCCTTTGCCGATTACGCCTACTCCGCCCATCGCGGGCCCAAGGATCGTGTGGTGCACTACCTCAAGTCGAACCTCGACGGTACCAAGCGACTTGTGCTCTCGGTGCATTTTTCTACACCGCTCCAGATGGAAGTGCTTAAAGTCGAGAACGATGGCCGCGCATTGGCGCTGGTCAATGCCACCCTCGATCCCGAAACGCTGACTGAGGCGTCGATTCAGTCGTTCAATGCGCTGGAACTCGGCAAGCCGCGGTTGCAAATGATGATGAAGTCAGAATCCGGCTCTCGCCGTCTGATCGCGCATGTGGCGAAAGCGGAAATGCCGGTCCAGGTGGGCCACTTGCCAGCACATATCTACAACTTTGATTTCATGGGCTTCAACGCCACCTTGCCCCATCTGAAAGACCCGCGACGTGATTTCGAAGTTGGGATTGTCGATCCGGATTTTGAATTCCTGGCCAAGAAGTTCAAACCCGACGGCGGCGTCCAGGAAGGCGGGTTCATCTACAAAGGCAAGGCCACGTTCCGCTTTGTGGGCGAAGAGAAACTGAACGACGTTGCGTGTTTGCGGTATGAAGTTTCAGGCCCCGCGTTCAATGGCATCAAGGGACATCTCTGGATCAATGTGCAGGACCGGCTCATCGAGCGATTCGAGCATGCCATTCCGGACAATCCGGACTGGAAAAGCCTGCGCCTTGTGCGCCTCGGTTCACGGCCCATGGACGAGGATGCCTGGCGGGCGTTCAAAGACGCGACCGTGAAGCGTGCCATGGCGTTGCTGGACGAGGAGTAGCCGGCAGCAAATTGGCTACTGCAGTTCGCTGCAGGGCAATTTAGGAATGATCGATCCGTTCTTACTTGGACCCTTCACTGGGCAAACGCAAGGAAGCCTGGCCAAAGGCGTACTTCCATCCTTCTGGCGTCCGGACGTAGGTATCCGTGAACCAGAGCTTGTAGTCGAACGGTGTCCTTTGTCCCGCGTCACCTTGACGCGACCCTTTCAACCACAAGAGGGCCGTGACCGTTGCGGTGTCCTTGCCGTACATGCGGACCTTCTGGGTGCCGGGCATTTCAACCTGTTTTTCGTAGTCGAACTTGCCGCCCTGCGCGCTCTCGAGCAATTGCTGGCGATCGAACGTGCGCCCATCGCCAAGCACCAACGCAAAGTCCTTGTGCAAAATGCTGTCCATCTTTTGCCAATCATTGCGCTCTACTGCGCGCTGATAGGCGGTGTCGATGGCGGCAATCTGCCGCACATCCTCCTCCAGGTCCGCGCCGAAGGCCGCTGGACCCATGAGTCCGGCAAGCGAGAAACCAATCGCTGTACTCAAAATTTTCATCGTCATTCCCTTTTCTCGAGGTGAGTTGCGCGACGACCGCGCAAGGCCAGGCAAACTCTAGGGAGCCATGGCGCTTACCGCTATCAAGATCTTGCGCAGATCTGGGGTGCCGGATGAGAGGTCGGCACCGGCAAGTCAGGCACTTCGAAACTGCCGTGCTGAGGACGGTGTGAATCCGAAATGCGTGCGGAATCGCGACGTGAAATGGCTGTGGCTGGCAAACCCCGTGTCAAGCGCGAGTGCGGTGATGTCCTCCTCGCCAGCCATCAGGCGGTCGAGCGCGTGGCCCAGACGCATCTTCAGCGCATATTGGTACACGGAAGTGCCGGTATGCGCACGAAAGGCGTGTGACAGGTGGAATGCGGACATGTTGGCCACACGGGCCAATTCCCCCAGCGACCACTTCTCACGGGTTTCCAAGGCAAGCGCCTCCTTGACGCGCTCGACCCTTTGCCGCGCGCTGGATGGCCGTGCGCGAGGTCGCTTTTCGCCGCCTTTCCGCGCCGATGCCAATACCTCATTCAGCAACCACAAGCAGCGCTCCTCCATTTCCAGCGGATCCGCATTCAACCCCGCCTTGCCATTCGGCCAAAGTTGCTGGCGCAACAACGCCCTGGCGACCAATGCCGCTGGAGGCAACAGTGTGCACGAGGCATGGCGAACGGCATCCAGGCCTTCGCTGCCCAAGGACTCGGGAAGCACCACTGATAGCGCTTTGCTTTCGAACTGCAGCGTGAGGCAATCGTCACCGATGCCGCCGGGGAAACTCAATGCATACGGCCTGTGGGCGGGCAGGACGGCAGCATGGCTGGGCGACACCACGGATGAATGGCGTGCGCTTTCATGGGTGGCGAACAACCCGGCGACCGGCAACGCGATGACATTGACCGTAGCGGCAGACGCCTCAGTCACGGTCGCAGAGTCCGGGCGTACGCATATGCCTCCGACGCGCAGAAGCGGACTTTGGAACAACACTTGCCGCGTGATTTTCAATGCAACCCCTGGGTCGCCAGACGGTCAGTTATTACATGGGATGACTCACCGGATTATGCCGCCAACCCCCGTGACGCGTTTTGCACATTGATCGCGGCCTACGCGCGATTTCTCCGGAGAAACTCACTTGTGGCCGCCGGGTAGGGTAAATGCCGCAACTGCATGCTAACTTTTGCGCCATGACGAATCACGGAAAGCGGGGCCGCCCCCCGCACAACGATCAACTGACCCCCGCCGAATGGCGCGTCGTCGAGTTCGTGCGGCACGGGCTCACCAACCCGCGCATTGCCGTGCAGTTGGGGGTCAGCACGGATGCCGTGAAATATCACGTCGCCAATATCCTCTTGAAAACAGGCTTGAAAGACCGACGCGCCATTCGTCACTGGGACGCGATCGCCAAGGCAAGCGTCCTTCACGGAAGGGAGAATACGATGACAGACGATCTGGTGTTGGGTCCTATCGGACAAATCGCAAGAACGGTTGCCGACATTCAGGCAGCCGAGACCTGGTACAAGGAAGTGCTGCGGCTCCCGCACCTCTACACGTTCGGCAATCTCGCATTTTTTGATTGTGGCGGTGTGAGGCTGTTTCTTTCCGAGGGCGATGGCGGCGACTCGGCATCCATCCTGTACTTTCGCGTACCGGACATCCATGTCGCGCATGCCGCACTCAAGGCACGCGGAGCGGAGTTCACCGATGCGCCGCACATGATCCACCGGCATGCCGACGGCACGGAAGAGTGGATGAATTTTTTCAAGGACAACGAAGGGCGGCCGATCGCAATCATGTCGCAAGTCCGGCCCCAAGCCACGACGGCGTGAGGCCGCCGAATGGAAACTTGTAACAATGGGCAGGATTCCCGCAAGGCCGCTTATTGAACAGCGATAATTCTTTTCTGTTCACGGAGTGTGCCATGCAAAAAGTCCTCAGCCTTGTCCGCCTGTCCTTGTTTCTTCCAATGGCGTTTCTCGCAACGGCCGACGCGCAAACCGCATCTCCGCCGGCAGCACCTTCCGCCAACGCGAAACCCGTGGCACTCGGGATTGCGTCGTTCAATATGGCGTGGGCGGGCACCATCGAGGATTTCAGGCGCCATTTGGAAGTCTGCGGCGCGCCAAGTGTGAACTGGTGCGACACGCGTGCGCGGACGATGCGCGGTGCGAGTGGCCCGACCCCGGAAGAGCAGGCGCGTGCCAAGTTGTGCGAAGCATCGATTCTCAACGCGGCAGGCGGTGCGGAGGCCTCGATGATGGTGGCACCCTGCAACGCTTACCGCATCAACCAGCCTTTCGTTCCCGGGGCGCCGCCAGTGGACCAAACCCCGGCGCGCAAACCTGAAGCCTATGCGCAAAAGCTCAATGGGCTCCGCGCCACCGTCGAGCACTTGGTCGAAGTGGAAAAGATCGCCGTGTTGGCCTTCCAGGAAGTGAAATCACGAGAGACGATCACGGCGGTGCTCGGCAAGCACGCGTCGCGATTTGACGTTTGCGTGGCCAACCACAACGCTTTCCAGACCTTGGCGTTCGCTTGGGACAAGGCAGTGACCTCCAAGCCCGGAACCTGCACAACGCACAGCGCATTGGCCATCAAGGATCCCCCCGCCGACCCCGCAGCCTTTCGCCGGGTGCGGCCGGGCTTGGCGTTGGAGCTCACCATCAACGGCGGTTCAGTCACGTTCATGAATGTGCATTTGAAATCAGGCTGCGCGAATATCGTGGCAACCGAACGCTTCCCGGCGCGTTTGCTGACCGACAGCCATGAAGCCTGTGAAGTCCTGAATCGGCAGGTTCCGTTGCTGGAAGACTGGCTCGACAATATTGCGGCCAGGTCTCCACGACTGGTATGGCTCGGCGACTTCAATCGCCGCATCGACGAGGAAGCTGCGGCCAATATCGCCAAGGACCAGGTGCGCAGCGATGGCAGCGATGCCGCAGGCCCCAACAAGGCCGGGGTCGACGGCAAAGTCACCACGAAGTACTTGTGGCCGGAGCTCTCCGACGGCAAACCGATCCTGCACCAAGTGCCGCTTTCGACAGCCGAGACCGGGTGCACGGGCTTCCAGGGGCTGGATCACATTGTGATCAGTGACGCGCTGAAAGCGATCAACCCACCCAGTCTGGCGTCCAGAAAAGTTGCCGTCGTCAGCACGCCCGGACAGCCGAT
>JBGAUM010000073.1:0-18159 GCA_044228625.1 Usitatibacteraceae bacterium | reverse complement strand
TTCGGCTGCTGGGACAAGCGCGGGCACGGCTCGCTCAACCTGCTATCAACACCCTGACCCTTGTAGCAAGTGCCGACGATGGCGGTGCGTTTTTCCGTAGCAAGCTAACGTTTAGCGCGAAGCGCGGGCAGTCATACCAAATCGCAGTGGATGGTTTCAATGGGGCGATTGGAGATGTGGTGCTAAACGTCCATCAACCTATCTACATGTATATGACCGGAACGAATGCAAATATGGTGTATGCGCTGGATACCGTGAAAAACATTTTCACGCCGACGAATTTTGCGAATCCGTATTACATGGATGGAAATGTTGCGGTCAACAATGCGGGTGATCGGCTATATGTCACTAACTACTACGCCGATACTGTTTCGGTAATCGACGCCAAAACCGGCCAGATGGTGCCTGGCTCGCCATTTGCGACGGGCTCACGGCCTGAGGGGGTTGCGATCAATTCTCTGGACAATCGGTTTTATGTTGTGAATTTCGCCGCAAATACGGTTTCTGTTTTTGACGCAACAACAAACGCCAAGATCACCGATGTCGATGTTGGGGCAGGAATGCTTCCATCTCAAGTCGCCGTTCATCCATCTGGAAAAGCGGTTTACGTGACTTTGAACAATACCGCACAGGTTGGAGTTATCGATGCAGCGACAAACAAGCTTGTGACCCGCATAGGTGTAGGCCCGAATCCGTACAACCTGGTTTTCGATCCGGTTCGACCGCTTCTGTATGTTGCCAACAATCAGTTGAACACCATTTCGGTGATTGATACCAACAACAATACGACAATTGATGAAATTCGAGCGCGAAATGGACAGACAAACGATTTCAACAGCCTGCAAGGACTTGCGGTGAATCCTGCGGGAACGCGGCTTTTTACCGGAAACATTCTGAGCGCGACACTCTCCGTGGTCGACTTGTCGACGCGCAAGATCGTCAAGACTGTGTCGATCGGTGCGCAAGCGCTTGGCGTTGCGGTGAGTTTGGATGGGAAAACTCTTTACACAACAAATAGAAACAGCAATTCGGTCCATATTTTCCGGGTGAGCGACATTGAGGACAACGCAAAGTGTCCCGATGGGGGAACGTGTGCACCCCTCGAAACAAAAACCGGCGTGACGGGTGCCTGGGCGACGAATGGATTCTTGTATGCGGGCGGATTCCCGATTCCATCGACGCAGGTCAATGATGCATTTGAGGCTCGAAAATCCCTGACGGGCGGTTATGCAGTCGATATCTCTGACAATACTCTTGCAACGAGCCAGTTTGCAGAGCCAAATCACGATGGCAATCCGCCCGGACATTCGTTGTGGTGGACTTGGGCTGCACCGGTGAGCGGGCGAGTAACCGTGGATACATTTGGCAGCGCCATGAATACAGTAGTTGGCGTTTACTCGGGCTCGGCCGTGAACGCGCTGGCGCCTGCGCCAAACATCGTGCGCTCTACGATCAATGCTTCGGGGATTGTGACCGGGAAGCTCGACTTCGATGCGCAGGCGGGGCAAACCTACCAGATTGCAGTGGATGGGAAAAATGGCGTGCAAGGGCGCTTGGTGCTCAGTGTGTGGCAACCAGTTCCTGCGTACTTTTCAAGCCAGTCGGACAGGACAATCACGACGTTTGACACCGTAACGAACACGATCATGGCGGTCCGGCCATCTGGCACGCCACCAAGCTCGGCGGACAGTGCGGCACCGCAGGCAGCGGTAGTCAGCCCGGATGGAAGTCGCATATATGTCGCCAATTATCAGAGCGCGACAGTCTCCGTGCTGGACCGAGCGAGCGCGGCACCAATTGCGGTCATTCCCGTTGGCGTTGCGCTTGTCAATTATCCGTTCGAAATTGCGGTCAGTCCCGATGGGACGCGCGTTCTTGTAGTTGATTACAACGGCAATACAGTCACCCTGATCAATGCGTTGACCAACAGCGTCATTCGAACGATTACTGTTGGAACGTGGCCAGCGGGAGTTGCATTCCACCCGGATGGCACAAAGGCGTATGTCACCAATCGAAACGGGGGTGCCAACTCGGTGTCTGTGATCGACATGACCAATTGCACGGCAATTGAATGCAGTGTTTCGACAATAGAGAACGTCGGCAGCGGTCTAGCTCAAAATCGACGTTGACAACTCAGGCCACGCCTTATGGGGTGGCAATCAGCCCGACGGGCGCACACCTGTTGGTCACCAATTTTGGGTCAAACACGGTTTCGGTGTTCTCCGGTGGGCCAGGCGTGGTTCAACCCATTCTCAATTCAATGGGTCAGCCCTTGCATGTGCCGGTGGGTGCCCAGCCCAATGGCGTCGCCTTTACCCCCGATGGCAAGTATGCGTACATCGCAAACAACGGTGGGCACAGCTTCTCTGTTATGCGCATGACGGATTATGCGATTGTTGGGACCTACCCGGTAGTTAATAGTCCTACGTCGTTTGGAAACTTCATCTACCAACAGCAAGGCCTGGCAAGTGCGCCTGCTTCGCCCTCGATTACAAGCATTATTTCGGGGGGAGGTCAGCTAACGGTGAATTTTGCGCCAGGAAACAGCAATGGCTCGCCGATCGGCTCCTTCACCGCCGTTGCCGTGGCGCCAGACAATTCTCGCTATTTTGGTTCATGCGTGGCGCCTTGCACGTCCATTGTAATTGCCGGATTGACCAACGGAACGATTTACAGCGTAACCATGATTGCTACCAATGGGATCGGCGATAGCGCGGCCTCGTCCTCCGTGAACGGCACCCCAGGTGGTGGCGGAGGCGGCGGAGTCACGCTCTCAAGCGTTGTCTCCCGCAAAACGCACGGCGCAGCGGGCGACTTTAGCGTGTCGATCGATCCAACGAAAATCATTGCCAATGCCGATGTCGAACCGCGCAATATCGGCCCTGGTCACCGCATCATCTTCACCTTTAACCAAGCAGTGAACAACATTGGCACTGTCACCGCGTTGGATGCCATGAACATGCCCGTGGGGTCGGTGGCGAGCAGTTACAGCGGGACTACGGTTACCGTAATTCTGACCAATGTGCCAGATGGCAAGCGTGTGACCATCACGATTCCGAATATCAATGGTTCGGGCAATGGATCCGCGTCGCTCGGTTTCCTCGTTGGCGATGTCAACTCAACAGGCATTGTGACGGCTGCAGACATTGCGGGAGTCAAGGCTCACAGCGGACAAGCCACGGTGTTAACCAATGCGCGTTACGACATAAACCTTTCAGGAAACATTGAGGCGACGGATGTGTCGACAGTCAAGGCGCGCTCGGGGAACAGGTTGCCCTAGTAAAGAGCGTGCCGTTTTCTGCTGCGGGGCGAAGGTCGCTGAGCGTTACCTTTTGTGCCTGCAGTAGGCACCTATCTAACAGCACTGGCACGACATTTGAGACGATTTCGGCTGGAGAAGAACGCCGGTATTGGACTTTTAGGATGGCTACCCGCGACCTTGCGTTTTGAAAATCTGGTTCCAAGGGGTTTATTTTTCGATACCGCTCCAAATGGGCCGTTGACAAACGTGTCGAAATAACTAATTATTTAGTTATGAAGCGCAATTACACCGCAGCCATCCCCGCCGAGTGGGCCCGGACCGCCAAGGTTTTCACGGCGCTCGGTGATGAGCACCGCCAGCGCATGCTGCTGTTGTTCGACAAGGGCGAGCGGCTGAATGTGGGACAGATTGCGGAGGTGTCCACGTTGTCGCGCTCGACGGTGTCGCATCACTTGAAATTGCTGCGCGAGGCCGGAGTACTCGAGAGTGAAAAGGTGGGAAAGGAAGTGTATTTCTGGATCAACAAGAAAGAAATCAAGGAATCCCTTTCGGCGGTCATTGATTACTTGAAAACCCTTTGAATTTTTTTATTCAACATGTCGAAAACTTTCGTTATGTTTAATACCTCGATCTTCCTGGTGGGCGGTGTGTTTCTGGCTTGCTTGCTGCTCGAACGCTACCGGCAGGGTTGGACCCAACCGGTCAGGGACCACTGGATTCTGCGCACCGCATTCCTCGCGGCCATGGAATTGACCGTGCTACTGGCGATTGCGCTCGTCGTGAAAGATTGGTGGCAATGGCCATCGCTGCTGAATTGGGACCGTTTGCATCCGGTGTCGGGTGGGGTCCTCGCATATTTGGCGGCGAGCCTGGTGTTCTATTGGTGGCACCGGCTTCGGCATGAGTCGAATTGGTATTGGCGGATGTTTCATCAGGTCCACCATAGTCCTGCGCGACTTGAAACCTTGACGGCCTTCTACAAACATCCCTTGGAGGCGGCCAGCAACTCATTGTTGAGTTCGTTCTTGGTCTATCTCGTATTCGGTTTGGATTTTGCTGGCGCGGCCTGCTATACAGCCCTGACCCTGACGGCCCAATTGCTGGTGCACGTCAACACGCAGACGCCCCATTGGCTCGGTTGGATCTTTCAGCGACCTGAAATGCACCGCATCCATCACCAACCGGGCACCGAGCATCTCAACTACAGCGACATCCCGCTGTGGGATATGCTGTTCGGAACCTATGCAAATCCGGTTGGGTTCGAAGGACAATGTGGCTTCGATCAAGTGCGCGAGAAAAAATTGGGCGATATGCTTCGGTTTGTCGACGTGCACCTCTCAAGCGCACCAACCCGGGATTGAACATGAAGCGCCGCACATTTCTTGGAATGGCTCTCGGGGGTGCAGCAGGGAGCGTCGGCATTGCGCATGGCATGGGCGATGCGCACCAGGCCCGCCTGTTCAATCCGTGCCTGCGGCTCGATCCAAGCCTGCGCAATCATGCGCTTACCCAAGCGGCATTTGCCGGCCTTGACCCCAACGAGATCTGGGATTGCCACGCCCATCTCCTGGGGTTCGGCGAATCTGGCGGGGGCGCCTGGGTGGCGCCGAAAATGCGCAGCATCTTCCACCTGCGGATGTACGCGCAATTCAATTTTTACCTGAACGCGGCCTGCATCGATCCGGGGAAGAAGCAAGTCGATGTCGACTACATCGCGCGCGTTGCCGAGCTGATGGACGACTTTCCCACGGGCGCCAAGGCCATGCTCATGGCGTTTGATCATGTGCATGACATGCGAGGCGTGCCGGATCTGGAGCAGTCGGCATTTCATGTTCCCAATGCGTATGCGGCCAAGGTCGCACGGTCGCGTCCGGATCGCTTTGCCTGGACCGCCTCGATCCATCCCTATCGCCTGGATGCTGTCACCGCGGTTGCAGATGCCGCGCGCGACGGTGCGGTGGCCGTGAAATGGCTACCGCCAGCCATGGGCATCGACCCGGCGTCGACGCTGTGTGATCGCTTTTACGACGCCATGGTAAAACTCGACCTGCCGCTGGTCACGCATGGCGGGGAAGAGAAAGCAGTTGAAGGGGCGCTGCAAGACGGTTTTGGCAACGTCCTGAAATTGCGCCGCCCACTCGAGCGCGGCGTGCGCGTCATCGTGGCGCATTGCGCAAGCCTGGGCGAGGACACCGACCTCGACAAGGGGGGCAACGGCCAAAGGGTGGAAAGCTTCGCGCTGTTCGAGCGATTGATGGCAACGCGCGAATATGAAGGCCGGTTGTTTGGCGACATTTCAGCGTTGCCACAGAAGAACCGCATGATGGCGCTGCCGCGCGTGCTGGCGCATCGCGAATGGGAGGGGCGGCTCCTCAATGGATCCGATTACCCGCTGCCCGGCGTGTTTCCGTTGTTTGCTGTCGATGATTTCGTGGCGCGCGGATGGATCGGCGCGGAAGTGGGTGAGCACCTCAAGCGCGTTCGGGCGGGGAACCCCATGCTGTTTGATTTCCTGCTCAAGCGCCACCTGAAAATTGAGGGAATGCAGTTTCCCGCGAGCACATTTGAAACTGGCCGATTGTTCAGGCGAACAACGAAGCCGGCGATAGAGAAAGGTTGATGACATGTCCGAAGCTGCCACCACCAGTCAGTTCCAGCTCCTCAGCCAGCGACGATTTGCGCCGTTCTTCTGGACGCAATTCCTTGGCGCGGGCAATGACAACATTTTCAAGTTCGCATTCACGGTTCTGGCGACGTATCACGCCGCGGAGTGGGGCGGGCTGCAGCCGGCCCTTGCCGGTCCGGTGATCGGCGGCTTGTTCATCCTGCCTTTCGTGATCTTCTCCGCCACCGCCGGCCAACTGGCCGACAAATACGATCGCGCCGCGATTGCCCGCTGGGTCAAGAATCTCGAGATCCTGTTCATGGGGGTGATCGCCGCCGGGTTCATCTGGCAACTGCCGGCATGCCTGTTTGTGGGCGTGTTCCTGATGGGCTGCCACTCCACCTTGTTCGGGCCAGCCAAGTTTGCCTATTTGCCGCAGCACCTCGCTGACAGTGAACTGACTGGCGGAAACGGCCTGGTGGAGATGGGCACCTTCGTGGCCATCCTGCTGGGCACCATGCTTGGCGGCGCGCTGGTGGGCATGGGGCACGACGGGCCGATGTGGGTGGCCCTGGTGTCGCTGATCGTTGCCGTGCTGGGCCGGGTGGCCGCCGGCTTCATTCCAACGTCGCCGGCACCGGTGCCGGAACTCAAGGTCAACTGGAATCCGGTTTCCGAAACGATGGCCAATCTCAAGATCGCCAATCGCAATCGCGCCGTATTCCTGTCGATGATCGGCATTTCATGGTTGTGGTTCTTCGGGTCCATTTTCCTGACCTCCTTTACCGGTTTTGCCAAGGAAGTCTTGTCGGGAAACGAGCAGGTCGTGACATTGCTGCTGGCCATTTTCTCCGTCGGCATCGGGCTCGGCTCCGTGCTGTGCGAAAAAATGTCCGGCCACAAGATCGAGATCGGGCTGGTGCCGTTTGGCTCGCTCGGCATGACGCTGTTTGCCATTGATTTGTATTTCGCCTCGCGCGGCATGAAGTCCGGCGCCTTGATCGGCGCGGCCGAGTTCATCAAGGTCGGTGCCAACTGGCGCGTGATGGCGGACTTGTTTCTGCTCGCGATGTTCGCCGGCTTCTACTCCGTGCCGCTCTACGCCATGATGCAGGCGCGCACCGAAAAGGACTACCGCGCCCGCATCATCGCCGCCAACAACATCCTCAATGCGCTGTTCATGGTCGTCGCGTCCCTGATGGCGGCGGCGATCCTGAAAGGCGGGCTCTCGATTCCGGAGTTGTTCCTCACGGTGGCGATCATGAACGCCGCCGTGGCGCTGTTCATCTACAAGCTGGTCCCGGAATTCCTGATGCGTTTCATGGTGTGGATGCTGATCCACACGTTTTACAAACTGGAAAAGAAGGGCCTGCAAAACATTCCCGACGAAGGTGCTTGCGTGGTGGTGTGCAACCATGTGAGTTTTGTCGATGCCCTGGTCATCGGCGGTGCGGTGACGCGGCCCGTGCGATTTGTCATGGATCACCGGATCTTCAAGGTGCCGTTGTTGAGTTTTTTCTTCCGCACCGCCGGCACGGTGCCCATCGCACCCGCCAAGGAAGACCCGGAAATGCTGGAACGTGCCTACGACAAGATCGCCGCGTATCTCGAAGGGGGCGAGATCGTCTGCATCTTTCCCGAGGGGCGCATCACGGATTCCGGTGAAATGTACCCGTTCAAGAAGGGCATCCAGCGCATCGTGGAGCGCACACCCGTGCCGGTGATCCCGATGGCGCTGCAGGGCCTGTGGGGCAGCTTCTTTTCGCGCTGGGGTGGCACGGCCATGCGCTACCCGCGCGGATTCTTTTCGCGGATTGCGTTGGTGGTGGGCGAGGCGGTGGCACCCGCCAGTGCCACGCCGGAACTGCTGCAAGGCAAGGTTGCCTCCTTGCGGGGGGATTGGAAATGAACGCGACGGCGCCCGAACGTGCGGTGTCCCGCGCGGACATCGACCGGTGGGCGGGCACGGGGCGGATCAACGCATTGCAGCGCGATGCCGCACTGATGCTTGTTCACGCAACGCCGGATCACGCGGCCTGGCACCGCTTTCTCGCCCAACTGTTCCTGTTTTCCGGCGTGTTGTTCCTGGCCGCCGCGCTGGGATATTTCGTGGCCTACAACTGGAACGAGTTGGGACGGTTTGCCAAGATCGCCCTGCTGCAACTGGCGGTCGCACTGCCTGCGACCCTCGCGTTCGTCTGGGACGATGGTTTGAAACGCCGCGCCGCGCTGGTCGCCGCGTTCCTCGCCACCGGTCCGTTGCTCGCCTACATTGGACAAACCTACCAAACCGGGGCGGATCCGTGGGAGCTGTTTGCTGCGTGGGCCGCGTTGACCCTGCCATGGATGCTGGTGGCTGGATGGCGCCCCGCATGGGCGCTGTGGATGGTGATCCTCAATGTCGGCGCGCAACTTTACTTTGCCGAGGTCTGGCGACCAGCCCTTTGGGTCTGGCGCGAGTCCGCGCACTTGTTGTCGTTGATCGTTCTCAACGGCGCTGCGCTGGTGTTGTTCGAGCGTTTCGCAAACAAGCTGGAAGGTGCCGGCCGCATCACCGAACGCCTGTGCATCCTGGCCATCGTGGCAGGGGCCACCGTTCTGTTCATGATGTTTGTGTTCGATGCGCAAATCCGCCAACCGTGGAATGTGCCGGTGGCGGCGCTCGCGCTGGGATCCCTGGCCTGGTGGTACCGCGCCCGGCAATTGGATGTCGTGGCCCTGGGCCTGGTGTGCCTCGGTGGAATCGTCTGTGCCGTTTGCATCACGGGAAAGCTGCTGTCGGAGCTGCATTTCAGCGCCGGAGCGTTCCTGTACAGCGGGTTGGTGGCCATTGGCCTCTCGGCGTGGGCTGGACAGTGGCTCACCCGCCTGTCCCGCGAGAAAGGCAACCTATGACCCTGCATGAATTGATGAAAGCCATGGAAGCGCGGGGACTTGCCATGGAGATACCACCGGAAGGTGCCGCAGGTGCCGCCGTCGCTTCAAACTGGATGGTGCGCGTGCTGCTGGGCATCATGGGGTGGCTGGGTGGGCTGATGGTGCTCGGGTTCTTTGCGATCTTCGTGCAAGGCCTGCTCGATTCCATTCCGGGATTGGCCGTGTTGTCGGTGTCGCTGTTCATCGGGGCCTATGCCATCTATCGCCGCGCGCCGCATCATGACTTTGCCAATCAGGCGGCGTTGGCGGCATCGATCTGCGCGCAGGCCCTGGCGATGGTGCTGTTTTTCAAAATCGCGGGGAACAGCGCAACGGCGCGGGTCGCGCTGCTGGTGGCGGCGATGCAATTGGGCCTCGTCTGGCTGATGCCCAACTACCTGCACCGTCTTGTGTCCATGCTGTTTGCCGTCATCGCACTGTTCGTGGCGGCCGAGCGTGGGCAATGGACAGCCTTGGTGTGCCTCATGGTGGCCGGCTCCTTTGTGGCGCTCTCATTCTCGGAAAGCCGGTGGATTGCGGGGGGGCAGGTGGACCGCGTGGAGCCGGCGTGGGCAGGGCTGGCGCTGGGGCTGCTGGGCGCCGGGGCGGCCCATGCCACGCAGATCGACCGCACCGTGTTGCTACCCTCCACGATCTGGACGGGCGCCGCGCTGGGTTTGGTCCTGTTGGGTGACTGCGCGGCGAATCTCATGGAGGTCCCACTGCGCGATCGCTTGCTTGGAGGCTTGGCGGCCCTCGTGTTTGTCGCGGCAGCATTTGGCGCGCCGGGATTGATCGCCTGTGCGCTGGTGTTGCTGTCGGCGTTTCGTAGCGGACGAAAGGTGTTTGTGGGACTGGCGTTGGTGGCGCTGCTGGGGACCCTGGTGGCGTTCTACTATCAGTTGGACGCCACGCTGCTGAAGAAGTCCGGTGTCCTCGCCCTGTGCGGCGTGACCATGCTCGCCGCCTGGGGCGTGCACCGGTGGGCCTATCCGTGTGCGAAGGAGCCAACATGAACCCCATGTTGCAGCGACTCCTGGTGGCCGCAGGACTGGTCCTCGTCCTTGGCGGCGCGAATTGGACGATCCGCGAACGCGAACGCCTGATTGCAGACGGGTCTCCCTTGCTGCTTGAACTGGCCCCGGCGGATCCGCGGTCCCTGATGCAGGGGGATTACATGGCATTGCGGTTTGCCATCGCCCAACAGATCTGGCCCGGCAATCGCTTCGGGGCATTGGGGGGCAAGGATGACCGGCCGCCAGACGGGATTGCCGTAGTCAAGCGCAACGAGAAAGGGGTGGGCAGCTTTGTTCGTTTGCATGACGGGCAGGCAATTGCGGCCAACGAATCGTTGATTCGCTACCGACTTCGCAAGCACGACGTGCGCATCGTCACGAATGCGTGGTTCTTCCAGGAAGGAACTGCCCAGGAATCTTCCCAGGCGCGATATGGCGAATTCCGGGTCGCGCCGAACGGCGAAGCCTTGCTGGTGGCGCTGCGCGACAAGGACCTCAAGGTGCTCGGGTCGAGAACCAGGCCATGAAACACAAGGACTGGTGCGGTGATTTCGGCATTTATAGCCCGGGAGGCGTGCCGAATCTGGGGCTTGGTCTCTCGCTAGGTCCGGCGGGTGGATTGAGCAAATCCGGACGGTTCCAGCGCCCACGATGACCTTCATTTTCATCATCATCGGGCTGATTCTCGGCGGCGGGATGGGAGGATTCGGTGGCGCCGTGGTCGGACTGTTTGCGGGTTGGGCCTGTGCTGCGTGGATCAAGGCCAAGGACCGGGCATCCCAGGAAGCGAATCGTGCCGACACACTCGAATCAGCGTTGGATGGTGTGCGCAAAGATCTCCAGGCGTTGCGCGAACGTGTCGATGCGTTGGAGGGCAGGCCTCGCGCGACGGAAGGCGCAGGGGCTGAGCCGCAGGGTGCTGCAACGACACCGGCATTTACGCCCACGATGGCGCCCGTTATTGAAGAGAGACCATTCGTCCCACCGCCTGCCGAGCCGTCGCACGTCAGCGCGGAGTCTGTTCCAGCCACGGGGCCGGCCATGGCAGCAATCGCCGACAGTGCAGGCTTGAAGGAATCTGCATCGGCGCTGATGCAGCCTGCAGAGACCGCGAAAGTCGCGCCGGCCGCAGCCGTTCAAGGATCGATCGAAGCGATCCACTCGTCTTCAGCAAAAGAACCCTCGGTGAGCGTTGCGCCCGCGTTGTCACCGGCCTCTGCATTCATGGAGGCGTCAGAGGAAGCGACAGAGGCCATCCCGCAGGGGCCAGGCTTCATTGAGCGGCTGCTCGAGGGCAACATCGTGGCCAAGATCGGTGTGGTCATCCTGTTTCTCGGCGTCGGCTTCCTGTTGAAGTTTGCCTACGACCGCGGTTTGTTCCCGCCGGAAATGCGCCTCATCGCCGTGGCGGCGGCCGGCGTGGTCATGATGTTCCTCGGCAAGCGCCTGCTCGAATCAAATCGCACCTACGCCATCATCCTCATGGGCGCGGCGTTCGGGTTGTTCTATCTCGATACCTTTTTTGCGCTCAAGACCTTCTCGTTGATTGGCCCGGCCGCCGGTTTTGGATTGTTTGCGGTACTCGGCGTGGCCACGTTGTTGACGGCGGTGCGGCTGGACGCCCGCGCGTTGGCGGCCATCGGCATGTTGGGCGCATTCATGGCGCCGATCCTGGCTTCCACGCAAAGTGGCAACCATGTGCTGCTGTTTTCCTACTACCTGTTGTTGAACCTGGTGATCCTGGCCGCGAGCTGGTTCAAGGCCTGGCGCGAGCTCAACTTCATCGGCTTCCTGTTCACGTTCGCGATTTCGCTGCTGTGGGGCTATTCGAACTACGCGCCGAAGCACTTTGCAACGGTGGAGCCGTTCCTCATCGCTTACTTCGTGCTGTACCTGGCGATTCCCGTGCTGTTTGCCTCGCGCCAGCCGCCGCAGTTAAAGGGTCTCGTCGATGGCACCCTGGTGTTCGGCATGCCGCTCTCGGTGGCCATGATGCAGGCGGCACTCACGCGCGGCATGGGCGATTCGGTGCTTGCCTGGAGCGCGGCCGGTGCATCGGCAACCTATGCGTTGATGGCCTTGCTGCTGTGGCGGCGCGACAAGATGCGCCTGCTGGCCGAGGCGCATCTTGCGCTGGCCATCGTGTTCGGCACTTGTGCACCTTACTTTGCGTTCCACGGCTATCCAACCTTCGCATTCTGGACCCTCGAGGGCGCGGCGATCTTCTGGATGGGTTGCCGCCAGAATCGCGTGCTGGCGCGTCTGTTTGCCGTTGCCCTGCAAGTGCTGGCGGCCGGATATTTTTGGTGGGTGGTTCACGACACGATCGACTTTCGATCGCAACATCCGTGGTGGAACGACCGCGTGGTCGGCGGCGCCTTGATTGCCGCCTCGGCCTGGCTCACGGCGTGGTTTGTGCAACGATACCGGGACACCCTTCGCGAATTCGAACGGTCCATGGAATGGTGGGCGCTTGCGTGGGGCGGGGCGTGGGCCCTGTATGCATTGGCCATCGGCATTGGTCGGCAGTATGAATTCGCGCTGGGCCGTGCGCCGGCTGCGTTGTTGCTCACGTCTGCGGCCTTCATCGCGCTCGATGCATTGGGGGCATGGCTCGCATGGGCGAGATTGCGCTTGCTGGCCCGCGCCCATTTGCCGTTGCTGTTGGCGCTGGCGTTTTACTGGGCCTTGGAGTTGACGCATCCACTTCAGGGTCTCGGCGCAGTTGCATGGCCCACGGCGTTTGTCGTCCTGTTCTTCATTCTGCATCGACAACGCGCGGGCCATCTCGAAACTTCTCCGCGATGGCGCGACCTCAGCGCGTGGGCGCTCCTCCTGGCGTTGGCCACTTGGGAAGTGGCGTGGCGTCACGCGCAGGGACAAAGCGGTTGGGTGTTCGGGATCGGTGCCGCGGGCCTGATGGCATCGGCGCTGCGTCATGTCCTGCACGAACGCGGGACGCCTGGCGAAGGTGCGTCCCGTGCGCCTCAGTCCTTTCCCGCACTTGGCGCCCGCATTCCCTTGGCGTGGTCGCTCGGCGTCTGGGGGCTCGGTTTGCATGGATTGATCGAATCGAATACCGCGCAAGTGGCGCAAGTGGCGTGGCATCTGGTGGCGCTGGCGGGCACCGTGGCCCTGCTGGAATCGGCGGGCCGCCTGCTGGATTGGCGCGGCATGCGGCGCGTGCAGGTGCTGTTGACGCTGGGCGCGTTGCTGTCGATCCCGTTGCTGGGTCACCCGCTGCGCGAGGGCCAGGGCTGGGCATGGCTGGCGGTATTTGCGGTGTCCTGGTGGGCATTGCGACGCCAGGAACGCGACGGCATTGCCGCCGCGCCTGCGGCGCAGCACGTGGCGTTGGCTGACTTCGGCATATTCCTGCTGGCGTGGGAACTGGTCTGGCGAGCGGAGGACGCAGGTCTCTCGATCACGTGGCAGGTGTCCGCGGTCGGTGCAGCATTGGCCGCAGGCCTTGCCCTGGTGCGCGCCGGGATGTTTCGCGCGCGATGGCCGTTCACGACGCATTCGGCGGCATTTACCAAGGGCACCTTGATGCCGGGGCTCGTCGTCGCGGGTTTCTGGACATTGGTGGCCAACGCCATCGCCGACGGCCACGCCCAACCGTGGCCCTACTTGCCGCTCATCAATCCCGTCGATCTTGCGCAACTTGCGGTCTTTGCGGTCGCATATCGCGCAATCGAGCTCGTCAGTGACGACCCTCAAACCCGAAAGCCATCCTTCATTGCGTTGTCGGTTCTGGTGTTCTGGTGGGTCAACGCCGTGATCTTGCGCAGCGTCCACCACTGGGCCGAGGTGCCGTACGAATTGCCGGCCATTCTGCATTCCGTGGTCGCGCAGGCCGCGTTGTCCCTCCTGTGGACCACCACCGCGCTGGTGATCATGCGGGCTGCCGTGCATCGCGCCCATCGCGGGTGGTGGATGTGCGGTGCCGCGTTGCTCGGGCTGGTGGTGCTGAAGTTGGCGCTCAATGATCTGTCCCAGTCCGGTACGGTGGCACGAATTGTGAGCTTTATTGGTGTAGGTGTTTTACTGCTGGTCATCGGATACGTCGCACCGGTGCCGCCCAAGCCCAACGCGGCGCCGAACTCAGGGTAAACGCGACTGCACTTATCCACAGAGTGTGGTTTTTCACACAGTTTCCGTTCCATCGCGTGCTATCTTCGCCGCGTGCCATGGAGGTGGTGCGTTCCACGGTTTGGCGGGCAAGTGCGGGCCTGTCAAGCTGACAAAAACAGTATCAAGACTCGCGCGTTCGTGAACGGGCAGGGGAACCCATGCGGAAGTTTGTAGTTGCTTTCTGGCGTGTGGCCATGCTGGCTGCGTCATTGCCTGCCTTTGTCCATGCGGCGCAACCGGGGTTGGACAGCCGGGCGGTCCTTTTGCCGTACTTCGGCGGCAGCGTGCCATCTACCGAACAAAGCCCAATGCCCGCACTGCTCTCGCAGACGGGTGCCTTCATCGACACGCCCAACATGGTTCCGAATCCGGGCTTGGTGCCGTATGCATTGAACGCGCCGTTGTGGTCGGACGATTCGAGGAAACTGCGCTGGCTGGGCATGCCCTACGACGGCACCGTCAATTCGCCGAAGGTCGGCAATCATCCAACCGGGAAATGGACCTTTCCCGATGGCACGGTCATCGTCAAGCACTTCGAAATCGTCGACAACGAGCAGACCAATCACGTCAGGCGGCTGGAGACGCGGCTCCTGATCCGCGATGCCAACGGCGGCGTGTTCGGCCGCAGTTACCGCTGGCGCACCGACAATAGCGATGCCGACCTGGTCTCCGAGCCTGACGGCCAGCGCAGCGAGCTCATCACCATCATCGGGGCGGACGGCAATCCGAAGCGCACGCAGACCTGGCACTTTCCCGGGCCGCCGCAATGCCTGCAGTGCCACAACAATTCCAATCCCACAAGTGATTTCGGCACCGGCATGGTGCTGGGCCTGAAGACGCGCCACATGAATGGCGACTTCGGCTACACCCCCGCCAACTCGAACGCCACCGTCAACCGCACCGCCAACCAACTGCTGACCTGGCAGCACCTCGGCATGCTGGGCAATGCCCTGCCGGAACAGGATTCCTACCCGGAGCTTGACCGCGCCGTGCCGCTGGACGACCCGAACGCCACCCTGGAGCACAAGGTGCGCTCCTACGTGGACAACAACTGCGGCTTCTGCCACGGCGGGCCGGGATCCACCAACGTCGTGTGGGACGCGCGCTACAGCACGCCGCTGGCGCAGCAGAACATTGCCGGCGATGCCACGGTCAACCCGTTCGCGGTGCTGCGCCGCTTCGATATCGACAATTCGCGCATGTACATCCGCGACTCGGTGGACCCGCGCCTGCCCAACAATCCGGTGGGGCCGATGCCGCCGTTGGCGCGCAATATTCCGCATACCAACTGGCTCAATGTGGTGAGTGCCTGGGTGAACTACCCGTTCGATACCACCTCGGCCGTGGCCGTGGGTGATCCCACCAAGATCAAGCTCAAGTTCGACCGCGCACTCGATCCCGCCAGCGCGGAAACGGCCGCCAATTACGCGGTGACCGGGGGCATCATGGTCACGGCCGCAACGCTCAACCCGATGGACGCCAGTGAAGTCACGCTGACCGTGAGCGCGATGACGCCCGACACGAATTACCGGGTGAGCGTGTCCAACGTCCGGGAAACCGGCAGCCTGAGTGCGGGGGTCAAGAACCCCATCTGGCCGAACACGTGGGAGGCGTTCACGTATCTCACGGCGCCAATTGCACAGACGATCACTTTCCCGGCGCTTGCCGACAAATTCAAGGGCGACGCACCCTTCACGATTTCCGCCACCGGCGGGCCTTCCGGCAATCCCGTGGTGTTCACGTCGCAGACGCCCACCATCTGCTCGGCGTCCGGCCTCAACGGCAGCACCATCGTGCTGACCGGCACGCCGGGCCTTTGCATGATCGCGGCCAACCAGGCCGGCAACGCAACGCACGACCCGGCGCCGCAGGTCACGCGCTCGTTCAAGGTCTTTTGGCGGGTGAATGTAGTACTGGAGGGGTCGCAACAAGTGACGCCGGTGGTGACGCAAGCGACGGGCGGCGGTACTGCCACATACGATGCCACCACGCGCCTCCTTGCGCTCAACCTTTCCGTCAATGGGCTGGAAAGCACCGAGACCATGGCACACATTCACGGCCCAGCCGCGCGCGGCGCGAATGCGGGGGTCGCGATTGATTTGAATACCGGCACGTCCAAGGTGCAAACGGTGATGCTCGATGCCACGCAAGAAACCCAATTGCTGGCAGGGCTGTTGTATATCAATGTGCACACCACCGGAAATCCGGGCGGAGAGGTGCGCGGGCAACTCGATGCGTTGGGGTCTGCGGGAGTGGTGTTGCGGGTGGAAAAACTGGGTGCCTCGGCTGATGTGATGATCACGGCACCCGTTTCGGAACTGCTGTGTGCGGCACCATGCGTCGGCAATCCGCGCGTGTTTCCATCGGGGACGGTCGTGACCCTCAAGGCCCTCGGCAACTATGGTGTTGGGGATTATCCCAGTGGCGTGTGGCGCGGTTGCGATTCACAGGTTTTTGAAAACCCGTCCATGGGCACGCCGCAATTACGGGATGCCGTGTGCACCACTGCACTCAATGCATCAAAAACGCTGACCGTCCGATTTGATCCGGCTGATACGCCGTCGGAGCCTCTGAATGTGATGGCGACCCCGGGGAATGCCCAGGCGACGATTTCGTTTGCGCCACCCCTGACCGCAAGGGGCGGGGTGGTGACGGGTTACACCGCGACGTGCGTGGCCGGGATGATGACCATCACGCAAACCGGCAGCATGTCGCCGATCATGGTGCCGCTTTCCAACAACGTGACCTACGATTGCAATGTGAAGGCGTCGACGGCCCAGTTCACCGGTCCGGCGTCATCCAATGTGACGGTCACCCCTTTCGTGCCCCCGGCACTCGTTGCGGTCAAATCCCGCAAGACCCATAAAAACGTCGGTGACCTCGACGTGGATATCTTGCTGAACGAGGCCATCGGGGGAGCGATCACCATTGAACCGCGCGGCGGGCCGCACAAGCTGCTCTTCGAATTCAATGTGCCGGTCACCAGCGTGGGGACCATTACGCTCACCGACAAGGATGGCGCGAGCACGGTGCGCGGCGGCCACCGTGTCACCGGCAACACGATTGAATTGCCGCTGGATGACGTGGGCGACAGCCTTCGTGTGGGGATTGCGATTGCCGGCATCAATGGCACTTATACCGCCAATGTTGCGGTCGGTTTCCAGCAAGGTGACATCAACGACTCCAAGCGCGTCTCTGCGGCCGATGTCATTGCCCTCAAGCGCCGCAGCGGGGCCAACACGCCGGTGGATGCGTCCAATGCGAGATTTGACATCAACCTGGACGGTACGATTTCAAGTGTCGATATCAGCTACGTGAAAAACCGCAGCGGCCGGATGATTCCCTAGCGCCCGCGCGCCAAAGTCCAGAAAGGACGCGGCGATCAGGCGGAAAGTGGCCTGCAAGGCGCGCCGGCTCTAGGAGTTGCGGATCGACCCCAACAAAAAAGGGCGACCGGTAGGTCGCCCTTTTGCACTTCCGGGAACGGAATGCTCAGTCGCTGCTGGTGATGCCCAACAACGCCAGCAAGTTGCTGAAGACGTTGTAGATATCCAGATACAAGCTCAAGGTCGCCGAGATGTAGTTTGTTTCCCCGCCGGTGACGATCTGGTTGATGTCGTACACCATGAAGGCCGAGAAGATGCCGATGGCCAACACCGAGAGCGCGATGTAAAGCGCGGGCATTTGCAGGAACACGTTGGCGATGCCGGCGATCAACAACATGACGGCGCCGATGAAGAGGAACTTGCCCATCTTCGACAGGTCGCGCCTGATCACCGTGCCGATGGAGGCCATGGCCATGAAGATCGCGGCGGTGCCACCGAACGCTGTGGCCACCAACAGGCCGCCATCCTTGAGTGACATCACCTTACCCAGGAGACTCGAAAGCATCAAGCCCATGAATAACGTGAACCCGAGCAGGATGAAAACGCCGGCCGAACTGTTCTTGGTCTTTTCGATGGCAAAGAAAAAGCCGAACGAAACCGCCAGGAAGAGAACGATGCCGAACAACGGCCCGACGGTCTTGAACAGCGAAAAGCCCGTGGCGATGCCGATGGATGCACCGATGACGGTGGGGATCAACGAAACGGCCAGCAACAGATAGGTATTGCGCAAGACGCGCTGCTGTGCGGCGCCAATGGCCCCCGCCGGTACCGATGACGGAACGGGTGAGAGGACAGGATTTTCTTGGGACATGTGCAGTTCCTTACGGAAGGTTGCGGATG
>JBGAUM010000072.1:0-18270 GCA_044228625.1 Usitatibacteraceae bacterium | reverse complement strand
TATGCGCTCATCCCGGATGCCGCGCACACGCCGCTGCGGCAAGCCATGGCGCTGATGAAAAACGCGTCGCCCGACGCGGAGGCCTTCTTCGCATACCTGCAGCAGCCATCTGCCCGCGCCATCCTCAAGCGCCATGGATTCGTGCTGCCGGGAGAGCCTTGAGTGGACTGGACGGCCCTCAAGCTCTCGCTGGAGCTCGCACTCTGGACCATGCTGATCCTGCTGCCGGTCGGCATCGCGCTGGCGCGCGCGCTGGCATGGCGCGCGATCCCGTTCAAGCCTTGGATCGAAGGCTTGCTGGCCTTGCCCCTTGTGCTGCCCCCCACCGTCCTGGGCTACTACATTCTGGTCGCCACTGGCCGGCAGACGTGGCTGGGGCAATGGTACGAGTCGGCCGCGGGCCACCCCCTCGTCTTCTCCTTTGAGGGTCTGGTGCTGGCGTCGGTCTTGTTCAACCTGCCCTTCGCCATCCAACCCATGCAGCGCGCATTCGAGTCCATCGACCGCAGCATCCGTGAGGCAGGCGCTTGTTGCGGCCTGACGCCGTGGCAGTCGTTGTGGACCATCGAATTGCCACTGGCCTGGCCCGGCGTGCTGTCCGCCATGGTCATGACTTTCGCGCACACGCTCGGTGAGTTCGGCGTGGTGCTGATGGTCGGCGGCAACATACCGGGTGAGACGCGCACCATCGCCATTTCAATCTACGACAAGGTTCAGGCTTTCGAACTCGATGCCGCCGGCGCAATGAGTTTCACCCTTGTCGCCATTTCCCTGGCCGCGATGGCGCTGGTGTACGGCACGGCACGCCGGCGCGACCCGATACCCCATGCCTGAACAGATACGTGCTGGGAGCGGAATTCAGGTCCAGTTGCGCCAGCAGGCGCCCGTGCCGCTCGATGCCGAGTTGGACTGCGCCCCAGGCGAGATTCTTGGCTTGGTCGGCCCGTCCGGCAGCGGCAAGACCACGGTGCTGCGCAGCATAGCCGGCCTGCACCGGCCAGCAGAAGGCCGCGTCTTGGCCGGCGTCGAATGCTGGCTGGACACGGCGAAAGCGATTGCCCAGCCCGTCCAATCGCGGCGAGTCGGCATGGTGTTCCAAAATTTCGCGCTGTTTCCGCATCTATGCGCATGGGAGAACGTCGCCATCGCGTTGCCCGCGACAGCCGATGCGGGCCGGCGTGAACGCGCCCACGATTTGCTGGCCAAGGTGAATCTGTCCGGCTTGGAACTGCGCCGCCCGGGCGAGCTCTCCAGCGGCCAACAGCAACGCGTGGCCATCGCCCGCGCCCTGGCGCGCGAACCCAAGGTCCTGTTACTGGACGAGCCCTTTTCGGCTGTCGACAAGCTCACGCGTGAAAAGCTCTATCGCGAGCTGGTGGCGCTTCGCAGCGAGTTGAACATGCCGGTGATCCTAGTGACACACGACCTCGCCGAGGCGTCAATGCTGTGCGACCGCTTGTGCTTGTTGCATCGTGGAAAAACTTTGCAGTGCGCGCCCCCGGAGATCGTCCTGACCAAGCCCGCCAGCATCGAAGCGGCACGGCTGGTGGGAATCACCAACACATTTCAGGGCGTCATAGCCCGGCACGATGCGGTGTCCGGCAAGACCTGGATCGATTGGTCCACGCACCGCCTCGAAACTGGTCACGTGCCCTTCCTGCAGCCGGGCATCAAAGTGGACTGGGTCATGCCTTCGGCCTATATCGTCCTGCACCGCAAGGATCGCCCGTCGCGCGGCGAACACGAGAATCCGGTGGCCGGAACGGTCACCGCGCTGGTCCGGCTCGGCGAGTATTGCCAGGTCGACCTCGCCATCGCCGGCGTGCCGGGCCGGACACTGCGGTTTTCCATACCGACCCATGTGGCCCATCGCAATGGCGTCATGCTCGGGGCAGGCGCCGCTGTGTCGCTCTTGAGCGAAGGGATTCACGTGATCGGCCCGTCCGCCTGAAGCGGCCTTGCGCGCGTCGTAAGGCTCATTCCGCGGGTTGAGGTGTAAAAACACGATTACTGGCGCGGCTTCCCGAAGATTTTCGGCCGGAACGGCGCGCCGATGCTGGACTCGCGACGCTGGAGACTCATCGACCAGACGAAAAGTTCGGAAAGAACAACTGCTGCCCCTCGACCTTGTACGCAGCGATGGCAAACTGGCCTTCGGGACCGGTGAGCCAGTCGACAAACTGCTGGGCCAACTCTTTTCTTACGTGCGGGTGCTTGGCCGGATTGACCAGCATCACTCCGTACTGGTTGAAGAGGCGCACATCGCCTTCAACCAAAATGGTGAGTTCGCCACGGTTCTTGAACGATAGCCACGTGCCACGATCCGTGAACGCGTAGGCGTTCATCGCGCTGGCCGTGTTGAGTGTCGGACCCATCCCCGCCCCCGTTTCGCGGTACCAAGTGCCCTTGCCATTTTGCGGGTCGATTTCGGCGATCTTCCAGTAGCGCAATTCCGCCGCATGCGTGCCGCTCTTGTCGCCGCGCGAGGCGAACGGCGCCCTGGCAGTCTCGACCTTTTTCAGTGCTGCGATGACGTCCTTGCCGGCCACCTTGGCTGGGTCGGACTTCGGGCCAACGATGACGAAATCGTTGTACATCACCTCGCGCCGATCGATGCCGAACCCTTCTTCGACAAACTTGGCTTCGGCCACCTTGTCGTGCACGAACACCACGTCCGCATCACCCTTCCGGGCCGTGGCCAATGCCTGTCCGGTGCCCAACGCCACCACGCGCACCTCGATGTTCGTCCTGGCCTTGAAGATCGGCAGCAAATGGCCGAACAGGCCCGAGTCCTGTGTGGACGTGGTGGACGCCACCACGATGAACCTCTCTTGTGCCGCCGCCGGCCACGCGCCTCCTGCGGCCAAGACGAGCATTGCGATTGCAAATGCCACGTATCTCACCATAACAGTTCTCCTCGGATAAATGCCGCCGCCTCGCGCGACGCGGGTTGCTGAAAGAAATCCTTTGCCGGCGCGTCCTCCACCAAGCGCCCGCGATGAAGGAACAACACGCGGTCGGCCAGGCGCCTGGCCTGGCCAAGGTCGTGCGTGGATATCACGATGGTGGTGCCCGCCGCGTGCATGGCTTGCACCGTCTCCTCGATGGCGCGCGTTGCGGCCGGATCCAGGCTCGCGGTGGGCTCATCCAGGAACAGCACTTCGGGGGCGAGTGCCCAGGCGCGCGCCAGCGCCACGCGCTGTTGTTCGCCGCCGGAGCAAAGGCGCGCAGGGCGATCCGCAAGTCGGGTGAGGCCCACGCGCTCCAACGCGGCGGCGGCTGCCGCCTCGATGCCCTGAGAGTGCGCAAGGCTGAGTGCGAACGCCACGTTTTCGTGCACGCTTCGCCGCATCATCACCGGCCGTTGAAAGACCATCGCCTGTGCACGCCGGACCGTCTGCGCATCGCTTGTCGACCATCGGACATGACCGGCCGTCGGCGTGAGAAGCCCGTGCAGCAGCCTCATCAGCACGCTCTTGCCCGCACCGTTGGCGCCGAGCACGACCGTGCGCGTGCCCGGCATCACGGTCAGCGATACGGCTTCGAGCACTTCTACGCCGCCGACGCGGAAGCACAGGTTCTCCACCGACAACGGAAGGATGCGGGCAGCGGGCGGGGGGTTAGCCATGTTTTCTCATCGCCTGCGACTTGATCGCTTGGGCAGCCAGATTGATGACCACCACCATCGCGATCAGCACGCCGCCCAAGGCGAGGGCCAGCGGGAGGTCGCCTTTGCTGGTTTCCAGCGCGATCGCTGTCGTCATTACCCGCGTTACGCCGTCAATGTTGCCGCCGACGATCATCACCGCGCCCACTTCGGCGATGGCGCGCCCGAATCCGGCCAGCACGGCTGTCACGAGCGTAAAGCGCAGGTCCCACAGCAGGGCCCGCATGCATTGCGCCCGGCTTGCATTCAGCGACAGGAGCTGCTCGCGGTACTCGACCCACGCATCCTCGACCACTTGGCGCGTCAAGGCGGCAATGATGGGCAGGATCAACAGCGCCTGCGCAAGCATCATCGCTGCCGGTGTGAACAAGATACCCAAAGTGCCCAGCGGGCCGGCGCGTGACAGCAGCAGGTACACGAGGAGGCCCACCACCACCGGTGGCAAGCCCATCAGGCCGTTGACCAAGGCAATGACTGCACCACGGCCCCGGAAGTGCGCCAGCGCAAGCCACGCCCCAAGCGGCAATGCCAGCAGCGCGGCCACTGCCACAGCCACACCGGAGACCTTCAGCGAAAGCGCGGAGATGGCCAGCAACTGCGCGTCCGCGCCAAGGATCAATGAAAGGGCCAGCGAGAGCGCCTGCGTCAGTTCGGGCATGTCGCCAGTCTAAAGCGTGCATTGCATGAATTCCGTTTAGCGGAAATAATGCAACTTCCTGCAGTAATGAACAGCTTATTCCGATTCGTATGCGCCCCCTGCTGAGCACCAAGGAAGTCGCCGACTACCTCAGGCTCAAGGAGCGCAAGGTCTACGACCTGGTCGCGCAAGGGGCCATACCGCATTCGCGGGTGTCCGGCAAACTTCTGTTCCCTCGCGCACTGGTGGACGAGTGGGTCAGGAAAAACACCGCAGATCTTGCACTGCCTTCGATGCGCCATGCACCAGCGATCATTGCCGGCAGCTCGGACCCCTTGCTCGAGTGGGCTGTGCGCGAGTCGCGATCGGGACTGGCCACCATGAGCTACGGGAGCCTGGACGGCGTTGAACGCCTGGCTGCCGGAAGTGCCTGTGCAGCCGCGCTGCATTTGCCGGATCCACCATCGCGCAGTGCGGCGCCACGTGCGGATCGCAACATCGAGTTTGCGCGCGACCGCCTCGCGCACCTGGACTGCGTGCTGATTGAATGGGCCAAGCGCGAACAGGGCCTGCTGATCGCGCGCGGCAATCCAAAGCGCATCAATCGGCTCGCGGACCTGAGGCGCGCCAAGTCTCCCAAAGTGCGTGTCGCCGAACGGCCGACATCGGCCGGCAGTTACCTGCTGTTCCTGAAACTGTTGCAGGAGGCGGGCGTTTCGCACGAGACATTGCAGGTCGTGACCCCGGCGGCGCAGACCGAGTCCGACGTGGCGGCCATGATCCTCGACGGCCGTGCCGATGCCGGCCTTGCCGTGCGCGCAGTGGCGCAGCAGTTCCAACTTGATTTTCTGCCGCTCGCCACCGAGCGCCTGGACATTGCGGTGCTGCGCGCAAGCTACTTCGATGCACCATGGCAAGGACTGATTTCGTTTACCCGAAGCACCAGCTTCCAACGCTACGCAAAGTCGCTCGCGGGGTATGACGTATGTGAATTGGGAACCGTCAAATGGAACGCGTGATCCTGAACGCGGCCAGCCAATGATCGGCCGTTCACCTGAGCGGGTTATTGCGTGGATGTCGGTGACATTGCTCGCGCTAGCACTCTGGGCGCTTTGTTCCGGCCCTTCAGCAATTACCTTCACGGACTTCTTTCGTGCCATTTTGGGCAAAGTGGTTGGATTGGAAAATAACCTTTCTGCCGAGCAAGGGGTCATCCTTTGGCACATTCGCGGACCACGTGTGATTGCTGCCATGCTCGTTGGCGCATCGCTGGCCGGGGCGGGTGCGCTTTACCAACACCTATTCAGAAATCCCTTGGTCTCACCGGACCTGCTTGGCGTGTCCAGCGGTGCCGCCTTGGGCGCGGCATTGGCCATCTTTCTCGCCCTGCCCGTTCTCGCAATCCAAGGGTTCGCGTTTTCCGGAGGGTTGCTGGCTGTCGCGCTTGTTTATGCCATCGGCAGCGCGGTACGCGGGCATGACGCTGTTCTGACTCTCATCTTGACCGGCGTGGTCGTCGGCACGCTCATGGGTGCGGGCGTCGCGATGCTGAAGTATGTTGCGGACCCATACGGTCAACTGCCCGCCATGACCTTTTGGCTCCTTGGCAGCTTGGCGGCAATTACACCAAGTGACCTGGCTATGGCAGCGCCCGTCATGATCCTTGGGTTCCTGCCCATTTACGTGCTGCGTTGGCGCGTCAACGTCCTGTCTGTGCCCGACGATGAGGCGCGCTCACAGGGCATCAACGTACCGGTCCTGCGTGCAATCCTGATCGCTGCAGCGACGCTGGTGACCGCCGCCGCCGTTTCGATTTCCGGCGTTATCGGCTGGATTGGACTGCTAGTTCCTCACGCCGCAAGGCTTTTGGTCGGGCCGGGATTCCCACGCTTGCTGCCTTTGTCCTTGGTCCTCGGTGCTGCGTTCATGCTGGGCGTGGACACTCTGGCGCGCGCGCACCCATCTGTCGAAATTCCGCCTGGGGTGATTGCCGCGCTCATCGGTGCACCGCTATTCCTTGCCTTGCTGATACAAACACGTGGGCGCCAGACATGACAGCGCCCGTGCTTTCTACGCGAGACCTTAGTTGCGGTTACCGTGCCTCGCCTTTGACTTCTGGGCTTGATTTGCAACTACAACAGGGGGAAGTGCTTGCCTTGCTGGGGCCCAACGGCGGCGGCAAGACCACACTCATTCGCACGCTGTTGGGATTGATTCCGGCGCTTGGGGGTGAAGTGCAACTTGGCGGAACGCCGTTGACCTCCCTCGGGGTGAAGGATCGCGCACAAAAAGTGGCCTACGTCCCACAATCAATCGCCGGCGAGTTGTCCTACACAGCCCTCGAGATGGTCATGATGGGGCGTGCAGCACGCATCGGTCTGTTTTCAACACCCGGCGCTGGCGACCATGACGCTGCCCTGGCGGCATTGCGTGAGGTTGGCGTGGCGGCGCTTGCCGCAAAGTCGTTCGACAAAATGAGCGGGGGAGAACAAAGACTGGTATTGATCGCGCGCGCACTGGCGCAGGAGACCCCTTTGCTGATTCTCGATGAGCCCGCCGCGCATCTGGACGTGACCAACCAGACGAGGATCCTTGGAATCCTGCAAGGGTTGGCCTCAAATGCGCGCGCAGTGATCGTTTCAACTCACGATCCCTCCCATGCCCTCGCAGTAGCGACCCATGCACTGCTCGTCAGGTGCGGGCAAGCGCCGCTGGTCGGGCCGGCTCCGGAAATCCTGAATGAGGAAAACTTGTCGATGCTCTATGGCAGGTCTATTGAATGCCTGCGCGACACCCGTGGTCGGGTTGCCGGATTCCGGGTGTGCCCGGAAGTGTCCGACGCGCAGCAAAACTCAAGGATTGGCGCGGCCTTTAGGCCAAAAAAGGTCCAAACGCCCCGTCTTTGCTGATCCTCGCCCTTAGAAGCGTTTGGTGAGTACCATCCCGTTGGTGTCACGTTTCATTTCTGTCCGGGAAAGAAAACTCATGCCAAGCAACGCGGTATCAAGGCCGGTTTCCATCACTGTCGCGTGGATCTGGTGCAGCGTGATGTCACCCACCTGCAGTGAATTCAATGTGACGCGGTAGGCAATGGCGGCGCCATTGGCAGTCTGCACGGTGCCGCGCGCACCCTTCAGATAATCGATTCCCGCACTTCTCGCAAATGCAGCCGGGACGGCCACCAAAGTCGCACCGGTATCCACCAGGAAACGAATGGAACGTCCGTTGATGGTCCCGTTGACCCAGTGGTGCCCCTGCGCATCCGAAACAATGGTGACGCTTCCCGGCGTGCCTGATGAAGGTGCAGAAAAGGGCTCTCCCAGCTTCAAGGTCTCCCTCTTGCCCTCTATATCGAAAACGGCGCTGTCGGAATCGGTCGAAACCAATGTGACGCCCTCGGCAGTCTTTTGCCCTGTGGACATGGTGCGCGGCGCCGTTTGATTGATGACCACCACTGCCTTGCCCGGGAACAACCCAACAAGGTTCACGCTGATCGCAAGCGCATCGTGGCCCATTAGCAGTGCAGCCAGACAAACCCCGACATGAGAAATGTGCCCGCGTAAAATCCTGTGCATGAAACCAATTCTCATACTGCGCTTCTCCGCCGACGATGGGCCGGGATATTTTGCCAGCTTTCTCGAACACCACTCTGTGGTGTGGACCCTTGTGGCCATCGACGAGGGACAGGATCTGCCGGCGTCTCCCGAGAATTTTTCGGGCATGGTTCTGATGGGCGGGCCGATGAGCGCCAATGATGCGCTGCCGTGGATTCCCAAGACACTGGCGTTGATTCGCGCTGCGCATGTGCAAGGCCTGCCGATGCTCGGACACTGCCTGGGTGGGCAGCTGATGTCCAAGGCGCTTGGGGGAGAAGTGACAGCCAATCCGGTCAAGGAAATCGGTTGGCAACCGGTGCTGGCGGAAAACAACTCCGCTGCGCGCGAATGGCTCGGGGACTATGCCGGTCAATCGTTTCGCGTTTTCCAATGGCATGGCGACACGTTTTCGATTCCGCCCGGCGCAACCCGGATCATGGCAGGCGACGCGTGTGCCCATCAGGGCTTTGTCATTGGCGACTCCCTGGGCATGCAATGCCATGTCGAAATGACGCCGGCCATGGTCCGGGAATGGTGCAATGACTGGGATGCAGAGCGGGTCCCGCCTTCCCCCAGCGTGGAGCCACCGGACCGCATCGTGGAGGGCATATCCTCGCACCTGCAGCCGATGCGTCGCGTGGCGGATCGGCTCTACACGCGATGGCTGACCGGTGTGGAGCAGCGGCTCGAGACGATGTAGGCACGACTCCAACCCACGGGATCGAACCATCCAAACCAATCGGCGGCTCTGGCCACCCATCCTCATTTCGGTGTTGTGCCATGCCCTGCTTCTGAGCGTGCAGTTTGACGGCGGCGGAACCGGGTGGCTCGGCTTGGCAGTCAAATTCCGTGAGCGGCGAGTTGAAGCCCCTGCCTTGCGGGTCCTTTTGGCACGGCCGAGTCCGGTAGACCTTCCGCAGGAGCCAATGCCGGATCCGCAGCTGCCAATGCCTCACAGGATCAGGGACGTAGCGCTAACGACACCCGCACCCTCGTCCGCCTTTTCCGCCCAGGCGATTTCGGCAGCAAGTCCGGGTTCCACGAATGAGCCCGCGGCAACCGAGTCTGGACCGCCAGCGCGCATAAAACTTGCCGAACGAAAGGGCGAGGCCGTCGCACGCGTAGCGCCAACCCGCGCGCCCGAAACCAAACCCGACGTCGCCACTGCCCCAGTGGAAGAATCTCCCAAGCCGGTTCCCGCAGACCCCGTCACCGAGTCTTTCCTGACCTCAAATTCGCCGAACGTGCCCAATTCGTTTGCGGTGCCTTCGACTCCTTCACGAGATGTCAGCGCGGCTCAGGATGCCGCCAAGGCGGCTGAGGAAAAATTAGATTCCGAGCGCCGCGAGATCGCCAAAGCGGACGCTGCGCGAGCTGAAGCCTTGCGCATGGAGAACGAACGCAAGGAACAAGCCCGCATCGCGTCAGCGAAGCTCGAATTGCAACGGCTAGAAACAGCACGACTGCTCGCAGAACGCCAGGACGTCGAACGCCGGGAAGCTGCCCGTGTCGAGGCTGCCCGCGCAGAAGCTGCAAAGATCGAAACAGCAAGGATCGAGGCCGAGCGCATTGAGGCCGCCCGGACAGAAGCCGCTAGGGTCGAGTCGGCACGACAGGAAGCGCTAAGGCAGGAGGCGCAACGCCTTGAAGCGGCGCGCGTCGAGGCGCTCAGGCTGGAGGCCACACGCGCGGCAACAGCACAGCGCGAAGCCCAGCGGCTGGAAGCCGCGCGACGCGAATCGGAGAGGCTGGAAGTCGCCCGGCAAGCCGCCGCCAAGGTTGAATCCACGCGCATGCAGGAGGAAAGGGACGAAGATGCGCGGCGCGAGGCACGCCGGCGCAATATGGCTCGCATCCTAGAAGAGGAAGCGGCGCAGCGTGAGAGCGCGAAATTTGCAGCTTCCAAACCGATTCTGCCGCTTTCGCTCAGCAGCGCGCGCCGGGTGCGTCTTTGGGGCCGCGCGGACCCCAACGAAGCGCTGGTCAATTACGCGGAAGCCTGGGCGCGCAGGATCCAGCTCAACACGCTTCCGGAAGTCATCAAGGGCATTACCCGCGCCAAGCCGTCGAGTCCGATGGTCACCGTGGCCGTACGAAGCGATGGCACGATCGAGTCCGTGACCTTCGTGGTGTCAAGCGGGGCACCGGACATTGATGAAGCCATTCGCAGGATTGTGCACTCACATGCACCATATCCGCCATTTCCCCCCGAGCTATCGCGCGACTTCGACGTCGTAGAGATTCGCCGCACCTGGATTTTTGATGTGGCGGTGCGCTTGCAGTGATCGCCTAGGATCCCCGCGACCCATTCTTGAAGCAGTCCGCATCGAGCGCCAGAGTCCGATGTACACGCACCAATCACTTGGCGCAACAAGCGCCTGCATGAGACGGGTATCGAATCCGGCCTTCACCCGCACGTCATCGTTCTCTCGCCTTTCTGCCAAACAGCCACCTTGACTCCCGGAGACAATTGATATGCAACTGCATCGAGTCTAAAAATGACAGCGACGATGCAATGGTATTCTTCCCCGAGCAGTTTTGGCGCCTGAGGATGCCGGATTGCGGCCGTGCAGGATCCTATTTCGGCATCGGAGGCGGCCCGGTTTTTGCATTTCTTGTCATGAGCGGCTGTCCCAAATCGTCCCCGTATCCCTCAACGATGACATCATATTGGCCTTGTCCATCACGCACGGCGATCGACCACGCAACGGCAGGTTTGCCCGCCGTGATGCGTGTCGTGAAATTGTCCGGCAGGCTCGCCGCGAGATAGCTCAACAGGGTGCCGCCTCCTTCCAAGTTGCTCTGGAGCGCAGCCGCAGCCGTTGGATTCCTACTGGCATCGCCAAGTACCCGCGCGACTTGTTCAACTGCACGCTCAAGTGACTCTACTTGTTTCTGCTTGGGGTCAGAACAGGCCGCCAGCCAAACGGCAAGAGCCAAGACACACAAGGCACGACCCCAATCTCCGTTCGGCGCAAACGAAAGTTTTGAATTGGCGTTCATGGCGACTCCCGGGCGGTGAACACCTGCAAATGATGCGCCTACTCAGCGCTGATCGCACGCGTTGAACGCCAACTACGATACCGTGTGCGGAGCCAAGCACATGAGGGCCGTTCAACCAAAAAAGTGACCAGCGTCGCCAAAAGCAGAGCCATGGCAATCGTAAATGCGAGCGCCGAAGGCGTACTCCAGCCGCGGCGGTGCAAGTCAGTCAGGAGCGCATAACCAAGAACACGGTGCGACAGATACAAAGAATATGAGATTGCACCTAAGAACAACAGCGGCCGGTTGACCAACAGATGTCCTCGTTTGCTGACGGCAAAAGTTGCGAGGACTGCGAGAGGGGCGGCTACCAGCGCATGCACCGGACCAAGCGTTACGCCAACGGCAGACACGCTCAGGATCATCAAGCCAACCCGCCGAACGCTGTACCCGTGGACCCGGTTGAGATAAATCAGAATTCCGACGAAGAACAGCGGAAAGTGGGAAAAAATCAGGCTTCGCACCAGCCACTTGGGCAATGCCAAACCGACTCCATGATCGAGCGCGACGATCGCGAGCGCGACCGCAATCCAGACGGTACCGAGGATTTCAATCAAGGCCAGTCGGCCGACTCGAAGCAGGAGCGCCATCAGCAAGTAAAAGGACAGCTCAACTGTCAACGTCCAATAGACGCCATCATGATGTGGAAAGCCAAGGAATTCCTGGAACATGGTCATGTTGACCAGGTAACCCGTCAGCCAAAACACGTCCTTCTGAAACCAAAAGATCTCCATCACCACACCGAATGTCAATGTGAACCAATACGCAGGGTAGAGGCGTGAGACGCGAGAGACTGCAAAGTCAGCCACGGTTCGGCTTCGTTCGAGCGTAAAGAAGATGACGAATCCCGAAATCATGAAAAAAAGCCAGACAGCATACTCACCGGTTTCGCGCACAACATGAAACGGTGTAGAGCCGAACTTGTCGAGACAGTAGGATGTGTAGTGGGAAAGCATGACATACACGGCAGCCAGTCCACGCAACACATCCAGCCCCTCGTATCGCTCGTGAGGATTTCCAAGTGGCGGCAGCGCCCTAGGTTGCGCTTGGTTCATGGCTGATGCCTGGGTGTACCCCGGCGAAACCGGACAAAGCAGACCAACAATACGCCGCTGCCCACAAATACCAGCGCCAGGGGGGCAAGCACCCTCAGGAAGACATTGTTGAAGTCTTCTCCGTTGCCATAGTCCATGATGTGCAAACGCCAGAAGAAGTCGTAAAACACCCAAGTGTCGTTGCGGGCGCGAAGGAATTCACCAGACTCCGTGGAGAAATACAGCCGCGTCGCAAATGGGTCGTCATAGGTCACACGCCAAACCGGCACCTGGCCATGCAGTTCATCAACCAACCCCCATCTGCGCTCAACGCTCTCGATCTTTTTGATGCTTTCAATCGAGCCGCTGCCGGAATATAGATTTGCAGCCATTTTCCGCACCATGGGTTCGTCAATCGGCTCCACGCGCCCGCCTGTGGCGGCATCAACCAGGAATTTCTTGCCGTCGGGACGGGTCGCCCGGTAATACACCGCGCTCCCTTGACCCACCAACTCAAGAGACTGCAGCGGTCGAAAAGTTTCCGCAATCCTTTCCAATGGGACAGTCGTTTCATTCAGGGTCGGCTTGGCTGACTTGCGAACCACCTCCCCGCTCTTGACCCATGATTCAAAGGGCAGCATGGCAAATACGAACCCACCGATCACCCAAATCACCACTTGCAAGCCCACCAGCAACGCCAGCCATTTGTGGACCGTTCGCGCACCGGTGCGCCAGATGGAACCTCG
Organism: Usitatibacteraceae bacterium; assembly: GCA_044228625.1. Taxonomy (GTDB): domain Bacteria; phylum Pseudomonadota; class Gammaproteobacteria; order Burkholderiales; family Usitatibacteraceae; genus UKL13-2. The sequence goes on along the minus strand of JBGAUM010000072.1, from coordinate 5,548 downwards.
AATCGTCTTTGCGGGCATGGGATGGAATCGGGCGTTGGATACCGCCATTCTGCCAAGAGATTCAGCGCGCGACCTGGCTTCTGCTCGCAGGGTATTCCGTCGTGCCGTTTGCATGTCGCGCAAATCGACCCGCCGCCTGTTGATGAACGGGATCGGGGGCTGGCCAGGGCCACCCCCCAAACTGGTTGTGCCGGTAATCGGCAAACGCCTGCTCGACTTCTTCGCGAGTGTTCATGACGAACGGCCCATATTGCACCACAGGCTCTCCAATCGGGCGGCCCTGAAGCAGCAGGAATTCAGCCGCCGACTCGCCGTTGACAAGGATCACCGGATGGTCCGCGCGCAGTTGGATTGCGGCATGCTGGTCCAATCGTTTTCCGGCAATGTCAATGGCCGGTCCCCGAAAGAAATACAAACAACGATTGACCTTTGCGTCGCTGGCAGGTGCAAGCGTCAATTCCGCACCCGGTTCCATATGAAGCGTCCAGATCGCGAGTCCAGATTGAACCTGCGAAGCCCACGAGTCGGGCGGGGGTGCCGGCATTTGGAGGGCGCGGTCCCGCGGTGCACCAGCCACATGCGTCATGCATGTCGAGCGACCCGATCGGTCGACATGCACCGTTTTCGGGATGTCATCCGCCCAGAACATCGTGAAGTACGGGTTTGCCATCTTGCTTCGTGCGGGCAAATTGAGCCAGATCTGGAACAATTCCAACGGGTTCGGCGCCTGCTGATTCAGGAGCGGGAACATTTCCGAGTGCACGATGTCGCGACCCGCAGTGAGCCACTGGGTGTCACCTGCACCAAACCGAGCGGCGGCACCCAACGAATCGGAATGGTCGATGACCCCTTGGCGCACCAGTGTCACGGTTTCGAAGCCGCGATGCGGATGGGCCGGAAAGCCAGGTACTTTTTCCCCGTGATACATGTTCCAACCGTCAATCCCCGCAAAATCCTGTCCGATGTTGCGGCCTGCCAAAGTGGCCCGCGGGCCAAACGCGCCGTTGGCTGTCGGATAGGCGTCGCGGTGGTGGACGCAAAAGAGAAACGGGTCCAAGGTCGGCCACCGCGCGCCGAGTGAACCGATGCCCAGGATCGGATGGTTGTTCATGGTTGCACCCGCGCAAGAAAGCGTGAACCAGCAACGCAAACGAGGCAATGCATGTCATTCTGGGTGCAGCCCAAAACCATGCGCGGCGCCGCCGTCAACGCTTCTCGACCTTGACCCATGTCAGCGCCAGGTAGTTATCCGGCCGATGGACCACATTCACGCGGCGGTGCATGGCCCAAGAGGTAATCGCCTGGTACAGGGGAACGTAGAAACGCTCCTCGTGTTCCGCCAGTTGGAGTTGTTCGAAGATCGCCTGTCTTTTCATTGGATCCAGCTCGCCACTGGAAGCCGCCAGCAGCCGGTCATACAGCGGGCTTGAAATTCCCGAGGCATTGTTGGACCCTTGCCCGTCGGCGCGCCAGGTATGGAGCAGCGACTCCAGCATCATGGCCGCGTCTCCGGTATACGCCGCCATGCCGGAGTGATAGATGCTGAAATCGCGCTGCGTGGTGCTGATTTTTTGGAGGAATTTTGCGCGCGGCGAAACGTTCAAGGCCACCTCGATGCCCGTCTTGCTGATCATGCCCGCCAAAGCCGCGCAGGCTTGCTCTCGGTCATTGGAACAATCCAGGGTCACCTTGAAGCCGTTCGGGTATCCGGCTTCCTTCAACAGCGCCCTCGCGCGCGGCAAATCCGGCGCCCCATAGCCCGACGCCCTCGCGGAATAACCCACGGCCCCCTTTGGCACCAGGCTCGCCGTGGGCACGGCCAATCCGCGCAGAACCACTCGTTGCAGGGCATCGCGGTCAATCGACAGCGCGACCGCATTTCGCACGCGGCGATCCTGGAACGGGTTCCTGCCCTTGACATTGCCGTACTTGAGTTCGGCATCTGACACATTGAAGGTGATGTGCATCGTCCGCAATTCAGCGCCGGCCACGATGCGTATCGATGGCAGCATGCGCAAGCGCTCGAGGTCCTGGGGGGGCGGGTCGATGATCAAATCCACTTCCCCGGAAAGCAAGGCTGCTACACGCGTCGCATTGGATTTGATGGGGCGAAAAATTACCTCCGTGACGTTCCCCTCCGGCTTGCCCCACCATCCGGTAAACGCCTGCAACTCCAATTTCGCGCCGGGTTCAAAGGACTTCAACCTGAACGGACCCGTACCGACGGCATGGTGGGATGCGTAACTTTCCTTGTCGGCGCGATAGTCTTGGGGTTCCGTGGCGCCATGTCTTGCCAGCCAAGCCTTGCTCATGATGGCCACATCGGAAACATGCGCCAGCATTGGCGCCAGCGGCTTCTCGCTGCTGACATCCACGGACATGGCATCGACCTTGACCACCGACCTGACCCCCGCCATGAATTCCTTGTGATCCGAGGTCGGTCGCATTGCGCGCAAAAGTGAAAACACGACATCGTCCGCTGTCATCAGGCTGCCATCGTGGAAGCGGACATTGGGCCGCAAAAAGAAGCGCAGCGTGGTGGGATTGATTTGCTGCCAATGGGTGGCGAGGCTCGGCACCAGACTGAAATCCTTGTCCCGCGTGGCCAGGCGCTCATAGATGTCATGCAGGATGCCGTCGCTGAACGCATCCGGATTGGCGTGCGGGTCCAACGTCGTGATGTCGTTGGAAGACGACCAGCGCAAGACCTCGCCATGGGAATTCATGGGGAGCAGCAGCCCCATCACAACAATGATGCGCGTCAAGCAGGTGTGCATTGTGGTCCCCACAGAACTTCAGTTACTGTATCAAAATGAAGGCACGGTAATCCTTGGCGAAGGCTTGTGCGTTGTTCCCAGGCGGCCCCGGTTTCCTTTTCATTCTTTGGGCGTCCATACGAGAGGGACGTTTCATGTCGGGCCGCGAGGCATGGCCTGCAGTGCCTGCAGCCCCATCTTTCGGAAAATGCAAAGGAGCAAGCATGACACGCATATTCAAGCAATTGATGCTCGCGATCGCAACCGGTTCCGTGGTCACCTTGGCTGGCGCGCAGATCACTTTTTACGAGGGTGAGGGCTTTCGGGGCCGCACCTTCTTTGCCGACCGGGTGGTCCCCAACTTCGCGAATACCGGATTCAACGATCGTGCATCCTCGGTGATCGTGGAACGTGGTTTGTGGGAAGTCTGTGAAAACTCGAATTTTCGGGGACAATGCGTCGTCCTGCGGCGCGGCAATTACGATTCCCTGGAGCGGCTGGGGATGAACAACCGGATTTCCTCGGTCAGACCGATCGAGCGAAGCCGGAATTACGAGCGTTTTCCGGACCCGACACCTCAGCCGGCCTACGAATATCGCCGCCGCCCGTCTGAGCGATTGTTTGAGGCCCGAGTGACGTCTGTTCGAACGGTCTATCGTCAATCTGAGCGTCGATGCTGGAATGAATACCAGGCGCCGAGCAATGGCTCTTCGCAGGCCAATGTCGGTGGTGCCATCGTGGGCGCCCTGATCGGCGGAATCATCGGCCACCAAGTCGGCGGGGGCCGCGGCAAGGATGCCGCCACGGCGGCGGGAGCCGTGGCGGGGGCGGCCATCGGGTCAGGTGCCGGGGCTGACCGGAACACCTTCCTCAACAATGAAGTTCGTCGCTGCGAAAACGTGTCCAGCGACCGGCCCGAGTATTACGACGTCACCTATGAGTTCCGAGGCCGTGACTACCACGTGCAAATGTCCAGCCCGCCCGGGCGGACCATCACGGTCAACGACCAAGGCGTGCCGCGCAGCTGAGGGGTTGAGGGGCGGAGCGGCGTAGCCGCTTCGTCCCGGCTTCAGGGAAACTCCGATTCGTTTCGGGGGCTGTTGGCGATACAGTTTGCAACCGCCGCGCGCCACAGGCGCAAGGCGGCAAGAAAACCAAATACAACGTCTTACGCGCCCCCCGCGAGGCCTGATGAAGGATGACCCCACCAAACAGGCGGTTCGCCAGATTCAGTCGATCATCACCAAGGATCGAGGCAGCCCGCTGTCGGCCGACGCCGAAGCAGCGTTGACTCGTGTAATTGAGACCATTGCCGCAGATCACCACCTGCAGGTGTTGCCCATCGAACAGCGCGAGGTGACGATCTTGCTGGCGGACCTGCGCGGATTCACCTCGATTTCGGCCGCTCACCCGGCGGCGGTGGTGATCGGCGTCTTGAACCGTTGCCTTGCCGCCATGAGCGAAGTGGTGTTCCTTCACCAAGGTACCATCGACAAGTTCATGGGGGACTCGATCATGGTGCTGTTCGGGGCGCCGCATACCCGCGGGGATGATGTGCAGCGCGCCCTCACTTGTGCGGTGCAGATGCAGGTCGCCATGGCGCGTCTCAATGAAATGTTTCGCGCGGAGGGCCAGCCGGAATTGTTCCTGGGGATCGGCATCAATACCGGCGGCGTGATGGCCGGCAATTTTGGCAGTGAGGCGTATTCCGAGTACACGGTGATTGGCAACGAGGTGAATCTTGCATCGCGCATCGAGGCATTCACGGTCCGCGGACAGGTGCTGATCAGTGAAAGCACTTACGCGCGCGCAGGTGCTTTTGCAGAAACCGGTCCCCCGATGGACGTGCACGTCAAAGGCAAGGATGGTCTGGTCACGCTTCGCGAATTGCTGGCCATCCCGTCGCTCGGGCTGGTCACTCCCCGCCAGGATCCACGGCGCAGTCGGCGGGTCAATGCCACCATTGCCTGCAATGTTCAGCGCATCGAGAACAAGATTGTTTTTCCGAACATGATCGACGCGATGATTCTCGACATCGGGTACCACGGCGTGCTGATGCAGGCCGCGGAAGATCTGCCGATGCACACGGATCTCAAGCTCGATTTTCATCTTGGATTGGTCGACTATCGCGTCACGGATGTCTACGCCAAGGTTGTCAAGCGGCAACCGTTTGAGGGGCGCACGCGCTACGGTGTGGAATTCACCGCCATCAAACCCGAGGCCACCCAGAAAATCCAGCTGTTCGTGCAATTACTGGTCGGCGGACACTGACTGCCCTCCCTAGGCCCCCATTCGGCGGATTGCGGGTCGACTACCCGGCAAACGCACGTACCACGTCCGGCCACCAGGCCATCCGGCAAACGACAAACGCGGGAACCTGGAACAGGAGAAACCCCATGAGGATGATCGGAAATGTGCGTGCGCCACTGCGTCGGTCGGCGTATGCCAACACGATCAATATGGCGTCGGTCAGTGCAAAAGTGATCAACTGTCCGGCACCGAAACCGATGCCCATGTGCACATCCAGGATCCTCGCAAATATTGGATCGATCATGACCAGCGCCGTGCCGATCATGTAGCGCATGTGCTTGACCGGGGTCTTGCGATGGTACATGGCCAATCCGTATAGCACTGCGAACAGCAGCAACAATGCGGGGACCAAATAGGCAAAGAAATAAGCCTCTTCATTGATCTTGCCGCCGAGGCGCACGAGGCTGTCTCGCTCGACCACGACGCCGGAAATCACGATCAGCGGGGCGAGCACATAGGAAAATTTTCCAAGCGCCCGATGG